>CAIPFK010000209.1 GCA_903864315.1 uncultured Burkholderiales bacterium | reverse complement strand
AGAGGTCATTTTCCTAACCTCGGCCTCGCTGTAGCCCAAATCCAAACACGTCTCGATCACATTTTTAAAGCCGTCGATGAGTTTTGGATTGCCCAATTGACCCAAGTCAGAGCCCAAAATGGTTTTATCAACCGTTCCAGCCACAATCATCTCGTTGAGTTGCTGAGGATCGTAAAATTTAAATTTTGAGCCAGGAACAAACATGCACATGGAGTGTTCAACATAGACCCCCATGCCCACGAGCTTTTTCATGTCTTCAAGCGTTGCATCGACCACATAGGTTGGATGGTTGCAGAGCATGCGCTTGACGCCACGCTTTTTGGCCTCTTCAAAAAGGGGCCAAATCTCAGAGATGTGCAAATGTCCGGAAGACAACACGACGTCGCCTTCGGCAATCATGTCTAAGATGGTCAAGACCTCAGGGAGTAGTTGTCCATGGGTGTCCAAAACGCTCAATGGAATGGGGTCGAGCATGGCTTTTTTTGTTTGAGGAAATTTATCTTTGAATTTTTCGTCTTGCTTGTGGTGATCCAGATGGTTCTTGGAAGAGAAGGTGGGCATCCAGACCACCTTGGCACCCAGTTTAATGCCATGTTCAACGGCAAATAAATTGAGTCCTCCAGTGGTGTTGTTCAAAGGGACGCCGGAGAGCAAGGTGACGTTGAGTCTTGAGAACTGTTTGTTCAAGAGTTCCGTTGTGGGCGTTGCCGAGTAGTAGTGATCCTTGATCAACAAGGCTCGCATGCCAACTGAAGAGGCCTCTTGCATGGCCTCGTAGTGGTCAAAGTAGCGAGGCATCACGGAGGGCCCACTGTGGCAGTGAAGGTCGATGGCACCTTCGAGCAAGCGAGTTGATAAGCTGGGGTCGGCGTTGCGCCAATCTGTCTTTGCAGTCGTCATTTTTAGCCTTCTTTAATTGTTTTCAAACTCATGCGCTTGGTATTGGACCAAGTGTTTGTAGTCATCTCTGATGGGCGAGAAGATGTCTAGGTTAAGGGCCACCTCATCCCCAACAGGTTCTACATAATGCATGGTGTGAGGAGGTACGCGAACGACGCAACCTGGGGTCATGTGAAAGGTCTGATCGCCAACGTGATAATCCATCTTGCCTTGGATGCAAATTGCAATTTGTTCAAAGTCATGCTGATGGGGGCGAACTTGGATTTTTGGCGATACCCAGTTCATGACCATGATGACATTCTCACCACGGATGCCGCATCGTTCAATGCCCTCTCGAACAAACTCTCTGGGAATTAAGTTCCAATCGATCATTTGAGTCATGGTTGATCCTTTAGGTTAAATTTTTAAAATAAGTGATGTTGGTTTTTGCTTGTTTGACGAGCATGGACTGATCGGATCCGATGATAAAGAAGCTCACACCCATTGCCATCCACTTTTGAGCATCTTCGGCTTCAGTGACAAATATCCCCACCGCTTTGTTGTGTTTTTTGCAACTTTGCACAACGCTTTGAATGGACGAGTCAATCAATGGGTGATTCACGTCAAACACGCCCAAGGAGACGGCCAGATCTGCGCGGCCGATGAGGTACGCATCAACGCGCTCAATGGCGGCCAGTTCTTCGATGTTTTCGATGGCCATTTTGTCTTCGATTTGAAAGATCAATGTGGTCTCTTGATCGGCCCCTTTAATCAATGCCTTCATGCCGAGAGCACCGTAGTCCCCAGCCCGTGGCGAGTTTGAGAATCCTCGATGTCCATTTTTATAAAGAGTGCTGGCAATGATTTCTTGAACCTCCTTTGCTCGCAAGGCATGAGGAATCAACAAGCCACTGGCGCCCATGTCCAGAATTTGCAAAAGTGTGCTTGCAAGCGCATTGGGAACTCTCACCAGAGCTGGGAGCTGAGCGGCCTTTGCAGCCATGAGGCAGGTGTCCAATTTTTCACTAGAAAAGGGGGCGTGCTCTGCATCAATCACCACACAATCAAGACCACACTGGCCCAGCACTTCGATCGTTTGATGACTGGCTGTTTTGATAAAGGTGGAGGTCAATTTTTGCTGACTTCTCACACTTTGTCTTAAAGTTGCATTAGTCAAGCTTGACTCCAAGGTCTTTGATTCGCTTGCCCGCGCTCACTTTGTCTTGAGCCAAGAAAGCTTCGAACTGCTTGGGTGTATCGGCAATCACATCGTAGCCGTAAGGGTCAACAAATTTATCTAAAACCTCTTTGTCCTTCATGACCTTGGCGACATCGGCCGCAATCTTGTTCACGATGGCGGTGGGGGTCCCGGCTGGAGCAGCCAGGCCCAAGTACAAATTGGAGACCACGTTGGGGTAACCCGCCTCCGCATACGTTGGTACATCTGGTAGTGCTTTTGCGCGTTTGGCTCCTGCGATTGCAAGAACGGTGACTTTTCCTGTGGGCATTTGAGCAATGGCTGCGCTGGCACCAGCGATCATGGCATCAATGGAGCCTCCAATCATGTCTTGCATGGCCGGCGCAATGCCTTTGTAGGGGACATGAACCATGTCAAAACCGGCCTCTTGCTTTAAGCTTTCCATGGCCAAGTGCGTGGTGCCCCCTGCACCAGCAGATGCGTAATTGTGCTTTGCTCCTTCTTTTTTCATCACTGCGACAAAATCTTTGAGTGTTGGTGTTTTCAGCTCTGTTCTTGTAATCAAAACCATATTGAATTGAACCGCACGTGTAATAGGGGCCAAATCCTTCTCAGCGTTGTAGGGCATCTTTGAGTAAAGGAAAGCATTT
>CAIPFK010000208.1 GCA_903864315.1 uncultured Burkholderiales bacterium | reverse complement strand
GCCAAGACACCTGGCTCTTGATCCCCAAAAGTTCCGATTGGCGCTGGTTCAATGGTAGAAACGACAGTCCGTGGTACGCGAGCCTGCGCCTCTTCAGACCCCAAGGGGATCCCATCGAGACCCATTCGCCCACGTCCCCTTGGTTGAATGTTTTTGAGCAAATCAAGTCGGCACTCAATGAGCGCCTTCAGACCGCCAAACCCGTGCATTGAGCGTCTATCCCTATAATGAAGACCGAGGGCGTTGGTCTTCATTTTGAGACTGGTTGCTCTTTTTTTCAACATCTTCTCTCAACCCTCAATCCAAACGATGCGCATTGACAAATGGCTTTGGGCCGCACGGTTTTTTAAAACAAGAAGCTTGGCCAGCGATGAATTGTTAAAAGGTCGAGTCCACGTCAATGAGGTCACGGCCAAACCCTCCAAAGAAATCAAGCCTGGTGACGTGGTGCAGATGCGCCAAGGACACCAGACAAAGACCGTGGTGGTTTTGGGCTTGAGCAATATGAGGGGGCCCGCCTCCACGGCCCAAGGCTTGTACCAAGAAACCCCTCAGAGCATTGAACTGCGGGCCAACAATGCCCGTGACTACGCCATGACCAAGGATCCCGCCTCAAGCATTCAACAAGGCCGCCCCACCAAACGCCAACGCCGGGACTTGGATGTGGTCCAACACGATTGGGATGAGCGCTGGAGCGCATCCATCGATTCACGCTGAAGTGCACAAGACACGAGCTTGGAGGCGTCCAGTGCTCTTGATGTCCTGTCTCCAACCCATCAGGCCATGCCATGCGCACCGCTCGAAGATGTTTGATCAGCAAGGTCATAAATTTCACAATACAAAAAAATTTACAAGCATTGACTTTACCGCCAGCAAGAATCCAACTTCAGCAATAAGTTGTTTAAGAACAACGATATAGTTGGCCTTATTCAACTAAAACGTTACGATCCCATTCCCGGGCACCGATATTTGGTTTCTCAAATGACGGTGGGTCTGGGCTGAAATTGTGCGCAAAGGCGCATGATTCAACACAATTCTTGGAGTCAATAAAGCCATGGCATTCAAAATCTTGGTGACCAGCCAAAAAGGCGGTGTGGGTAAAAGCACCGTCGCAGCCAATTTATCGGCATTCCTATCATGTCAACTTGGCATGCGCACGACCTTGATCGATTGGGACCCCCACGGATCTTCGAGCAATTGGCTCAGGCGAGCGCCCAATGTCGGGGTCTTGGTTCAGCACCTGACCTTGCCCATTGAAATGGGGGGCAATCGTCCTGTGTTTGAAGCTCGCATGCATTTGCGTCGCGCTGTCCAAGGTCACGACATCGTCGTGGCCGACTTGACTTGGACCGATGCACTCGCTGGAGAATTGATGTTTGAGTTTGACATGGTGTTGGTCCCCACGTCCGTGTCTGAGATTGAATTGGCCGCCACCTCTGGGTTTTTAAGTCGTCATCGTTGGGTATTTGATTCGGCCATCACCAAGTCACCCGCCTTGTTGGTATGCCCAACCCGGGTGTTGTCAGAGCAACTCAACTCCAATATTTTCACCCGCCAACGCTTTCCAGTGAGCTTCATGCTCGCTCCTCCCATCTTGGAGAGCCAGTCAGCTCGGGACATGTATGAGCAAGGCTATCTAATGGATTTACCTGACGCTTGTGGTGAATCCTTTTTGTCATTTGCCCAGGCCGTGGTCGCTGCCAAGGACATTCGCATCTCCTCTCAAGCTCAAGACCAGGTGCAAAACTCCATCAAGTCTCGCCTCGTGTCCAAAGCTGCAATGGGCAATGAGCGTCAAGTCGACAAAATGGTCTCCGCCCCTGCTCGAACAACGCCCAATGTGCTGGCCACCACGCCCCCTTCAGCTGCCTACTCCATCTTGAGTCGACACCGCCAGCGCAAAGCCCAAGAAAGCCTCACTGAGGCCAAATCGGTCGTGTCATTGGCCATCCCCGACTTTTTAAAACGCTTTACCCGTCAAAACACCGTCAAAATGTAAAAGGCTGCCCAAAAACTTCTCCATCCCTCGCTCACAATCCGCATCTCCCCTTGGGTGATGCATGCTGAAGAAACAAAGCTCGCCATGAACCAAGATCAATTTCTAGCCTTCAAAGGCCTCAAGCAGTACACGCCAGAAGTGGGCTGGGAATCCTTGGACGCTCAAGCTTTGCAAACGGCCGACACCATCGCCCCGAGCAGGCCTTCTTCACTGGGTGTTCAAACGAGTGGACCCAATGCACACCAGGACTTCCATGCATCGAGCCGGATGCCCCAAAGTGCGCATCAGTCCCCATACCAAGCTCCACCTCAAGCGCAAAGAACGCCCACCCAGCAAGGTGGCAACTTTGCCCATCAACAACGCACCAGCGCCCCCAGTTCGCACGATGACCCCTTGATCACGGAGTTGTTTGACCAACTCAGACAACCGGTGGAGGACCAACTCTCCAAGAGCTGGAAGACCATTGCGACCAATGTCAATATGTTGAGCCAACGCATGGAGCAACAACGCCAACTGCGCGCCCAGCTCAAAATTCTCGAAGAAGAGAGTCAGTCCTTGAGGGTGCAGATTTTGTCCCACTTGGACGAGGTTCAGCACACCGCGGACAGACAACTCTCGGTTGCCAGACTCCGAGTCGAAGTGTCATCATTGGCAAGACACAAATTGGCCGATAAGCTCAAAAAAGTTTGACCTCGCCTTGCCTGAGGTGATTGGCATGAAGCTTTGGCCTACCTCGCTCCTCCAAGGGCCAGTCCCTCAAACGGGCCTGAATTCAAAGTGTTGGCGTGTATCAACTCCAGCCCCATTGGCCAACGCAACCCAGGCGTTTTAAGCCATACACTGGACACAGGAGTGGTTTACACTCGATCCAACGGCCCATTGAGGTCGCCCACTGTACACATCCCAACTGTTCGGCGAACAACCAACTGAGCGAGCCCACACCATGATCCTTGAGCGAATCCATAGCCTCTATCCTGTGCGCTACACCGTGTTTTTTCTTGTGCTCGCAGGTTTGTGTTTGAGCTTGATGCAATTCATCGTTTTTTCCCAAAGCGGTGTTCAAGCACTTTTATTCTGCATATTGACTGCCATTGGGGTGCATGACCTCACGCAAAAGCAACATTCAATTTTAAGAAACTATCCCATCATTGGGCACTTGCGGTTTTTGTTGGAGTTCATCCGCCCTGAGATTCGGCAGTATTTTGTCGAAGCCGATACCGATGCTGCCCCCTTCTCACGAAGTCAGCGCTCCTTGGTCTACGCCCGAGCCAAGGGACAAGCTGACAAAAAGCCCTTTGGCTCGCAACTCGATGTCCATGCTATGGGCTACGAATGGATCACCCACTCCATGGCCCCGACTCATATTCCAAGCCACGACTTCAGGGTCAAAGTCGGTGGTAAAAACTGCGCCAAACCTTATGACATGAGTTTGTTCAACATCTCCGCCATGAGCTTTGGTGCACTCAGCGCCAATGCGATTTTGGCGCTCAATCAAGGTGCTAAATTGGGTGGATTTGCCCATGACACGGGTGAGGGCTCGATCTCCGAGCACCACAAGACACACGGGGGCGACATCATCTGGGAAGTGGCATCGGGCTACTTTGGCTGTCGCGACGAGGAGGGAAGATTCAGTCCCGAGCGGTTTACCAGTCAAGCCTTGAGCGATCAGGTCAAAATGATTGAAATCAAGCTCAGCCAAGGTGCCAAGCCAGGCCATGGCGGCGTCCTCTTGGGCTCCAAAGTCACCCCGGAGATCGCCCTGGCCAGGGGCGTCCCCGTTTGGCAAGACTGCATCTCGCCTTCGAGTCACTCCAAGTTCTCCAACCCCAAAGAGCTCATGCTGTTCATTCAAGAACTTCGCAACTTGAGCCAAGGCAAACCCGTGGGATTCAAATTGTGCATTGGCCACCCTTGGGAGTGGTTTGCCATCGCCAAAGCGATGGTCACCACCGGCATTCAACCCGACTTCATCGTGGTCGATGGCTCTGAGGGTGGCACGGGAGCGGCACCGCTGGAGTTTTCAGACCACATGGGCACCCCAATGCAAGAGGGCCTGCGCTTGGTGCACAACACCTTGGTCGGATTGAACCTCAGAGACCAAATCCGTGTGGGCGCCAGCGGCAAAATCATCTCCGCCTTTGACATCGCCAGGACCTTGGCGCTCGGCGCCGATTGGTGCAATAGTGCACGAGGCTTCATGTTTGCCCTGGGTTGCATTCAGGCACAAACTTGCCACACTGGCAACTGTCCCACTGGCGTCGCCACACAAGATCCCAAGCGTCAAATTGCCCTGGTTGTGGAAGATAAGGGCCAAAGGGTGAAGAACTTTCATCACCACACCTTGGAGTCTTTGCAAGAAATCACCGAAGCGACTGGACTGAACGATCCGCAAGAATTTGATCTTCATCACTTTATGAGAAGAATCAACCAAACTCAAGCCCACTCCTTGTCCACCTTGATCCCAAGCATAGAACCCGGCTCCTTGCTCAGCGCCAAGGGCTTTAAAAATTCAGACAAGAATTGGCCCAGCGTATTCCAAGATTTTTGGTCACACTCGAGCGAGCAAAGTTTTCATGAAATGAAAAGCCCAGTCGGCAGCCAACAACCGTCAAAATATGCGGGCAAAAAAACTGGGGGGGAAACTCCCACCACCGTGAACTCCATGCCCGCTCCAATCGTGAGCGCTCCAGACACCCCTCCTGAAGGCCTCTTACTCTGAGGATTTCCCTGAATTGGGTCTGGGATAAACCAATTCCTTGTCCTTGGAGGGTTGAAATTGTGAGTTGGCAGCGGGTGCTTGGGCCACGGGTTGACTGCGGGGCGTCTCAGCCACTGCTTCTTTGGGCTTGACCTCGGCCTTGGTGTCGGGCTTTGTTTCTGGCTTTGCATCCACCTTGGCCTCAGGCTTGGGAGGGGCCGGCTTGGGTTTTGCACTCGCTGCAGCAGCAGCTTGCGCCTGAGCAGCGGCTTCATGCGCTTTGGCAGAAGACGCTTCCAAGTCTTTTTTAAGCTTTTGAATATCTTGATTCATCGACTGCTGAGATGCAGCCAAGTTGGGCTGTGGTCGGTTGCTCAGGGCTGTTAGTTTGCTATCCAACGCTTGAAGTTGCTTGTCCAAGGCAGACAGTTTTTCTGCCAGGGATTTATTCGATTGCTCTCCCACTTGCTTGGGCACTTCCATCACAACTTTGCCCATTTCTTCTATGCGCTTGTCGAGTTTGCCCTGGGTTTCATGCAAGCTTTCGAGCTTCTCAGTCAACTCGCTAAAAGATTGGGTTGATTCGGTGAATGAGCCCAAGGTTGCATCCAGATCCACCACCCTTTTGCCCACGGCCATTGAAAGTGTGTCAAGCTGGATGATGTTTTGCCGCATGCGGGTAGAAATGGCAAAAAATGTACCAATCGAAATCAAGATAAAGACCAGCATGGCGCCCAGCAAAATTCTTGAATGATTGACACTGCGTTGGTGGGCTTCGCCAATGGCTTGCATGACTTTTTGCATGTCACCACTTACATCGGCTGCAACTGAGGCCGATCTCGTTGAGGCTTCCGCCGAATTGAGCACGACACCCGTCAAATCCTCCAACTGCTTGGCCAACTCATTGCTATCCAAAGACTTGGACTGCAATGCCTCAATTTCAGCTGCAACTTGTGAGAGGTCAAAATTCTCTTGATCTTCAGCCACGGCAACAGCAGACTCTTCGTGGGCCTCTTCAGGTGTGAAAGTATCTGAGCTCATTTGAATTTGCTTTGCAGGTAAAGGTGATGAAATGTTCGATTGATCTCAATTCAAGGAAAGTGCAACATGGAGTGAGCACTCACTTTCGACCAAAGTCAAACCCCATGCTATGACAAAAAGCCAGAGCACAATGCCACGAGGCTTATTTCTCAACAGGGCGTTTGAAGCGATCAAGTCTGGCATTGAGTTCGTCCACATCTTGACGAAGCTTGTCAATTCGGATTTTGATCTCCTCAATCCATTGATCGGCATTGTCAGACGTAACTTGAGTATTGTTCAGTCCATCAAGGGAGAGTGTCAGGCCAGCTGGGCCAACAGAATCAGAGGCCAAGAGTGAATTCTCGCCAGGTGACGGTTGTCTTGCAGAAGACTCCTGGGCACCTTCGAGCATGGCCACAGACTGAACTTCAGCGCCGTGGGTGTGAGAACCCTCTTCTATGGTCGTGCTGCCCAAGGGATCCTCAAAAGTAGCCCCTTTGGAATGGTGCGCCTCATGGTGATCACTGGGATGATCCAAATCTTTGGTTGTTGACTCCGTGGACACTGGCTATCCTTTAAGAAAACTAAGCACAAGACTGAAAGAAACCAAGACCCTGAAAATTTCAGGATTGATCCAAGCGACAGCCACCCACCACATTCGCCAATGTCCAGGGAACTCAAGAGTTGATCCTTGAGAAGCCCCCTTTTGAGCCTTTCCCGCATTGAATTGCTTTAAAGGCTCCTCCATGATATTGAAAAAATATCGTTTTGGACGCTCAGCATTGCAATTGAATCGACCTAGGCTCTACAGAACTTGAATGGAGCAAAGCCCGCCAATGAAGAAAAGCCGAATCAAACTCATTGTCAATTGGTCTTGAACTGAATTTTCAAAGATTTGGCACTTCTGAGCCAAGCTTTTGCCAGCGCCGCATTGCTTTGCATGACGCCTTGAGCCTCCTCTTTGCTAGCAAATGGCCCGCGAACCAAAATGAAATAGGGCTTGTTGCTTTGTGGATTTCTGGTGAGCAAGACTTGCGCACCTTCAAAAGCCGGTGTTTTACCTTTGAGCTCCAAAATCTCGGCCTTGGTGGGCATGGCCGCGAGTTGAAGCACCCACGCCTTGTCCGACAAAGCATTGACCCACTCATTTTTGCCAATGGGCTTGTCTGAGGCAGTCTCTTTGCTGGGCACAGCAGCGGGGGAAGGCGTTGATGCAGGTGTTGGCGTCACGACGGCTTGCTTGGCGGAGGCTTCAGGCGGCGTGGCGTTGGGCTTTGCTGTTTTTTGCGGTGAAACTTGCTCATTCAAAGGCGCAGCGACAAGCGCAGGTTTAACGCCCGGAGTGGGCGTTACAGCTGGAAAGCTGTCCTTTAATACAGGTATTTTCAGCGGTGGCTCTTTGAGGGCGGCCTCTGGCTTGGCCAGATCCTTGACCGCATCTTTGCCAACATCCTTGTTGGCCTGGGGCTTAGAGGCCACGGTCTCTTTGGATTCTTTCGCAGGCGACAAAATCGCCTCTTTTTCCGGGATCAAGGAATCGTCAACCTTGACGCCTCGGTGGGGGCTACTGGGAGATTGGACCTTGGGCTCTGCGCCTTCTTTCACGACCGGCGCTGGCGCCGCAGGCGCTTCTGACGCAGGTTTATCCGCCTCTTTGGCTTCTGCGGCATCCTTGGTGGACACCTGGACTTCCTTGGCGGACTTCACAGAGACAGCACCATCTTTTTTGGGTGACTTATCCCATTGAGGAGTGCTCAGGTAATCTTGCATGCTCTTGACTTCTTGCATGATCACATCACGGTACATACTGGCCAAAGCACCCATGGAAAGCAACAAGCCCACCAACAAACCCCAGCCAAGACGGCTGGATTTGGGTTTGGGTTCGATTGTTCCAACCTCATCGACTTGGAGAGCATCTTGCCGCTTGAGCTCAGACTCCACATCGTGCACCGCTTGCAACAACTCGGCCTCAGAGAGTCCTGGCTCAATTCTTCCCGCCTCTTGGACAGAACTGGGTAAGGTCAAATCCACATCGGAGGACCAACCACTTTTTGCTTTCAATTCTTTGGCGCTGATAGGGGCGTTCATTGAAGGCTCTTTGCGAGAGGTTGAACCCTCCTGGGCTTCATCTCCAAAGGAGCCCATCGCATGGTTGCTTTCCTTTTCAAGCACCCATTGAATCAAACTCTTGCCAAAAACACTCAATTTCTTTTCATAAGGCTCGCGCAAATTGAACAACAAAATGACATGGATATTGCTGGCTGGTAGCCCATTGACCAAACGCGCCAAGAGTTGCAAATCAAAGTCTTGAATATATTGGGTGTCAGGAAAGATCAGAAAGCGACGGATCGGCGCCATTTGATTCTTGC
Organism: uncultured Burkholderiales bacterium; assembly: GCA_903864315.1. Classification (GTDB taxonomy): domain Bacteria; phylum Pseudomonadota; class Gammaproteobacteria; order Burkholderiales; family Burkholderiaceae_C; genus Limnohabitans. Next base: position 16,705 of record CAIPFK010000208.1, on the reverse strand, counting down.
TCATTGCCTCATCAAGAGTCAACTCAGAGAGAATTTGATTGAAGCGCTGAACCAATTTTTCCGAATCGGCCGATAAGCACAGGTCCACTTGCACCTGATCTTGTGCTTTCAAATGCTCAAAAATACGCCGAGCATAGTAGGACAAAGCGACTTCATCGTCACCCAAAATGGCCAAGTTGAGATCCCCTTGGCTCAATGACTTGAGCATGATCTCTAAACGCAGCTTGTCACTAGGGCTTTGGAAAAAATCCTTCAATTCATCAACCTTTTAGATGCTTTCATTGTGCTCGCAAAAAGCCATTTTCATCAAATAGCATATTGTCTGGTATTTTGGGGCTGGGTTTGGTGTATTTTTGTGATTTCGAATACGCGTCGTTCAAACTGAACACATAAGCGATGACTTGGGCCACAGCATGGTACAGACCTTCGGGAATTACAGCGTCAAGTTTTGTCGTGAAATAAAGGGCTCTGGCCAAATCAGGTGCCTCGAAAATTTCAATCCCATGAGCTACAGCCTCTTCTTTGATCCTTCTAGCAACCTCATCGGCTCCTTTGGCAAGCAATATGGGAGCACCATCTGAGGTGGGATCGTACTGCAAGGCGACGGCAAAATGCTGTGGATTGGTGATGACCACATCGGCGTCTTTGACTTTGGCCATCATTCGATTATTGGCCATTTCTCTTTGTCGCCTGCGAATCTGAGCCTTGACCTCAGGACGTCCCTCTTGGTCTTTCATCTCGTCTTTGATCTCTTGCTTGGTCATTTTCAGGCGTTTGTTGACTTGATAAATCTGCAAAGGCACATCCACCAAGGCAATCAACACCAATCCCATGCACATCCAAAAGCAGGCATCCACAATCATTGAACCCGCTTGCTTGGCCGCCACGCTGAGCTCCATGCGGTTTAAGTTCAACAAGCCTTCAACGTTATTCATCACAGTGAAGAACAAAATCACGCCCACCACCGAAAACTTCAAAATCGACTTGCCAAGTTCAATCAAAGCTTTCGTACCAAAAATTCTGGCCAACCCTGACATGGGGTTGAGCTTGGCGAAATTGGGGACCAACAATTTTGCAGAAAAAATGAATCCCCCAGTCAAACCGGTGGACAAGATGGCCAACACAGCCAAGGCAATCATGAACGGAAAGATCACCATGTAGCCATCAAACAAAGATTGCCCCAAATGGGCAGGCAACAGCTCAGACTTGTCCAATATTTTTCGATCAAATTCCAATTGGGACACAAAGAGCTGCCCCATTTTTAAGAACATCCAATGGCCGGCAAAAGTAAAAATCAGGGTGGCCGTGACCAACACCACCGCCGTAGAGAGATCAGGCGAACGGGCAATTTGACCCTCTTCACGGGCTTTCTCAAGTCGCCGCGACGTCGGTTCTTCTGTCTTTTCTGAGGAACTCTCTTCTGCCATTTACATTATTCCTGTTGCATCATTGCATCATTGCATCAACCATGATCTCATCTTGCCTGAAGTATCAAGTCACGCATTTGATTAAAGGTCTGCACCCAAAGCCAATCCACGCGAGAAAGCATACTGGGGATGGCAAGCCACAAAATAATAAAGCCTGTGAACATCATGGCGGGGAATCCCACTGAGAAAATGTTCAAACTCGGTGCGGCCCGGGTCACAAATCCAAGACCAATATTGACAAACAATAGCGTGATCATGACGGGCAAAGACACCAAAACAGCACCCACAAAAACAATGGAACTCCAAGCCGTCATCTTGCCCATCAAATCTTGGGAGAAGATATTTTGACCAATGGGAAAATGCTGAAATGAATCTAGCAAAATACCAAACACGATCAAATCTCCCCCAGTGGTGAGAAAGATCAGGGTACCCAGGATGGTTAAAAATTGTGATGTCAAGGGAACATTGCCCAGATTTGGATCGATTAAATTGGCGATGGATAAGCCCATGGAATTTGAAATCACTTGGCCAGCCACCACCAAACTGGCTGTGGCCAGTTGCATGATCATGGCCAACGTGAAGCCAATGAAGAGTTGATTGAATATTTCTCGCAAGCCCAGCAAGCTCAATGGGTCAATTCGAGGCAACTCCATGCGCAACTGAAATACCAAAAATACTGTCAACGCCAATGCCAAAGTGATACGAACTCGTAAATTCACCGCTCTGACCGAATAAATCGACGCAAAGGTCAAAAATGCAGAAATGCGCAACAAAGGCCAGATCATTGAATAAAACTGTTCAACCAAATTGGCAGCAAGGAAATTCATCGTTATTCAGCCAAACAATGTAGGAATTCGACCAAAAATGACTTTCGTGTAGTCAACCAAGGTATTGATCATCCACCCACCCAATACGCTGATGGTGAGTCCCAAAGCGATGAGCTTGGGGATGAAACTCAAGGTCTGCTCATTGATGGAGGTGGCCGCTTGAAATATACCCACCAACAAACCCACCACCAAGGCGACACCCAACATGGGCGCGCAAATGAGCATGGTCATCCACAATGCTTGACGCCCTAAATCCACGACCATCGCTGTGTCCATGCAATATCCTCCTCAGACTCAATTGTTACTTGAATACAAAACTCGATGCCAAGGACCCCATGAGCAAAGTCCAACCATCCACCAAGACGAAAAGCATCAATTTGAAAGGCATCGAGATGATCATTGGAGAAAGCATCATCATACCCATGGACATCAAGACACTGGCCACGATCAAATCGATCACCACAAATGGAATGTAGATCATGAAGCCAATGGTGAATGCGCTTTTAAGCTCAGAGGTGATAAAGGCGGGCATCAATGTGGTGAAAGGCACATCATCGGCACTGACCACTTCTTTTTTCTGTGCAATTTGCATGAACATATTGATGTCATCTTCACGGGTTTGCAGCATCATGAAGTCACGAATTGGCTTTTCCGCAATCCCCAAAGCTTTCTCAAAAGGCATGTTGCCATTCATGTAAGGTGACAAAGCGTTGTTATAAATGTCATCGAACACAGGGGACATGACGAACAAGGTCAAGAACAAAGCCAAACCCACCAACACCGTGTTGGGCGGAGTTTGACCTGTTCCCAAAGCCTGACGAACCAAGGAGAGCACGATGATGATCCGAACAAACGAAGTCATCATGAGCAACATTGATGGCAACAACGACAAGGTGGTCATCAAAGCCAACAGTTGAAGTGTCAAGCTGTACTGCTGTCCGTTCTTGCCTCCAGTCACATTGACCATGGGTAAACCTTGTGCCATGGAGAGTTGAGAGAAAAAGACCAGGCAAAGTACGACACCGAGGCCCAGTGTCATTGGACTTTTGAGCCAAGCATAGGGAGACCTGACAGACCCAACAGATGACACAGGCTCCAGCACTTCACTTTCATGAACAAGCTTCACGTGCGTACAAAGCGCTTTTAATTTGAGCTTTAATAAACTCAGCCATTGAGTCAACACTAGATTACCCCGAAATTCATTCATCCCTGCCACCCTTTTCAACTTGGTCTTTGGCTTTACAAACCGATACAAAAGTCAGACAAAATAAACCAAAATTCCCCGATAACGCTCAATCACTTGACCAGGCTTTGCACCATCAACTCCCCAGTTTCAAGGGATGCCAATTTTTGCCGATTCAGCGAAGTCGCTTGGTGCAACTACGCTTTCCTGTCCCGTCCAAGTGTGCAATGTACGAATGTCTTGGGGATTGACCGCCACCAAAATGCGTTGATCATCGACTTGAAGCAACATCATTTTGTGCTTCAACCCCAAAGGATAGACCTCTAAAACTTTGATTCTCTTGTCCATCAATTTACCGAAAGGTTGCCCCTTTCGTTGTTGAAACCACCACAAAAAAGCAGCCAACAAAATCAACACGCCAATGGTACTCAGGGCAAAACGGCCCAATTCATGGTTTTCCATAGGCCCTTTCCAAAATATTCAGGGGCAAGAGGGTAATTTTCAGAAAAAATGGGTAAAAATCCATCGAAAGTAATAGACCGACCCACTTGAGGTTGAAGAAGTCTAAAAAGTCAGATGGATTCAAGGCCATTTTCTGTCGACAATTGATTTGAATGGATTATCGCGCATGGGGCACCAAAACATGAGATTTTTTGCACTTTATAAGCTTAAAAATGCCCTACGGCCTTTCCTAAAAGGAATATGGATCTTGATTCCCGGGACCTTCTTGTGTTCCAACCTCTGGGCAAGTGACTGGGAGTCCGTTGGCCTGATGGATCTGGGGGTTTTTTACATCGATGTGCAAAGTATTACCAAGCCCGATCCAAGCAACAGCCATTTGCGCCAAGCTTGGACCATGCTCGACTACAGAGAACCTCAAAAGACATCGCGAGGCTTAACTTTTCGCTCAACTCGCTCTTTGTTTCAGTTCAACTGCCAAACTGGCATGGTGAAAACACTTTCCGTTTCTTGGCACAGTGGAAGCAGACTCTCAGGGCAAACCTTGGAGAGCGAGGGAGTCATGGACACATGGCAGCCTATTGCACCCCAAACACCTTTGGTCAATATTCGCAAGGCTGCCTGTGACCGATAAAGGCTACTCTTTGGGTCGAATCGCGCTCGATTGGCTAAAAGACGCACTGCATGCCCAAGAAACAGGGGGATTGTCTTGGCACATGAGTGCATGGTTGTCCAGAAAACGCTGGGAACCAACACAAAAGAGCATCGATGATTTTCTCATGCGTCACCAAGTCAGCCAATCCGAATTGCTATTGATTGGAGGCAGTGCAGGATGGATGATGTCAAGTCCATGGCTGTCTCAATTCAAAAAAATCAAAATGATTGATATCGATCCCTTGGCTCCTCTGTTTTTTTATATCAACCATGGTAAAGCGCTCAGAAAATCAGGCACGGCATGGGGATTTGAGAGACGAGATGGAATAAGAGAGTTGTCGCTGCTGATCAAAGAATATCCCCAATCATTCATTTGGTTTGACAATGTATTGGGTCAGCAATGCTTTAAGCTCAAAGACGAAGACTTGGTCCTGCGTCAACTCAAGCACATTAAAGTAATCTTAAAGAATAGTCACTGGGGCAGTATTCATGATTGGCTCTCTGGTCCGGTCGATGAATCTTTGGCTCAACCGCCAAGCACAAGTTTTTTATTGGACAACGCCAATTCTATTGCGTTCGGAAAAGCGAAAGAGACAGAAAACACGGACCCCAATACCTTGATTTTGAATAACAAAGAGATGGGGTTTGATGTAGGCACACAAATTCTACTGAATCAAGTCAATGCGACAGGAGAATGGCAAGATCACTTGAGTACGGAGGTTTTTTCAGCCTATCAATCCTGTCAATTGATTCCTTGGTATTTCAAACCAGCGTACTGTCATTTCTTAATCGCATCGTTCACTCAGATCAACGAGTAAAAAAATTCATCAGTTTAATATTCAAAGCTGAACTTCAATTTTCAAAGAATTTTCAAGATCAAGCAAAACGGATAGCCAGTCACCAGGTACGTTTTGACGGAACAATTCGACACTCGGATACCAAACGCTTTTTGAAGTCGACAGCCCCCATCTCCAATCTGGGTGAAAGGGCAACAGCACTTTGGTCCTCAAACCCAAGGATGCTGACAAATGAACTGTGGCGTTGTCTACAGACACAATTTCATCACAAACGTGCATCAGAGATGCCAAGCCATCAAGATTGAAGAAATTATCCACGGATGTGACTTCTTCAATTTGAATACCTGTTTTTTTATAACAGGTCTCAATCTCATCGCGAACATCACCGTACTGCAAGGAAATGAGTCTGACCCGAGGTGAGTGAAGAGAAGTCGCCAGCTCTTGCAAAGTCAAGCTTCTTTGCTTTCCGTTTTTTGGAGCGCTACTTCGCCATGAAATACCGATCAGCCTATGATCTTGATGATCTTGATGATCTTGCTCAGAGATTTTTTCAAGCCCCAATTGTGGTCTTAACTGAGCAATTAATCTTTCCGTTTTAATCACATCTGGCAAAAGAAAAGATGGTTTTTGCCTCGAAAATGATTCCAGACTTGGTCTCACACAAGCGGCCAAATGACCAAGTGGCATTTGTTCATCAAAATTGTGGTCGCTTAGCTTTTGATCTTTTGAAATAAATTCAACATTGTTGATGGATCTGCGCATCAATGGCAACAAGCGCTCATCTACTTGAACTTGGACTGAGGTGTTTTCCAATTGAGACACGAATTCGGACAACAAGGAGCAAAACATCAACTCATCCCCGACACCTTGCTCTGACCAAATCAACAATCGCTTGGGGGAAGGATTTTCAATAGAAGCATTCCATTGGGGGCGAATCGATTCAAAACTCTTGGTAGAGAATCGCTCAGACTTAAAACGCCAATCATAGTGAGACCAACCTTTGGCATAATTTTGCAACATCAAGCATACCAAACCCAGATTCAAATGGGCGTCTGCATAGTCAGATTCAAGACTCAAAGCGACTTCATAATTCAACACCGCCTGATCAAGCTCATTGAACTCTTGCAAAATAATACCGCGATTGTAGTAAGCTTGGGCAAAATCAGGCTTCATCTCGATCACTTTTGAATACAAAGTGAAGGCACGCTCCCAGTCGTTTTCATCTTTCAATACATTTGCTAAATTGTTATACGCCTCAAAATAATCAGGCTTGATTTCTATAGCAAAGCAAAAGGAATCAACCGCTTCTTGGATACGATTGAGCTCCTTTAAAACCAGGCCTCGGTTATAGTGCGCTTGTGCATTACCGTTATGCAATTGAATCGCTTGGTTAAAACTCAACAGCGCCAATTCAAATTGAGACAGCCTTTGATAAAGCGCACCCTGATTATTAAAAACCTCAGGATTGCTTGGATTTAATTTTATTGCAATTTGATAACTTTTCAACGCCTCATCATACATAGACAACTTTTGCTGAGCGTTGCCAAGATGGTTGAAATTTTGTGAATCATTTGGATTGAATTGGATCGCTAATTGATAGCAATCCATTGCTTTCAAGTATTCTTGAACTTCAAAATACACATTCCCTTTGTTGTGCCAGGCTTGTGAATAATTATGTTGAAGTTTTATTGCCTTGTCAAAACACTCTAACGCCAGTTCGTACATTTTTTGGTCTGAATAAACATTCCCTAAATTGTTCAGAACCGTGGCTTGATTGGGATTGATGGCAAGAGATTGATTGAAATAAATCAAAGACTCTGCATGCTGCATTCTTTGAGCGTATAAAGTGCCCAAGAGTTGAAGAGCATCGGCATTCATAGGATGCTTGTACAGAAATTGCTTATATTTAATTTCAGCTTCTTCTAAAAACCCATTTTGATGAAGTGAAATAATTTGATTAAAATTGTCGTCAACAGTTGCTTTAACAACTGCTCCCTTTTTTGGAAGAGTTGCATGCTTTTTAAGAGCTTTTGGTGATGAAAAGTTTTGTGAAAACATTTGAAGACTCGAAATTGATTCAATGCCGATGTCTATGCTGCTTTAAGTTGGGTGGATTTAACATTGAAGAGGCTCAACCCCAAGGCATCCATTTGCTTTTGCTCTTCTTTGCGGTGGTATGTTTGCACAGCTTTCAAATCTTGTTCAACCAAAGACTGCATTTTCAATCGCTCTAATTCCATCAATTTCACCGCTTGCTTGGCATTGTCTAAGTTGACGCGTGCTTGTCCTATATCAAGCTCTAATCTCTGGATCAACTGTAAAAGTTGCGCGATGAATTGCCTAGAGTTAATGCTCTGAGATACAGTATGAACACCATGCTCTAAGGCTTGTGACTTTTGCGTATATTCATCGACCATGACATTGATACGATGACGACTAGCTAGCAACTTCTCCAAAACATCATGGGCTTTTTGGACCTGATTTTGAGCCTCAGTGACTTTATCTTGGGCTTTATTGGCTAAAACTGTCCAGCATTCACGGGGTTTCATCTTGATTGCTTTCACTCATATTTGCAGGAATAAATAGGTAACCATCGGTCTGAAGACATACTCATTGCGTCATCAGTTGCCTCAGCTCCTCGCGTGTTTTTTCATAATCTTGACCAATATTCATGTCTTGGCGCAGAAAATTAACTATTTTTTCACGTAGTCGGATTGCCTCATCGAGTTCCAGATTGGAACCACTTTGATACGCACCGACTTGAATCAAATCTACATTTTGTTGGTATAGGGACCAAAGTCGTCTGAGTTTATTGGCCTGTTTCAAATCATCAGGATCCAACAAAGATTGCATCAAACGCGAAATTGAACCGTTGAGATCAATTGCAGGATAGTGAGCTGAGTCTGCCAATTTTCTAGATAGCATTACTTGACCATCCAATGAAGCTCGAGCAATATCAACAATGGGGTCTGACGCATCATCACCTTCGGCCAAAACCGTATAAATGGCAGTAATGGATCCAAAACCATTTCGACCAACTCCGCCTCGTTCAATCAAATTCGGAAGAAGCGCAAAAACCGAAGGAGGATAACCCTTAGCTGTTGGTGGCTCCCCAATGGCCAAGCCAATTTCACGCTGAGCATGAGCAACACGAGTTAAGCTATCACAAAGAAGCAATACATTTTTACCCTGATCCCTAAAGTACTCGGCAATCACATGAGCCATGTGAGTCGCCTTTAATCGCAAAACAGGGGAAACATTGGCAGGAGCGGCAACAACCACTGATTTTGCCAAACCTTCCTCTCCCAATGATTCAGAGATAAAAGCTTGAACCTCACGTCCTCGCTCACCGATCAAACCAATTACGACGACATCGGCTTTGGTAAACCTAGTGAGCATACCCAAAAGTACACTTTTACCAACGCCTGATCCTGCAACCAAACCAATGCGTTGACCACGCCCAACAGTGAGTACACCATTGATCGCCTTGACACCCACATCCAGTACTTCGTGGATAGGACCTCGTTCCATAGGATTAAGTGGCCTTCCCATCAATGCCAAAGAATCTTTGCATTGTGGTGCGGCTTTTCCATCAAGCGGCTGACCTCTTCCATCAATCACACGACCCAATAGTTCAGGACCCAATAAAACTTGCGATGAATGACTGAGAACTCGCACCATGTCACCAGGGCCAACGCCCACTGGATCATTGAACGGCATCAAATATAAAGTTTTGTCTTGAAAACCAACCACCTCGGCTTCTATACGGTGGCCGCGTTGACCTAATACTTCGCAACAGGCTCCTAGCGGAGCCATGATGCCTCGAGTCTCGAGGGTCATGCCAACCAACCTCACAAGCGTTCCGGTTCTTTGCGGTTGGGGCGCACGCAACCTGGGTATGCATTGCTCTACCTCTTGCACAAAGTCCAGGTTAACAGCGTTCATTTAGGCCCCACCCTGTATCATTTTCTTGAGCACAGCAGCTACTCGTCCATGGTCTTGCTCGGTGATCATTCGGACAACCATCAGTTTGTCTTCATAGGTGTTGGCGTTGTCTAAGAGCTCAGGCGGGACACTTTGAGACTTTTTCTTTTTCTTTTCGGCTGCCAACTTTGACTTCATAGCTTCCATGCTACCCTCCTCAAATTGCTCTTCTTCAGCAGGATCAAGTTCTTTGACTTTGTTTTCATTTTGCGCCGAGTCGACTACAGCTACAGTCTGTGCAGTTTCGGATTCAATTGTGCTTTCTGCCAGATTTTCATTGGTGGCAACTTCAAGCGTGCTCGGCTCTTCTGCAACTACTGCGGTAACTTCTGGTGCTGGCAATAGTTCGGGTGGCTTGGATAAATCGGGCAATTCCAAGTTCGGATTGGACGCCATCATCTCAGCATATTCAGGATTATCATAATAATGAGCACCGTGATTTACTCTCCAAGCTTGAAATGCTGAATTGACTGAACTTTGTGCAGCATCTTCAAGTTCAATATGATTGAACTCACGTCGAGTAAATACCATGAGCATGGGTTTGACCACAAAAATCAAAAAACCCAAACACATGACCGCTCTCAATAATGCATTGATCCAATCAATCATTAAAATTCTCCACAAATGAATCATCTGATGATGCAATTCGCTGGCGAACATCCTGAACTTCAGAATCACGCTGAGCGAGAGGTTGACGGAAAAAAGGTGACTTTTCACGCCATATTTCTGGCTGGGCTAACAAGCTATGAGCCATGCCTTCGAGCCTATTGGTAATAAGGTCATCAACTTGAGTATCATCTGAGATGACCCGTACGCTACCAATTTGCAATCCAGGTACGCCTCTCAGCTGTATATGGCCAGTGACGTCACCGGACATCTCCTCGAGCCTATCCTTGTCTTGGATATTGAGCTCTACAATAACTGATGGCTCTGAGCGATTCGACAGTTCATCCAAGCAGCGTTGAATCAATCTTTCGATGGAACTACCTGACAGATTTAATTCAGCCAAGACCAACTGCTCGGCAATGTGCATGCTCAAGCGTTTCACCGGCTCAAACAAACGATCTGGAGACTTTGTAAATTCTTCAACTCGGCTTGTAACTTCTTTTAGGATTTCTAACTGTGAGTTTATTTTCTCATTTGAGTTGTCTTCAATACGTTGAAGGTTGCTAGCGTACTCATTTTCTTTATAGGCAAGACTATCTTGAATCTCGTGAATCTTTTGGTTCAATTGAGATCTTTCTTCATCCCATTCCTTATTCTTTAATTCCAACTGCGTTTTCAATGAAGATAGCTCTAGCAAAGACTCTTGCGTTGCAATTTCATTTTGTAAACTGGTTGATGCATTTGTATTGGTATCACCAACATTTAAATTTGACAATTCTGAAATTTCTTTGTTTCCTACAGACTGATCATCTACATTTTCATTGTTCTCATTTTTCAGTGCAGTCTGAGATTTATTGATTTCAACTTCTTCGTGATGACTATTGTCTAATGTTATAGCGCCAACCTCATCTGCATCGGTTGATGAGTGCAATTCATTTGTCGACTTGGCTTCAACAACATCCACATCTTCGGATGTTTTAAAATTTGACTGGTCACCTGCCTCCAGTGACTTATCAGCCTCTAGATGAGTCTTTTCCGAAAAATCCATTGCCTTCAATGGTTCATTTTTAATATTCACATCGTTTATATTAGGACGATCCTCGTTCGGCAATAAATCAACCTCAAGTTCAACACCCATGTCATTTGACTTAGCGGGATGATTGACGGCAGGAACATCCTCTTGCTTTGCGCCATAGGTTTCCAACTTAAACCCGGAAGAATCATCTACGACACGAGCAGTTCTTGGGGGGGCCATTTTTCTATACAGCGTACTTTCATACTCCACCCGTGGAGCATTGGCCCAATTTCTCGCGCTGAATTCGTTGCTTGGAACCTCTTCTTTGAACAATAAGGGGTTCGCATTGAATTCATTGGATGGGCTTGCAGGTATGCTTTGCTTAAACAAAATCTGCCCCTCCAAGCATTAGCTCGCCTGAATCCGATAGCTTTCTTGCCAGTCGCATTATTTTCTTCTGTGCATCCTCCACATCAGCAATACGCACAGGACCTCTGGCCTCCATGTCATCTACAAACATTCCACGAGCGCGCTCTGACATATTACTTAGGAAGCGTTCTTTAACCTCATCAGCTGCACCTTTCAAAGCCACCATCAATTGATCTGGCTCCACATTGCGCATGAGCACTTGAATTCCTTTATTGTCCACAGTTGCCAAATTATCAAATGTAAACATACAGTCTTGAATTTTTTGCATCAAGTCGTAATCAATTTCAGACAGCCCATTCATAATTTCCGCTTCTAGGCCGGTTTTGGTCAAATTCATTATTTTTGCGGCGGCTTGAACACCACCGAAACTCGATGATTTTGCCGACGAATTTTTGGAGAATTGGGCCAGCATGATGGTTTCCAATTCAGCCATGGCAGATGGTTGTACGGTATCCAAACTTGCAACTCGTTGAATGACTTCAGGTCTAATATCCGGTGGCAAATACAACAGCACATCAGCAGAAACATTCGACTCAAGAATTGATAAAATGATGGCAATCACTTGTGGATGCTCTGTACGAATCATGTCTGCAATTGATCTTGCATCCATCCAGCTTAAAATATCCAAACCTTTGGTGGCTTGATTGGGCATGATGCGATTAAGCACTGAAGCCGCTTTACTGTCTCCCAATGCTTTTTTCATCACATTTTCAACATAATCTGTATTGCCCAAACTTAAACTGGTTTGTTTTTTAAGTAAGTCGACAAATTCATCCAAAACCACATTAACGGCCTCTTGTGATAGCTCTGCCGCAGCGACCATGGCTGCTCCCAAGGCTTGCACTTCTTTGGGATTTAGATATTTGACAATGTCCGCAGCTTGATCTTCACCCAATAGAAGCATCAAAACTGCCGCCCTTTGAGTTGAGGTCATCGCAGCCATCTCTTCTCGAAGAGCTGGCGACCAGTTTGCTTGGGACGTCGCATTCATTTTCTCAGCCATTTCTAGCTCCAGTTACAAGTTCTTTATGAGATGTGTTCATTTTTAGCCTATTCAACTTCAAACGAATTATGTTCGAATCATATTTTTGAGCACACTGGCCATCCTGGCTCTGGTATTTTCTTCAGAGACGATCATTCGGATCAAAGCCACTTTATCATCATAGGTGTTGGCTGTATCGAGCATATCAGCTGAAATTGTTGGTTTTTTGGGCTTGTGGGCTGACATTCTGGCCTTTATTTCTTCCAATGTCTCCCCTTCTTCCATCTCGACTTCTTCACTTAGACCCTCCTCAGCCGCCTTGAGTCTTTCAGCCTCTTCTGCCTCTTTTTTCATACGAGCTTCAGTTTCTGCTTCTGCATTCAATCGAGCTTCTTCCAGTAAGCGTACTCTTTCCTTTTCTGCAGCATCTTCAGCTGCGGCTCTATCAGCAACAACCTTTGCAGCTGCTGCTGCGACTGCCTCAGCAATTCGTTCAGACTTGATTTTCTCTGCAGCTGCAGCTTCTCTAGCAGCAGCCTCAGCAGCTGATGCCGCCATGGCTGCAGCGTCAAACGCAGGGGTAGTCAACTTCTTGACCATGGGACGCACAACAACCACTAAAAAGAGCAGAAATAGTACGGCAATGACTGTGCTGTTGGCTACACCGGCAACTGTCTCGTCTTTGTACCAAGGGACTGCATCCGGGTCAACTTGCGGTTCAAAATGTGTAGAAATCACAGTCACTACATCACCTCGCTCTTCGCTAAAACCTACAGCACCTTTGACCAGCTGATTCAATCGATCCAATTCTTCTTGGGTATAAGGAATAGTCGTCATGGGAGCAGCACCATCTGCAGGCTTTTCCACTTTCATTCCAGCAGGTATGGGTCTTTCGTTGATCAAAACGCCCACGCCAATTTTTTGAACAGTTCCCATCGCACTTTTAACGTGACGAACTGAACGATCTAATTCATAATTTTTTGTACTTCTTGCGATCGTTTGAATACCTTTTTCAGTTTGTCCTTTACTGATATCCGCAGAAGTATCAGGTGTTGCAGATGGATTTTGTGGGGGATTGGGAGGTGTGTTTGACAATGATCCTGGAATACCTACAGCATCTTTAAAAGTAGCCCTATCTTCTACATACAACTCTGACCGTGTCTTCGGACCCTTTTCTTTTTGATCAAAATCTTCAGTCGTTATTTCTTGTTGATTAAAGTCCAAAGACATGCTGACTTGAGCGCTTACGTTAGCTTCTCCTACAATTGGTGCCAATAATTGGATCAATCGTGTTCTGTACAAATCTTCCATTTGTTGTTTTTGTTGCAACTGAGCAGAAGTTAATCCCAAAGGCTGCTCGACCAGCATCTCGTTCATCAAGCTTCCAAAATTGTCAACAACTGACACATTTTCTGGAGCCAGATACGGCACACTCGATGCAACCAATTGAATGATGGCTTGTACGTTGGCTGATGATATCGATTTACCAGGTGCACGTGTAATTACAACTGAGGCCTTTGTAGGCACTCTATCCCTAACAAACATACTTTGCTTAGGCGAAGCCAGATGAACACGAGCTGATCGGATACCTGAGATTTGAGAAATACTTCTTGAGAGCTCTTGCTCCATGGCATTGTTATATCTAACTTGCTCCATAAACTGACTGGTGGTCATTGCTGGCATATCTTTAAGGCCATCAATTCCTTGTGCTTCTGATCTTGGCAATCCTTTTGAAGCTATTAATAATTTTGCTTCTTGGTACTTATTTTCAGGCACCATAATTTGCCCAGAACCCATATCTATTTCTGGCTTGAATTCTGCAGCTTTAAGGGCTTCTAGAGCCACTTGCTTATCTGCATCTGAGAGCATCATTGTCAGTGGCTTCATGGGCGTTGACTTCATCGACATTGATGCCAACCCAAACGCTGCGATTACAAACATTATTACGAATAATGGCAGTAATTTCTTAACCGTTGGTTGACGTACCATGTCTTTAATCATCCCCATTGGATCATTCAAGACTTGATTGCCAACGCTCCTTGCCAAATCGCCTGGGCTCAACATGCTAGATCCTGGAGGAGCTTTCGGACCTGGAAGAGAAGGCGATGTCATTGCTTGAGAGGGGTTATTGCCCTCTGCTCCTGCCATTGGTGAATTAAGAGTTGCACTAGCTGTTGCCATAATATTCTTTCAGTCTTAAACCGGCATGTTCATGATATCTTCGTAAGCTTTGAGGACCTTATTGCGTACTTGCAATGTTGCCTCAAACGATAGTGAAGCTTTTTGCATACTCAAAACAACATCTGTTAAAGGTACGTCCTCACCTCTTTGATAAGCTTCACCCAAAGCATCTGCTTTATTGTCTGCATCATTGACCTTGCTCACCAATTCTTTCACTGAATCAGAAAAGCTAGGCCCTTTGACGTTGACTTTGGTCAATTCACTTTGTGAAGTCAAAACCTTGGCAAACGCTGACTCACCCACCTCAGGTGGTGTAATTCGACTCTGAGATTGATAAGCCCTGATGGTTTCCATCATGGACTGAATCGATGAAGCTGAGGTGGCATCAATCATTTTTTTCTCCAATTATTCGGAGTAAGCAACTGACATTCCACGTTCACGAAGTTGAGCGAGTTTGTATCTCAGCGTTCGTGGACTGATACCAAGCTTTTGCGCTGCTTCTGTGCGGCTTTGCGTCGATTGCAATGCAGCCAAAATCACTTGATGTTCGCTGCTTTTTACTGCTTGAGACAAATTGATTCCTTCATCTGATGCAGCTGACATTTGTGTATTTTGTTGAATATTTTCAGCAAAACCATTCGCTTTTTCTATAGATCCGTGATCAATATTAAAGCTGTAGTTTTCAACTCTTCCGGGTGAAGCAGTGTTGTTACCAGTCACCCCATAACCATTGCTCATTTTGTTCACAGAGGCAGCAAAGTCAACATGAAACGTTTTAAATGCCGCATCCGTTTTTGTTTCGCCTGACTCGGATTCGAACTGACCAATGTGAGCTTTTGCCATAATTTGAGTTTCATGCTCTTGACTGTAGTCTTGAGTATTGACAGAAATCGATGCCAATTGTCCTTGCTCGTTCATGATTGGAGCATCTGGATTGATCACAAGTTCTTGATTCTGCGCTTCATCAAACATCAGTTGTGCTAACGTTATTGTTTTACCGTTGCACAATACCAGAGCCCTTTGAACGACGTTTTCAAGCTCCCTAACATTACCTGGCCAGGGGTACTGAACCAGCATGCTTTGCACTTCTGGTGTCAACGTATATGGAACTTTATCTTTAGAATGTCTCGCCAAAGATTGCATGACCAAGGGAAGAATATCACCTGGACGCTTTGTTAGAGGGGATATTTTCAACTTGAATGTGCTAATCCTAAAGTACAAATCCTCCCTAAATTCTCTTTCTTCGATGGCTTTTTTCAAATCCTTGTTGGTTGCTGCTACCAATCGAATATCCAAATCGATTGATACTTCACCGCCTAAACGATTCAATTTTTTCTCTTGCAATACTCTTAATAGTTTGGCTTGCAAATGAATTGGCATCTCTCCAATTTCGTCTAAGAATACAGTTCCACCTTGAGCTTGTTCAAATACACCTTTGTGCTCCTTTTGAGCTCCTGTAAATGCGCCTTTTTCATGTCCGAAAAGCATATCTTCAATTAGGTGTTCTGGCATTGCTGCGCAATTGATTGCGATGAATGGTCCCTTGGACCTTGGTGAAGTCTCATGAATCACTCTTGCAAGCACCTCCTTACCTGCACCTGTCGGACCGACAAGCAAAGCCGTCACTTCCGTTTGTGCCACTCGCTGCGCCAACCCCAATAAATGCTGACTAACTGGATCTACAAAAACGTAACTTTTTACTTTATTGTCAATGACTGTTAAACCTTGTACGGCTGTTGCCCACACCTTTGAATCCCATTCATCGGTTGGCAACACATGCAAAGCGCCCAAACGCATCGCCTGGACAACAACATCCATTTTGCGCCGATCAACTCTGCACAGTACTGGGATACTATGACCCAGTTGAGAGACCAAGGTCAATACTTCCTGCAGTAGTTCTGCACTTTCTGCCAAACGAATGATTAAAAGGTGTGCATGTCGAAGAGCCGCATTGAGTTCACCCAATGTATTGACCGCGGTCAAACTGATCCCAGCCAATTCCAACTGAGTGCGTTCATTTTCGTCAAGTGGCTTGAATGGATCGAGCCATACAGCGTTTGTTACGTTTAAGGATGTAGCATTCACAATAATCAGCCTTTAATTGAGGTAAGACTAATTAGCAATCCCTGTGCCAACGTTATTTTTAATTTATTATAGTTAT
>CAIPFK010000207.1 GCA_903864315.1 uncultured Burkholderiales bacterium | reverse complement strand
GCGCCCTGGTCACTTGGTGCGCTTTTGCATTGGTCTGGAAGAGCCCCAAGCGTTGATCGCTGATGTGCAGTCGGCTCTCCTTGCTGTCGATCACTTTGCTTGAAGCTTGGGCTGAAACTTCAGATAAAACTGTAGATGAAACTGCAGATGAAACTTGGGTGCAATGAGTTCAGCGGGGCAGGTCTTGCAAGATGAATGCGGCGGCATCCATCAACGGCTTGGGATGCCGGCTCGACAGGCTCACGATGCGGGCCTCGTGCAGGGCGGTGAAGTTGCGTTTCATGGAAGTCAAATAAGTCGGGTCGTAGTGGTGCTCAAGAAGCTCTTGAACCACATGAGCGATGCGGCCTTGTCGGGTCTCTTCGCTCCAGGCATCGATCAAGGCGCGACCTCTGAGGGTGACCAAGGCTTCTAATTTTCGGATGAAGAGTTCTGGATCGAGGACCAAAAATTCATAATCCTCCATCAATAGTGCCACCCGTTCGGCCAAGGACAATTCCAGGACTCGGCAAGGACTTTGGCGCATTTTTTCGATCAGCTCGACGGGAACGCTCAAGTTGCCCACTTTTTTGCTCTCTGACTCGACATAGATCACGCGTGCAGGATCGAAGCCCCTGAGCGTTTGCCACACCAGGGTGTCAAAGTGCTTTTGACTGGGCTGAGGCGAGCCAGGGATGAAGCCCAAGACGGAGCTGCGGTGATTGGCCAAGTCCTCCAAGTCGAGCACTTGTGCTCCCAGGGATTTCAAGCTTTGCAGTAGCCTTGTTTTACCGCAGCCTGTGGGCCCGCAAATCACCTCAAAGCGCAGTGGCTCGATGAGTTTGGGGATGTCGGCCACCACGCCTTGGCGAAAAGATTTGTAGCCGCCTTCGAGCAAATGCACGCGAAAGCCAATTTGAGACAGGACTGTGGAGATCGAGCCACTTCGCTTGCCCCCTCGCCAGCAATAAATGAGGGGCTGCCAGTTGTTGGGCAAGTCCAGCACATGGGCTTGAATGTGGCGAGCAATATTGGCCGCCACCAAGGCGGCCCCTTTTTTTTTGGCCTCAAAGCTGCCCACTTGCTTGTAGATCGTGCCAATGAGTTCTCGCTCAGCGTTGTTGAGCACAGGCCAGTTCACGGCTCCAGGCCAATGGTCCAAGGCGAATTCCCCCTCACTGCGCACATCGATGATGGCATCAAAGGGCAAGAGTTGAGCGGCTTCTTTGCCCTTGCCAGCTTTGGCATGACTGGCCGGGTCTTGGGGTGCGTGGCGCTTTGGTGTGCCAGGTTCTGGGGCCGCATGGGGCGCAGGATTTGACGCAATATTTGACGCGTGAGGGGCGCGCAAAAAAGCCTCTTGGGCAGTGATGGGGTGAACACTCACGTTGAGGGATGGTCGGTTGGGAGAGGTGTTTAAAAGGACTTCAAAAGGCAATCAAAAGGTTTTTTGCACAGCTGGCCAGACCGATTGGAGCAAAAAAGGATGCGCCTCTTTCAAAGGATGCAGGTGATCGGCTTGAAACCACAGGTCTAAATTGGCCTCCTTGGGGGGCAAGGTGGCCAGGTGCTGGCTCAATGCGGAGAACAAGGACGGGACCAAGAGGGCGCGGTGTTCTTGGGCGACTTTGACAAACACCTGAGCGAAGGCTCGATTGTATTCGACTCCATAGTTGGGCGGCACTTGGGTACCCACGAGCACGAGTTTGGCATTGGACTGGCTCACCAATTGGGCCATGTGAGCGAGGTTTTTTTGAGTGACTTGGACATCCAGGCCTTGCAGGGCATCGTTGGCACCGAGTTCAAGCACCACGGCGTAGGGCTTGTGCAGGCTCAACAACCGGGGCAAGCGAGAGAGCCCGCCAGCCGTCGTGTCACCTGAAATGCTGGCATTGATCACTTGAACTTGGGGGCGCTCGCGGGCGAGTTTGGCTTGCATCAAGGCCACCCAGCCTGTGCCCCTGGCCAAGCCATATTCGGCACTCAAGGAGTCCCCCAAAACCAATAAGTTGATCAAGGGTGTTGTCCCCAACGCCACCGCGCCCAGGAGGAATCGGTTAAAGTCACGCCGTCCCATGGGCTTGGGGCCCTGCTCTGGGGGCAACGGGGTTGTCAACGCGAAGTGATTCATACGGGGGGTGCGCCTTGGTGTCTTGCTGCCTTGGTTTCTTGGGTGTGATGCTTCGCAAGAAGTCTAACGCAAACTTCGTTTTTCCTTCAATCGAAGGCCATGTTTGTTTTTTTGAAATGATGCCATGACTCACGCTGTAATCCGTGTTGAACAATTGGGTAAAACCGTCACCGATTCGACGGGCGTGTTGGCGATCTTGCAAGACGTGAGTTTTTCGCTGGCCCCCAAAGAGACCGCTGCCATCGTGGGGGCCTCCGGGTCTGGCAAAAGCACACTGCTGTCCATCATGGCGGGGTTGGACACGCCCACATCGGGTGAGGTGTTTTGGGGTGAGCAAAATTTGTTTGCCTTGGACGAAGACGCCCGGGCACAGCTCAGAGCGCGCAGCATGGGCTTTGTGTTCCAGAGCTTTCAGCTCCTGGGGCACTTGAGCGCGCTGGAGAACGTGATGTTGCCCCTCGAACTCACGGGTCACGCCAACCCCAAGCGAGAAGCCCAGGAGATGCTCGCTCGTGTGGGCCTGGCTTCACGGCTTTCCCACTACCCCAAGGTCTTGAGTGGGGGTGAGCAGCAACGCGTGGCCCTCGCACGCGCTTTTGTGCTCAAGCCCTCCATGCTGATGGCCGATGAGCCCACGGGTAGCTTGGACCATGCCACGGGCGAGACCATCATGGGCTTGATGCTGGAGATGAACCGAGAGCTCGCCACCACCTTGGTCTTGGTGACCCACGACGAGGCGCTCGCTGCACGCATGGACAGGCGTCTTCATTTGCAAGCAGGACGTTTGATTGAAGGCGGCACCGATCTCTAGGCTTGTCCAGGGATGCGCCCGTCTCGGGGTTTTGGCGCTTGTAGTTTTTGCGCACGGTGCGTCTCCAATGCAAGGAGTTGGCATGGGCGCGACTAGAGTCTTTTGGGTCACTTGAAAAAAATAGGCTCACCTCGCCCGTGTGCTTGCCAAAGCGTTCGCTGCGCAGCAAGTGAAGCGATGAGCACTGGAGTCGCCTTTGGACTGACGTGGTAGACGGCCCGTGACATTTTGGGCCGCTGGAGAACGTGTCATACTACCGATCATGAATTCAGCCCAACCCAAAGTACTTTACGGCTTTCACGCCGTTGGTGTTCGATTGAGAACCGCCCCCGACTCCATTGTGGAGATCTACGTTGAGGGCACGCGCCGAGATGCTCGCATGCGCACTTTCTTGGCCAAATCCCAAGAGGCCAATGTGCGCATCATTGAGGCCGATGGACTGCGCTTGTCCAAACTGTGCGCGAGCCATGGTCACCAAGGCGTGGTCGCTTTGGTCAACCCCATCGTGATGGCGCATTCTCTGGACGATTTGCTCGATGATTTACCGCCAACCACCCCAGCGCTCCTCCTCGTCTTGGATGGGGTGACAGATCCTCACAATCTGGGGGCTTGTTTGCGCGTGGCCGATGGCGCGGGGGTGCACGCCCTCATCGCGCCCAAAGACCATGCGGTGGGCATCAATGCAAGTGTGGCCAAAGTGGCCTCGGGTGCGGCCGAGACCGTCCCTTACTTCATGGTCACCAACTTGGCGCGAACGCTGAATGAGCTCAAAGAGCGCAACATCTGGGTGGTGGGCACGAGCGAGGAGGCGCCTGGAAGTCTTTATGAGTCAAGTTTTGTGGGTGCCACGGCTTGGGTGATGGGGGCTGAAGGGGCGGGATTGCGACAACTCACCAAAAAAACCTGCGATGAACTGGTCTCATTGCCCATGGCGGGCGGTGTTGAGAGCCTGAACGTGTCGGTGGCCAGTGGCATTTGCCTGTACGAGACAGTGAGGCAAAGAAGGGCCAAGCCCCGGGCCTGATCGGGCGACCCCGACTGACGGGTCGGATCGATCCGTCAGTCATCCATGAGGTCAATGGGTTTAGATGGGTTTAGATGGGTTTAGATGGGCTTACTCGGTTTTGGCAAAAGACCGGTGTGGTCTCACCATTCCAAAATAAATCCAAGCCACCACGGCCACCAAAATCAGGCTCGCCCCAGCCAATGAATAATGGATGCCGATGAAGCCCCCGCTCAGCCCTACCACGAGGCCGGAGCCCGCGCGCATGCCCAAACTCGACATGTTGTAGAGTCCAATCACCCGTCCCCTCATGTCCACCGGTGCATTGAGTTGCACAATGGTTTGGGTCATGGCGCTGAAGGAGAGTTCCAAAAATCCAGCAAACACCAAGAGCACGAGTGCCACGGCGTAGTTGTCGGTCATGGCAAAACTGCCCAGCGCCAAACACCACAAGCAAGCAAGGGTGAGTGCGGCTTTGGGGGTGGTTGGGAAAATGCCTTTGCCCTCGAGTACCAAGCCCGCAATCAAGGCGCCCAAGGCATCAGCGGCCAAGAGGGCGCTGTAGACCACGCCGTGGTTGCCAGGGGCCAAGTCATGCACAAAGCCTGGCATCTGCGCTTGGTAGCTGTTGCCCACAAAAAAAGACGCCGCTGCGGCCAAGACCAGCATGCTCAAAATAGTGACGTTGCCCGAGATATCTCGGCAGGTTTGGACGATGTCTCCCAGCCCCTGGATGGCCCGGCGGGTGAGGGCGGGCTCGAGCCTGAACTTGGGCCCATAGGGTGCATTGATGAGCCAAATGAAATTGGGGAGATAAAAACACGCGTTGAGTAGCATGCCCGCTTGGTCCCCCAGGACCATCAAGATCACGCCCCCCACTGCCGGTCCCACCAAGAGGCTCAAATAGCGTCCTGTGGCCAAGAGGCGAATGGCGCTGGGCAGTTGCGCAGGAGGGACCACGTCATAGAGCAGCATTTGGCTAGACGTGTGCCAAAGCACGCCCGAGCAACCATGCAAAACGAGCAGGGCCATGGCCTGCCACATCTGCAGTGAATCGGTGTAGAAGAAGTAAGCCCAACCCAAAGACGCGGCCATGAACATGGCCATGCCGATTTGAATCAAGCGCCTGGGGTCAAAGCGCTCGGCCAATGCGCCTGCCGGCACGGAAAAGAGCAAAAACGGCAACCAGTGGGAGATCACTGCAAAGCCCCCCAAGACCGCGGAGTGAAACTTCTCCCACATCACCCAGTAGCTGATGACGTGCTCGATGTTGTCGGCCATCATGGCGAGCACGAAGGTGCCCAGTTGCGCTTGAAAGCCCCGCGTTTGCAAGGCCGCAAAAGAGCGATGGGGTGACTTTTGGGCTTTTGTGCTGGAGTCTGGAGGGCCGTCTTTGGGCTCGGAGGGGGACATGCTCGATCTCTCTTAGGCTTGCAAAAGACCCAGGCCACCCAGGAGGGCGCCGCCAGCCAAGAGCCACAGCAAGTGGACTTTGGTCTTCCACACCAAGAGGGTGCTGATGATGGCCACCACCCACAGTGGCCAGTCATGTGACCAATGGTTGTTGTGCGAGTTCAGCACATAGCCCGTGGAGACCAACAAGCCCACCACGATGGGTGCGACTCCCGCCTTGAAGGCTTTGACCGCGGTGAGTTCTCTGTTCTTGTGCGCCCAGTTTGTGATCACCAAGGTCAATAGGCCCGAGGGCAAGAGCATCCCCATCATGCACACAAAGGCCGCCAAGAGGCCATAGGCCAAGGCCTGCGTGCCGCTGTGCAGTCCCCCACTGGCCACCAGTCCCACATTGAGTCCCATGACCGCCACAAAGAGCACATTCGGTCCTGGTGCCGCTTGCGCGACGGTGATGGAGTTGGCAAAGGTGGCGTCATCGAGCCAGTGATGCTCTTGCACCAAAAAACGGTGCATCTCGGGTGCTGCACTGATGGCCCCGCCCACCGCCAATAAAGAGTCGGCGGCAAAATGCAAGAATAGCGCAAACCAGTCAGTCAGTGTCAAAGTCATGGTCGGTGGCGAAGTGGGTCAATGGTGCAAAAAAAGAAGGTTGGATGGATGGGCCCTTCAAAAAAGGGTCAGTCCTTGGCGATGCTCGGGTTTTTCGGGGTGCCATCGGAGTTCTCGGCATGGGGGGTGCTTTGGGTGTCCAACGCTTTGAGTTGATGGAGTTGTCTGGCCGCCCAAAGCGTTGACAAGCCACCCAATCCCAAGAGCACAAAGGCCAAGGGCATTTTGACGACATTCACGCACACGATGGTGAGGGCCACCAAACACAAACCCAGGGGGTAGCCCACGGGATTGTTTTTGAGGGCAGGAATGAGTTTGATACCGGTGGCCAGCACCATGCCCGCCACCACCGCATTCATGCCTTGCAGGGCCGATTGGGCAATGGGGTTGTCGGAAATACTGCCGTAGAGCAGTGCAAGGGCCAGCACGCCAACGCTTGGGATCAGCATCAAGCCCGTGGTGGCGGCCATGGCGCCACTCATCCCAAAATGACGAGAGCCAAACATGAGCCCCAGGTTGATCACATTGGGGCCAGGCAAGACCTGGGCCACGGACCAATCCTCGACAAACTCTTCAGGTGTGAACCATTGTTTTTTTTCAACCAACTCGCGCTGGACGATGGTGAGGACGCCGCCAAAGCCCTGCAGGCCCAAGAGGGTGAAGGACCAAAACAAGTCCCAAATGGAGGTGGGGCCACGCGTGGGCTTGGGTGTCATGGGTCAGAGACAATCAGTGGAGGTGTTCAGAGATGAATAAAAAAACGAGCACCCAGGAGAGCGCGCTCTTTAAAGCGCTCAAACTTCCCAGGCAGATGCAAAGGCCTTGGCACGTTGAGCCCAGGGTGATGCTGCAATGAGGCCATGTCCGGGTGCTCAGCACACTTGTTGCAGGCCACCCCCCTAGTGTAACGTCCCACGAGAGTCACCGATGGAAAGACCACATCGCCCATGGGTTCAGCTCTGAAGCACTACACTCAGGGGGTAGACCGCCATGAATGCACCCCTAGACGTTTCTTTTTTCCAGCGCCAAGCCAAGCCCCTCTTTTCTTACCGAAAATACTGGGCGGCTCGCTTTGGCGTGGCGCCTTTCCTGCCCATGAGCCGTGCTGAAATGGAGGTCTTGGGTTGGGACAGTTGCGATGTCATTTTGGTCACCGGTGACGCCTACGTCGATCACCCCAGTTTTGGCATGGCCGTGGTGGGTCGGGTGCTCGAAGCCCAGGGCTTTCGAGTCGGAATCATTGCTCAGCCCGACTGGCAAAGCACTCAGGACTTCAAGGCCTTGGGGCAGCCCAATTTGTTTTGGGGGGTCACGTCGGGCAACATGGACTCGATGATCAACCGCTACACGGCCGACAGGCGCATACGAAGCGATGATGCATACACCCCGGGTGATGTGGGAGGCAAACGCCCAGACCGAGCCGCCATTGTCTACTCCCAGCGTTGCCGCGAGGCTTATCCAGAGATCCCCATTGTGCTGGGGGGCATTGAGGGCTCGCTCAGAAGAATTGCCCATTACGATTACTGGTCTGACAAAGTCAGGCGCTCGATCGTGGTGGACAGCAAATGCGACATCTTGCTCTATGGCAACGCCGAGCGTGCTTTGGTGGAGTTGGCCCACCGCTTGGCCGCCAAAGAGCCTGTTGGCACCATCACGGATTTGCGGGGCACCGCATTTTTGAGGCGAGATACGCCCGAGGCTTGGTTTGAGATCAATTCCACCCAGGTCGACACCCCGGGACGCACCGAGGCCCAAGTCAACCCCTATTTGATGGCCTCTGAGCAGGCCCTCGCCCAAGGCGAGGTGTGTGAGTTGGAGGCCATGTCCAAGAGCGCCAAAGATGGGGCGGTGTTGAATCCGAACTCGAGTTTGGATGCAAAGACCCGCCCCTTGGTGTTCATGCCAGGGGCCGCGCGTGCGCCGTCCTTGTCCAAAGACAGGGGTCACGCTCACAATTCAGCGCCCGTGTTGTCTGGCCAAGAGGGCGCGCTTTCGGTTCAGTCCATGGACGCTCAAATGCATGGTCTTGGTGCCTACAAAGTGCCCCCGCGCGAACGCTCAGTCATCCGCCTGCCAAGCTTTGAGCAAGTGCAAACGGATCCTGTTCTTTATGCCCATGCCAACCGAGTCTTGCACTTGGAGACCAATCCGGGGAACGCCCGCGCATTGGTGCAGCAGCACGGTGAAGGCGCCGTCGCCAAGGACGTTTGGATCAACCCGCCGCCCATTCCGCTCACCACGGCAGAGATGGATTTTGTGTTTGGTCTGCCCTATGCCCGCAGTCCTCACCCTGCGTACGAAGACGCTCAGGGTCGTCATGATGGTGAGACCAAAATACCCGCTTGGGAGATGATCCGATTTTCAGTGAACATCATGCGAGGGTGTTTTGGGGGATGCACTTTTTGTTCGATCACCGAGCACGAAGGGCGCATCATTCAAAGCCGCAGTGAGGACTCCATCATTCAAGAAATTGAAGACATCAAGGACAAAGTTCAAGGCTTCACGGGTGTCATCTCCGACTTGGGTGGGCCCACGGCCAATATGTACCGAATTGGCTGCAAGAGTTTGGAGATTGAATCGGCTTGCCGCAAACCGTCGTGTGTGTACCCAGGGATTTGCTCCAATTTGAATACCGAGCACGGACCCCTCATCAAGCTTTATCGCCGTGCAAGAGCACTCCCGGGGGTCAAGAAAATTCTGATTGGCTCGGGCCTGCGATACGATTTGGCAGTGAAGTCACCCGAGTACGTGAAAGAACTCACCACCCACCATGTGGGCGGCTACCTCAAAATCGCGCCCGAGCACACCGAGACGGGTCCATTGTCCAAAATGATGAAGCCGGGCATGGGGGCTTATGACCAATTCAAACAGATGTTTGATCGCTTCAGTGCCGAGGCCGGTAAAAAGCAATACTTGGTGCCTTACTTCATCGCAGCCCATCCTGGCACACAAGACGAGGACATGATGCGCTTGGCCATTTGGCTCAAGAAAAATGGCTTCAGGGCCGATCAGGTGCAAACCTTTTATCCCAGCCCCATGGCGAGCGCCACCGCCATGTACCACAGTCGCAAAAATCCCCTGAAAAAAGTGACCCACCACAGTGAAGAGGTCCAAGTCGTCAAGGGTGAGCGTCAAAGGCGATTGCACAAAGCGTTCTTGCGCTACCACGATCCTAAAAATTGGCCTCTGTTGCGAGATGCGCTCAAAGCCATGGGGCGTGCGGATTTGATTGGAAACGGCAAGCACCATTTGATCCCGACCTTTCAGCCCCTGGCAGACAGCACCTATGTGAGTGCAAGAAAGAAGAACTCTTCTGCCGTTGGGGGAAACACCTCACGCGCACTCAATGTGGGTGGGGCTACCAAAGTGCAGTCCAGCCCAACGCCAGGGAAAATACTCACCCAACACACTGGACTGCCTCCCAGGGCTCAAGGCCGTGTGAAGCCTGGCACCACCAAAAAGCGTTGAGACTGCCGGGGCCTGGGTGTGGTGCGTTCTGGTGCGTTCACCTGTGTCAACGCATTGACCCACGCTCACCGATCCCTACCCCAACTCGCTGTCAATCCCACGCAGCGAGCTGCATTCAAGGTTTGAATTCGATCCAAACTTCGCAGTAATTGGTGCGATCTTTTTGCTCTGTGGGTGGGGTGGGGTAGGCTGCCTTTTGAACCGCTGCAAGCGCGGCGCGGTCAATGAGGCCCAGCCCACTGCCGTTGATGATTTTGACATCGCTGGCAGACGTGTTGCGCAAATTAAACCCGACTCGAGCTCTGCCGTGCAGACCCATCTCGGCCGCGGCCATGGGGTAGGCAAAGGCGGCTTGAACAGCGGCTCTCACTTTGGCGATGTACTCGTCTGAAGGCCCCATGGGCTTGGACTCCACGGGTGGCGGCGGTGGGGGAGCCGGCGGCGTTGCAACTTGAGTGAACGCGTTGGGTGTGGCCACACTGGGAGCCTGAACGATAGGCTCAGGCACTGGCATGGGGGGGGTGGGGAGCTGAACCTTGGGTGGCTCTTTGATCGGCTTGGGCTCGATTTTGGGGGGCTTGGGCAGCGGTGGCTGAACCTTCGGCGGTTCAGGTTGGTCAATTTTGGGGGTGTTTTCGATTTCGATGGGCAATGCGACGATTCTGGGTGGCAATTCTCTGAAGGCGAGCCAAAGCAAGAGGCTTGCAACGACCAGCGCTTCCAAAGCGAAAGCCATCCCCAGTGAAGACCATAGAGCAGATTTCTCTTGCCCAGCGGCATAAGCGTTGTTCAAAGACAGGGTGCTCATGGATTTGTCGTCAAGGTTTGTTCTTGGCGGCCAGCCCAATTTGGATGGCGCCACCAAGTTTGATGGCATCAATGGCTTGCATGAGCTGCTGCAAGTTCACCTTCTCGCCACCCACAATCGTGACCGCGAGCTCACTGGGGTTGCGAGACTTGACCAAAGCCACGAGTTCGAGTTGACTCCTCTCGCTGCCTTCGACCCAAAATGCGCCATCGTCGTGCACTTCCACCATCAGTTTGGGGGAGGGGAGTTTGGCGGCCGTGCTGGAGGTGGGTAATTTGCTCAAGTGTCCTGAGGTCGGGATCATCTTGAGCGTCATCATGGCAAAAAACACCAGCAAAAAAAGCATGATGTCGATCATGGGGATGATTTCAATTCGAGCTTTTCGAGTTTCAAAGTAGCGCATAGGGTGTGTTCTTCGGTGAGGCGGTTGAGCCGGGTACAGAGTCCTGCGTTGGGGGTATACGCAGTGATACCGGTGTTTTAGCCTTGCAAAACCTTTTGACGGTTCAAGAGCATCACTTTGAGGGTCTCAAGTTGGTGCACAATGATTCGAACTCGGGTGTTGAGCCAGTTGAAAAATATCAAGCCGAGCATGGCAATAAAGAGACCGCAGGCTGTGGCGATCAAGGCTTCTGCAATGCCACCGGTGACTTGCGAGGCGCCATTTTGAATGTCATCCAAGACAGAAAAAGCGTTGAACATGCCGAGGATGGTGCCAAAAAGCCCCAAGAGCGGGGCCAAGGTGATCACGGTGTCGAGCATCCAAAGGGAGCGGTCAAGGAGTGGGACTTCATGCATCACGGCCTCTTCGAGGTGAGAGGCGATGGTCTCGCTAGAGGCGCCAGAAGATTCCTGAGACAAGGCTTGGATGAGTCGAGCGTGTGGCATCTCGCGGTGTTCAATCAGTTTGTCCTGGGTCGATTTGCTGCTGAGTGGCGCATCGGTCTTGAGCAAATTCATGATCTCAACGCCAGCGTTTTGCATGTGCAGCAAATGCCGGGTTCTCTCGATGATCACGGTCAGAGCCACCAACAAGAGAATCGCCATGCCGTACAAGGTGCCACCAGAATTGTTGGCCAGAGAAATAATTGTGTCTAAATTCATAGTTGCTCAAGTCTGATTAAAGTCAGTGTGAAGTGCGTTGAATAAAAGCAAGCAGGGCCAGCATGGCTGGCCCTGGGGACTTCAAAAATGCAGCACTGATGGCTGCGTCATGTTCAGAAGTCCGCTTTGCCTGAGAGCATGAAGCTTCTCGGAGCTTGCCACAGGTACTGTGTTGAACTCGCACCCATGGGGCCAGATGCAGCCACCAAGTTTTGACGGTCTGTCAAATTAAAGATGCTGAACTGCAATTTGAAGTTCTTGGCACCCAAGGAGCTCACTTCCTTGAAGTTGTAGCTCACATTCAAGTCGGTGTTGTCGATGTAGGGCAGTTGAGCACCGAGTTTGGCGTTGTACTGGTTGCCGATGCGTTTGAACATGAGGGATGCATTCCATGG
>CAIPFK010000206.1 GCA_903864315.1 uncultured Burkholderiales bacterium | reverse complement strand
CGACGTCTCGCTCGAACAAGCCCAGGTGCTCCTTGATGAGTTGAACTTGGGGCCCGTGCTCGAGCTCAAAGGCATTCAAGGCGGCATTGAAAACACCAACTATTTTTTAACGACCGCAAACGGTGAATTCGTTCTGACCTTGTTTGAGCGACTGAGCCGAGAGGAGCTGCCGTTTTATTTGCAACTGATGCGCCATTTGGCCAAGCGTGCCGTCCCAGTGCCAGCGCCTCAGGCCAACGCGCGCGAGGAAATTCTCTTTGAGGTGGCGGGCAAACCCGCTGCACTCGTGGACCGTTTGATTGGCGCAAGCGAGCTCGAACCCACACCTGAGCACTGCAAGACGGTGGGCGACATGCTCGCTCGTTTGCATTTGGCCGCTCGAGACTTTGAGCTCCATCAACCCAATTTGCGCGGCCTCTCTTGGTGGAACGACACCACCCCCTTGGTGTTGCCCTTTTTATCAGCCGACTTGGCAAGACTTCTTGAGCAAGAGGTGGCGTTTCAAAATGACTTGAGCCAAACCGCGGGCTATTTGAGTCTGCCACGTGGTCCCATCCACGCCGACTTGTTTCGCGACAATGTGATGTTTGAGGGCGCGCGCTTGACCGGTTTTTTTGATTTTTACTTCGCTGGCGTTGACACTTGGCTCTTTGACCTTGGTGTGTGCTTGAACGACTGGTGCATTGAGTGGCCCCATGCGAGTTTTGATCCTGAGCGTTTGCAAGCCTTTTTAAGCGCTTATCAGCGGGTGCGCCCTTTGAGTGCAAGCGAGCGCCGACTCTTGAACCCGATGCTGCGTGCGGCAGCGCTGCGCTTTTGGATTTCTCGTTTGTGGGACTTTCACCTGCCCAGACAAGCCAACTTGCTCAAGCCCCACGACCCCAGCCATTTTGAACGCGTTTTGTCGCAGCGCATCGCCAACCCCATTCACCTGCAAGATTTTGGACCCCATTGATGAAATTGAATATTGTCCCCGCTCGTGTTGGTGCCCAATGGGTCAAGGAAGGGGTGAGCACCTTTTTTCGCCAACCCATTGCGCTCACGGGTTTATTTTTAATGTTCATGGCCATCGTGTCTTTGCTCTCATTGCTGCCGTGGATTGGTGGCTTGGTGGGTTTGCTTTTTGTGCCAGCCGCGACATTGGGCCTCATGGCGGCAGCCCAAGAAGCCAACGCGGGCAAATTCCCAAGACCCCTCACCTTGATGACTGCATTTCGTGTCTCGCGGCATAAAAGCCAACAAATGCTCATCTTGGGTGTTCTCTACATGGGGGGCTTTTTACTGCTCTTGGGCGCCTCGGCGTTGATGGACAACGGCAGCTTTGCCAAGGTCTATCTCGTTGGGGGTACGCTCACCAAAGAGGGCATCATGCAAGGCGACTTTCAGCGAGCGATGTGGATGGCGCTCTTTTTGTACATCCCGTTTTCCTCGCTTTTTTGGCATGCGAGCGCCTTGGTGCACTGGCATGGCATCGGGATTGCGAAGAGTTTGTTTTTTTCGTGTATTGCGTGCTTTTCAAACTGGCGAGCTTTTGTGGTCTATGCAATGACTTGGTTGAGTGTTTTTGCATTGATCGCTGTTTTACTGGGACTGCTCTCGAGCGGCACCGATGACGCCGAATGGGTGAGTGAATTGATGCTGCCCTTTTTACTGGTGCTTGGCTCCATGTTTTTCAGCTCGGCGTTTTTCAGCTTCCGGGACTCTTTCAGCACCGATGCCATCCTGGCTTGATCGCAAACAGACACAGCACAAGACCCAGCAACCGAGAACCCAATAGGACACACCCAAGCGCTTACTTTTTTGGCGTCCTTGCGAGCTCCATCAAGGATTTTTTTAAATTGGGGTCAATTTGGCGATGGACAACGCCAGCCATTTCACCCCATGCCTTGGGAAATCAATTTGCGCGCGCGCGTCTCCCGCCATCCCCTCCAGAGCCAACACACTGCCTTCGCCAAATTTATTGTGAAAAACGCGCTGCCCCACTCTGACCCAATCGTTGGCGCCTTCTCCCCCTGCACTGTTGCCCAAGGCCGTGGTATTGGCAGGTAGCTTGGGCCTCAAGACCACGCCCTGGTTGGCACTCCAATCGTCACTGCCACGGTGCTTGGAGTCACTGCTGTGATGCCCTTTGCCCGATTGTGCATAACGCCGATCGGCGCTTCCTGAGCCTTGATACGCCCCTGGGGCTGAACCCCATGGGGAGGGGGGATTGGTGCCAGGCGGTGGAGAAATCCACTTCAGCGCGTCTTCAGGCATTTCTTGAAAAAACCGACTGGGCAAATTGAAGCGAGTCTGACCATGGAGCATGCGCGTTTGAGCGTGGCTCAAAAACAAGTGCTTTCTCGCGCGTGTCAAGGCGACATACATCAAGCGGCGCTCTTCTTCCAGTCCTTCAGGATTTTTCGAGGAATTTTCATGAGGGAACAGCCCTTCTTCCAAGCCCGAGATGAACACACAATCGAACTCCAAGCCTTTGGCGGCATGCACGGTCATCAACTGCACTGCGTCCTTGCCAGCTTGCGCTTGGTTGTCACCTGACTCGAGCGCAGCATGGCTTAAAAACGCGGCCAAGGGCGACAAGGTCTCCCCAGTCTCAAAATTCACCCACCCAGAGAGCACCTCATCGGGAGTGCCCGCTTGGTCGTTCTCAGCAAAGGGCATTGCCACGGGCAAAGACTGATCGCTATTTGCCACAAACTCATGCAAGCCCTCCTCTTTGGCCGCCACGGTGGCCAAGGCGTCCTTGCCAAACCCCTCTTGCATCACAAAGCCTTCGGCCGCGTTGACCAACTCTTCCAAGTTCTCGATGCGATCGAGGCCGTCTCGCTCGCTTTTGTAGTACTCCACCAAACCGCTGTGCTCGAGCACCAAGGACATGATCTCTTTCAAAGTGAGGCTGGCAATTTGCTCACGCATCACATCGATTTTGGCGACAAAGGTTTGCAAATGCGTGCCCGCTTTGCCCACCACAAACTCGACGCTGTCGTGTAAACAAAGATTCCTCGCTCGCGCCATGTCTTGAAGTTGCTCCAAGGTTCTGGCACCAATGCCGCGTGGGGGAAAGTTCACCACCCGTAAAAAAGAGGTGTCATCTCTGGGGTTCTCCAAAAGACGCAAATAGGCCAAGGCGTGCTTGATCTCAGCGCGCTCAAAAAACCTGAGGCCGCCATACACCCGGTAGGGAATGGCGGCATTGAAGAGCGCCGACTCAATGATTCGACTCTGAGCGTTGCTGCGGTAAAGGAGTGCCACGTCAGAGCGGGACGCCGCCCCTTGCAAGGGGTTGCCCTCTTGGCCAACTCTGAGCAGGTGTTTGATCTCTTGCACGATCCACTGCGCTTCTTCGTAGTCGCTGGGAGTCTGCATGACGCGAACGGGTTCGCCTTGGCCTTGATCGGTGCGCAAGTTCTTGCCCAAACGCTGTTGGTTGTGAGAGATCAAGGCGTTGGCGGTGTCCAAAATGGAGCTGGTGCTGCGGTAATTTTGTTCAAGCTTGATTTGATGGTGTACGCCATAGTCGCGCACAAAGTCAGCCATGTTGCCAACCCGTGCACCCCGAAAGGCATAAATGCTTTGGTCATCGTCACCGACTGCAAAAATCGCACTTTGCGCTCCACTCATCATCTTGATCCATGCGTACTGCAAGCGGTTGGTGTCTTGAAACTCATCGATGAGCAAGTGCTTGAAACGCGCTTGATAGTGCGCGCGAAGGGACTCGTTGTCTCTGAGCATTTCAAAGGAGCGCAGCATCAATTCCGCAAAGTCCACCACCCCCTCGCGTTGGCACTGCTCTTCATAGAACTGATAGATTTCAAGACGTTTTCGACTGTCTGCATCTGTTGCGCTGGACTCCAAATCTTTGGGGCGCTCTCCATTGTCCTTGGCTCCTGCAATGAACCACTGAACTTCTTTGGCGGGGAAGCGCTCAGAGTCGACATTGAACTGCTTCAAAATGCGCTTGATGGCCGACAACTGATCTTGGGTGTCTAGGATTTGAAAAGACTGGGGCAAGTTGGCCAGTTTCCAATGCGCTCTCAAAAACCGATTGCACAAACCATGAAATGTGCCCATCCACAAGCCCTGCACATTCAAGGGCAGCATGGCGCCAAGTCGCGCGAGCATCTCCTTGGCCGCCTTGTTGGTGAAGGTCACGGCCAACAAGCCGCCTGGCGTGACTTGTCGGGTTTGGAGCAACCACGCCATGCGGGTGGTGAGCACCCGCGTCTTGCCAGAGCCCGCACCAGCCAAAATCAAGGCGTGTTCTGCGGGCAAAGTGACCGCCTGCAACTGTTCCTCATTGAGGCCCGCCATCAAGCTGCTGCCTTGCCATACCGGTATCGTAGTTGAGGGTTGAGTCGTTGCAGCGGCAATGCCAGGGCTTTGGGGTGGGTGCGCAAACGGCGAGTGTTGAGATGGATCGTGCATGACTCGATTCTAGGGCCTGGGAGCATCCACAGGTCTGGAGCCGGGTTCGATGAGACGAGAAATTCAAGTGTTGTTCTATGCCATCGATTGGCAGATGAAGGCCCACCCGAAGCCCATGAAACAAGGGTAGAATAAATCACCGGGCCCAAGAATACTTGTGCGCGGTTTTTTTTCGTCAAAAATCGCGACTCCATGCTTGATGAAGCCCATGATTTGACGATTGTTGACGATTCATGTGAGGTGGCGGGCTATGGAAATTTTTGACTACGACAACATTCTTTTGTTGCCTCGCAAATGCCGAGTGGAGAGCCGCTCGGAGTGTGACACCGAGGTCACCCTGGGGCCCAAAACATTCAAGTTGCCTGTCGTTCCCGCCAACATGAAAACCGTGGTCAACGAGACCATTTGTGAGTGGTTGGCCAAGCATGATTATTTCTATGTGATGCACCGCTTTGACTTGGACAATGTCGCCTTTGTCAAACACATGCACGCCCAGGGCCTGTTTGCCTCCATCTCGTTGGGGGTGAAGGCGCCTGACTACGACACCGTGGCGCGCTTTGTGGCCGAGGGGCTCAGTCCCGAATACGTGACCATTGACATTGCGCACGGGCATGCCGACAGCGTTCATAAAATGATCACTCACTTGAAACAGCATCTGCCTCAAACCTTCATCATCGCGGGCAATGTCGGGACACCCGAGGCGGTGATTGATTTGGAGAATTGGGGAGCGGACGCCACCAAGGTCGGAATAGGGCCTGGGAAGGTCTGCATCACCAAACTCAAAACCGGGTTTGGCACTGGGGGCTGGCAATTGTCGGCCTTGAAGTGGTGTGCAAGAGTGGCCACCAAACCCATCATCGCCGATGGTGGCATTCGCGAGCACGGTGACATCGCCAAGAGCATTCGTTTTGGTGCCACCATGGTGATGGTGGGCTCCATGCTCGCTGGTCACGAAGAGAGTCCTGGCATGACGGTCGAGCTCGATGGCAAGCGATTCAAAGAGTATTACGGCTCCGCGAGTGACTTCAACAAAGGCGAGTACAAGCACGTGGAGGGCAAACGGATTTTGGAGCCCATCAAAGGCAGCTTGGCCGATACGCTCAAAGAAATGCAAGAGGACGTGCAGTCTTCCATTTCCTACGCAGGTGGTGTGCGACTCATGGACATTCGCCGCGTGAATTATGTGATATTGGGTGGCGACAATGCCGGCGAGCACTTGCTCATGTAAGGTCATCAAGCCAAAGCCACGCTTGCCCCAAAAAACCAACTTGCGAATTCCTGTAGGTGGACTTGCTGAACAACTTGGAGGAATTGGCCCAAGACCGTGACGCGGTGCTCAGCCAGGCCTGCAACAAGAAGAGGTCTTTTAATCAAGCCCGACTCCAACAGGCATTGGACAGCTACGGCCATATGGCCACTCGCAAACGCGTTCGGGAGTGGATGGGTGGCTGACTTTCTTCACGAACGACGTGACTTCGATCAATTGCTTGCGGTTGTCGCAAATGAGCGTGCGCTCGACCCCATGTTGGTCGAAAAAGACTACTGGATCATGCACAGCCTGTGGGGACTCCAGCCTCAAGGCTTTGTGTTCGAATTAAAGGGCGGCACCTCCCTATCCAAAGGCTTTGGGGTCATCCATCGTTTCTCAAAAGACATTGACATCCGCATCGAGCCACCTGCTGGCATGGATGTCAAAACAGGGCGCAAACAGGACAAACCTGCTCACATCGATTCGCGGCGTGCTTATGACTGCGTATTCCGGTAGCACTTGGACACTGATTCCAGCCTCAGATTGAACCTCAACGCTCGGCCCTATTCTCTTGCTCTTAGGCGACGTGAGTTTAGAGAGTCCAGCGTCACTTTGATTTTATCAACAGCTGGTTTAAAGGGCAGTTCGTCTATAACCTGCACGCAAGCAACTCAATTTTTACAACTTTTTTTCAACTTACAAGCTAGCATCTGAATCTAGGAAAAAATATGTTCCCCAGAATTCACACTTTATCAGCCAGCATTGAACTGCTTAGCACTTGGCA
Source organism: uncultured Burkholderiales bacterium (assembly GCA_903864315.1). Taxonomy (GTDB): domain Bacteria; phylum Pseudomonadota; class Gammaproteobacteria; order Burkholderiales; family Burkholderiaceae_C; genus Limnohabitans. The sequence goes on along the minus strand of CAIPFK010000206.1, from coordinate 4,726 downwards.
AAAAATCGCATTGTCGGTGATGGTCTGTAGCCTGAGCGCTACGCTAATGGATCCCCTCATCGGGCATCTCGACTTGGCCAACATTGTGATGTTATTTCTTCTGGTTGTCCTTTTTGTATCGGTCACATTGGGACGTGTGGGCGCGATAGTTGCCGCTGTGGTATCTGTACTGCTTTTTGATGTCTTGTTTGTACCACCTCGCTTTTCGCTCACTGTAGATAATTCTCAATACTTGGTCACCTTCGCCGTGATGCTGATTACTGGCTTGATCAGCGGGCAAATGTCGGCCGGTCTCAAGGACAAGGAGCGACAAGCCCTTCAACGTGAAATCCGTACGCGTGCACTTTATGAGACAGCGAGCAAATTGGCGGGTGCAATCGCGGTGAGTCAAGTCAAGGAGATTTGCGAGACTTTTTTCCAAGAAGAGCTGGCAGTTTCAGCTGCGATTTTGATCTCCGAAGATGGAATGATTGATTTCGATCTCCCTGATAATCAGGCCCCTTTTCCGCTTGAGCGCCATCTGGTCGACAACGCAATCCGCAGTGGCAAAACCATCAATAATGAAGCGATCGCCTCGACCCGCTATGCCTCGATCTATGTGCCCCTCAAGGCCTCTGCGGCCATCCGCGGGGTGCTGGCTTTGTCCCAGTATGGACGTGCTGCCCAACTCAATGACGATGATCTTTCGTTGGCCCAGACACTGGGGGCGGTGCTGGCGATCACGATCGAACGCTTGCACTATGTCGAAGTGGCTAGCCAAGCCGACTTGGACCGAGTTTCCGAGCGCCTTCGCGCGACCATCCTATCGGCCTTGTCGCATGATCTGAAAACCCCATTGACCGTCATCATGGGCTTGGCCGAGTCGCTCGGTCGCGGCAATACTTCCATTGCTGAACCCTTATTGAGCGTCTCGCGTGACATCTATGTCAACGCTTTGCGACTCAAAACAATGGTCAACAACCTGCTCGACATCGTGCGTTTGGAGCAAGGTCGAATGGCGCTAGGCCTCGAGTGGCATTCACTTGAAGAGGTGGTAGGTGCTGGCATTCAGTACCTAGGGCAGTCATTGACCGCCAATCACACAGTACGTGTGCACATTGAACCCGATTTTCCATTGCTAGAGATGGATGCAATTTTGATGGAGCGTGTGTTCTCCAATCTACTGGAAAATGCCGCCAAGTTCTCGCCAATGGGCTCGGCCATCACGATTGAAGCAAGCGTCCAGGATGGCTGTGCAAAAATCACAATTAGCGACCAAGGCCCAGGCTTTCTGCCAGCCGACCGAGATACGGCCTTTGAACGCTACAACCGCGGCGCTTTGGCCCATATGCAAGAGGGCTTGGGGATGGGGCTGTCAATTTGCCAAATGATTATCAAAGCGCACGGTGGTGACATTCATTTAGATAACCGCCCAGAAGGCGGCGCTTGTGTTCAAGTCGTTCTCAAACTCGGTCATGCACCGCAGGTGCTACAAGAATCATGAACTCCAACAAAATCCGAATTTTGGTGGTGGAAGATGCATTGGATATCCAGCGCCTGTTGCGATCAGCCTTTGAAGGCGAAGATTTTGAGGTGCAAGAATCCGCCAGTCTGGCACAAGCATTGAGCCGGGCAGCCACTTTTCACCCCGATCTGATCGTGCTCGATTTAGGCTTACCCGATGGTGACGGACTGGCCTTCATCGATCAATTCCGGACTTGGTCACAAGCGCCTATTTTGATTTTGTCGGCGCGAATGAATGAGGCCGACAAAATCACTGCCCTGGACCGAGGCGCTGATGATTATTTGTCCAAACCTTTCTCGATCGGCGAGCTACTTGCACGACTTCGCGTGCAACTTCGCCGTGGCTCCAAAACCGACACAGGCACCAGCCCTCGCCTAGAGTTTGGCGATGTGATGATCGACTTTGTGCAGCGCGTCGTCACCAAGTCGGGCAAGATCCTCAATATCACTCCCACTGAATACCGCTTGCTCACAGCTTTGACCCGTTTCCCGGGAAAGATGATGACCCAAAGCGCGTTGATGAAAGAGGTATGGGGGCCGCATTTCAAGGACAGCACGCATTACCTGCGCATTTATGTCGGCCATTTGCGCCACAAACTGGAAAACGACCCAAGTCAACCCAAGCACTTCATCACTGAAACCGGAGTCGGATATCGCTTTGTCAAGTGATCCCCGATAGATCTTTAATTTATCACTTCTTAATTTGTTATATGTCCATCAGCAATCCCGAATATTCCCATTCCAAATTCTTGCGACCCGTTGAGTTTGACCAAGAGTCGCAACACGCCAAGGGCAGCTTGATGGCTTTGGCCGTCTTGGCCATCGGCATTGTGTTTGGCGATATCGGCACCAGCCCTTTGTATGCGCTAAAGGCATGCTTTGATCCGGTGAGTGGAATTCCTCTCAATCAGGAATCGGTGTACGGCGTGCTGTCCATGATCTTTTGGACCTTCGTGATTGTGGTGTCACTGAAGTATGTTGCATTTGTGATGCGCGCAAACAACCACGGTGAGGGCGGGATTTTAGCCTTGATGGCACTGGCACTCCGAACTGCCAAGCAAGGCAGTGCCCAGGCCATGGCGATCATGGTGATGGGCGTTTTGGGGGCTTGCTTGTTTTATGGTGATGCGGTCATCACTCCTGCGATTTCGGTGCTCTCTGCCATCGAAGGATTGACCGTCGTATCGGAAGATTTCGCGCATGTCGTGTTGCCTATCACGCTGGTCATCTTGATTGGGCTGTTTTTGTTTGAGAAAAAAGGCACTGAGATCGTTGGCATCTTGTTTGGGCCAATCATGGTGGTCTGGTTTGTCGTCATCGGTGCCATGGGCGCTTACCAAATTGCCCAGGGACCTGAGATCTTGATGGCTTTTTCGCCTTGGTACGCCCTGACTTTCATGGTCCAAAATTCAGCAATTGCTTTTACTGTGACCGGTGCGGTATTCTTGGTCGTGACGGGCGCTGAAGCTTTGTATGCTGATATGGGTCACTTTGGTATTCGGCCTATCCGCTACGCTTGGTTCTTGTTGGTCATGCCAGCCTTGTTATTAAACTATTTTGGTCAAGGTGCCTTGGTACTGCGCGATGCCCAGGCAGTGAGCAACCCGTTTTTTCTCATGGTGCCGCAGTACCTCACTCTTCCACTGGTCATACTTTCCGCCATTGCGACTGTGATTGCTTCACAGGCATGTATTTCCGGCGCCTATTCCATGACAAGTGAGGCAATTTTGCTTGGATTTGTGCCGCGTATGAAGGTGGTTCACACCTCTGAGCGCGAAATTGGGCAGATTTATGTACCCTTTATCAATTGGGTATTGTGCTTGATTGTGGTGATCGTGGTGCTAATGTTTCGCAAGTCAGATAACTTGGCCGCAGCCTACGGCATTGCTGTCTCGTCCACCATGTTGATCACTTCGCTGCTTTCAGCGTTGGTCATGCACAAGAGTTGGAAATGGCGTCGCACCACGGTCACCTTGATCGTAGGCTCATTTCTGCTTGTGGATACGGGCTTTTTTGCCTCCAATTTATCCAAAATCTTGGAGGGAGGCTGGTTCCCCTTGGTGATTGCAAGTGTTTTGTTTTTGTTGATGATGACTTGGTACCAGGGACGGCAGTTACTTCGCACACGGGCTATTAACCATGGCATTGGCTTAGAGGACTTTATTCCTTCTCTCTTGCAGCATCCTCCGCACCGTGTCGAGGGAACCTCAGTGTTCCTCACTGCGCATATTGATTTTGTACCACCTGCCTTGCTACACACCTTAAAGCATTACAAGGTACTGCACGAGCAGGTTATATTTCTCAAAATGAGTATTTGGGATATTCCGTATGTCAATCATCAACGGCGTATTTCAATCAAGGAAATGAGCAAAGGTATTTACCTGGTTCGTGCCGTCTATGGCTTTAAAGAAGCCCCGGATATCGGCTTACTGATGGATGCACTAAGGCAAGAGCATGGTATTGATTGCCCACCCATGGAAACCTCTTTCTTTATGGGGAGGGACTCTTTGGTCATCAAGAAAATTCCGCAAATGTCCATATGGCGCGAATCCTTATTTGTTTGGATGATGCAAAACGCCGCACGCTCCTCCGATTTTTTCCGAGTGGACCCCAACCACTTGGTTGAAATCGGTACTAAGATTGAGTTGTAGATCATGGTCGGACCCATACGATGCGCTTAGTTCGATATGACTGCCCAGAGTGTGGCCAGCACCACCGCATTGACTTGTTGTCTGAGCATGGACAATGTGTTGCCTGCTCGCAGCCGATGGCTTTGGAGCCAAGCATGTTTTCTAGCACTGTTTTTCAAATTGTGTTTATTTCAGGGGCGCTTGGGCTTGGGATAGCTCTGGGGAATTTGCGATGGTCTCTAGGAATGCTTCCCTATGACTTGGACCAGTTTGTCTTGGACATGCTCTGTTTTTGGATTTATGCCTGGATCAGCCGCATTGTGTATTTCCAGTTCCAAAGTGTGAGCATTAATCTTTGACAGTTTTGCATGTACAAAAGCCTAAAAACACAGATGAATGATACCCTCGGTTTTTTTAACTATTCCCCTCCATTTGTAGCCCCGCTTGAAGTTATCAGTCATTAGGCCCCCTGATCGCTCACTATTGAATAAGTATTTGATTGACCAATGCAAAAGACCGCTAAGAAGTGATCCTTAGCAGTCCCGGTCGTTGCATATGGTGGAGCGGTTTGGATTTGAACCCGCGTATACATT
>CAIPFK010000205.1 GCA_903864315.1 uncultured Burkholderiales bacterium | reverse complement strand
CTTGGCCAAGATCAAGGCCACACTGTAGAGCAGTCCCGTTCTGTCGCTCGCAGAGATGTTGAGCAACCAGCGCTGTGCTTTCTCATCCGGTGACAAGGTGACCCGTGGTCGAATTGGGAAACTCTTCACCCGCCTAGAGACCCGGCCTTTGCTCGCTTTGGGCAATGGTGGGGTATCGAGCAAGGTCTGCTTTAAGTCGTGCTCTAAGAGATGAATCCACTCACGCGTGTGCTCCTCAAGGCGATCGGAGACGACTTGAAACGTGTCGATGGCAAAACCATTGAGCGCGGTGTGGATCTTGGCGTCCAAAATACTGAAGCCGTATTGATCAAAATATCCACAAATTCGAGCAAAAAGGTCAGGCTGGTCCTGGGTATAGACCATCAATTGCAGACCTTCACCCACGCTCGATAAACGGGCCCGCACCACGGTCGTGTGGTGTGACGGGATGTTTTTGTCTCGACTCAAGTCCCGACACAACTGCCGGGTGTGCCAAGCAATATCGCTCGCCTCATGGCGCATAAAGTAGCTCACATCCAAGGTTTTCCAAAGCGCCTGGTGTGCGTCCGCAGGCATGGCGTAAAGCGCCAGCATGGTCAGGGCCTCGTGTTTCCTGGCCTCCACCACGGCACTGGTGTCGGGAGCTCTTCCCCCCAAAACCCTCAAGGTGCTCCTGTACAAGTCTTCGAGCAGTTTGCCCTTCCAAGCATTCCAGACCTTGGGGGACGTGCCGCGAATATCGGCCACGGTGAGCAAATACAGTGCGCTCAAGTAGCGTTCAGTTTTGACCCGGGCGGCAAAATCTTGGATCACCTGTGGGTCACTCATGTCTTGCTTTTGTGCAATGTGACTCATGCTCAAGTGCTCAGAGACCAAAAAGACCATGAGCTCACAATCCTCACTCTCAACGCCATGGTCCTTGCAAAAACGTCTCACCTCCGACTTGCCCAGTTGTGAATGGTCTCCACCTCTGCCTTTGGCAATGTCATGAAACAAGGCGGCAACATAAATCACCCATGGTTTGTCAAAACTCGCGGCCAATTGAGAGCAAAAGGGGTACTCATGGGCATGCTCAGGGATCAGAAAGCGACGAACATTGCGCAGCACCATCAAGATGTGCTGATCCACCGTGTAGACATGGAAGAGGTCATGCTGCATTTGACCCACGATGCGACGAAACACCCACAAGTAGCGACCCAAGACCGACGTTTGGTTCATCAACCGAATGGCATGGGTGATGCCTTGGGGTTGCTTCAAAATGTCAAGAAACATGGCCCGGTTGACAGGATCTTTGCGAAATGCTGCCCCCATGACACCACGGGCGTTGTAGAGGGCCCGCAGCGTTTTGGCCGAAAGTCCCTTGATACCGAGCGTGGTTTGAAAGAGGTAAAAGGTCTCCAAAATCGCATGGGGATTGGTTTGATACAAGTCTTCGCGGTTGATCTCGAGCATGCCGGCTTTTTCACAAAACCGCTCATTGATGGCACGCAGTGGAGGCATCTCTTTGGCCGACAGCCTCTCCTCCAAATTGAGCAACAAGATTTGGTTAAGTTGGGTCACTGCTTTGGCGCACCAGTAGTACTGGCGCATGAGGGCCTCTGAGGCAGCACGAGCGCCTTTGTTCTCCTCAAGCTGTGGCACCAGTCCCAAATCCTTGGCCACTTGGGCTTGAAGGTCAAAGACCAAACGATCCTCACGGCGCTTGGCGGCCAGATGCAGACGCGTGCGAATGAGACTCAAGATCGACTCATTGCGCTTGAGCTTTTGCGCCTCCAGCGGGGTGGCCAAGCCATTTTTTTTCAAGTCCTCCCAGGAATTGCCAAAACCTGCCGCCTTGGACAGCCACAAGAGCACTTGAAGGTCTCGAAGGCCCCCGGGTGACTCTTTGCAATTGGGCTCCAAGGAGTAGGGTGTGTTTTCAAACTTGTTGTGGCGCTGGCGCATCTCGAGGGTCTTGGCGACAAAAAATGCTTTGACGTCCAAACTTGATAAAAACCCACGCCTAAATTCCTTGAACAAGGCGTCGTTGCCTGTGACCAAGCGAGACTCCAAGAGAGCAGTTTGTACGGTGATGTCGGCATTGCCTTCTTGTAAACACTCGCTCAAGGTGCGAACACTCGAGCCGATCTCCAGGCCACAATCCCAACACATCCCAATGAAGCGCTCGACTCGAGACAAGGTCTCATCGCTGGGGTCGCTTTGGTCTTTCGGTGTGGACTCGGGCAAGAGCACCAAGACATCGACATCCGAGTAGGGGAACAACTCACCCCGACCAAAACCACCCACCGCAATCAAGGCCAAAGGGCTCGCGAGTCCACACTCATTCCAAAGGCTCGTCAAGGTCTCATCCGTCAAATGGGAGAGCCGAGTGAGCGTGCTTTGGGCTTGACGCAAACTTTTGAGCTGTGCCAGGTCTCGCAACTCCAGCAGCAATTGACTTTTTTGTGCTCTAAAGATTTGACTCTGGATCATGCTGCGCTCAGTGAGGGGGTTAGCAAACCGTGTGGGTCACAAAATCAGGCAAGGGCGGGCTACCGGCCGACAAGGTCAAGACTTCAAAGCCGGTTGGGGTCACCAAGATGGTGTGCTCCCATTGGGCCGACAAGGAGTGGTCTTTGGTGACGATGGTCCAGCCGTCACCCAGCTCCTTGATGTCACGCTTGCCCGCATTCACCATGGGCTCGATGGTGAAGGTCATGCCCGCTTGGATCACTTCCAAGGTTCCAGGCCGGCCATAGTGCAGCACTTGAGGTTCTTCGTGAAATTTCTCCCCAATGCCGTGTCCGCAAAACTCTCGAACGATGGAGTAGCCTTTGGATTCAGCAAAGCGTTGAATCGCAAAACCGATGTCACCCAAATGCACACCGGGCTTGACCATCATGATGCCATGCCACATGGCCTCGTGGGTGACTTGACAAAGGCGCTTGGCGGCAATGGAGCCTTCTCCACAAATGAACATGCGACTGGTGTCGCCATGCCAGCCATCTTTGATGACCGTGATGTCCACATTCACGATGTCGCCTTTTTTAAGCGCTTTGTCGTTGGGGATACCGTGGCAAACTTGATGATTGATCGACGTGCAAATCGACTTGGGGTAGGGCGGATAGCCGTTGGGGGCGTAGTTCAAGGGCGCGGGAATGGCCTCTTGGACTTGGGTGATGTAGTCGTGACAGAGCTGGTCGAGCTCATTGGTCGTGACACCAGGAACAACATGTGGGGTTAAATAATCCAGAACTTCTGAGGCGAGTCGACCCGCCACGCGCATGCCTTGGACACCGTTTTCATCTTTGAAGGTAATAGCCATGGCAAGATTATCTCAGGAGAACAGTCGGTTTTTAAATTCCAAGGCCTTAACTTGTATTTTTTAGGGTATCGGGCCGAGAGCCACTCAAAACCCAGGGTGCTTGGTTGATGCGCGCAAAGCGATAAAAATTTGTGATCTTCGCCATTGTTGAACTCGGCGGGCTCGTGAGCTCAGGTCAACATGAGGGCACGCAAGCAGGACTCTCAGTGAGTTCTTCCTCGCCTGAAGACAAAGGGCTTTAGAGGGTCCTCGTCCAATGACGAAGTGCTAAAATGGGACTCTTTTATGACAAAGGCTGCAGCGTGATTGACCACCTGACCGTATTTGAGGGCGACACGGCCCTTGGTGTTTTTAGACGTCAACAACTCTTGCGCGAGCTCCAAGCCCTAGACCCCCATCTCACCGACTTGGATGTCCATACTCTGGACTGTGTGGCCAGCACCGAGCCGCTGAGCGAACAAGCCCACGCCAAACTGGACCTCCTCTTGAATGGAGACAAGGGGCAGCATCTTGCCAAGCGCAACCCACCCCAAGACGATGAGTCCACCGAGAGCACCGCGTCTTCATGGGCGGGTAAAGTCATGTCGGTTTTGAGCGCAGGGCGCAAAACAAGCGCGTCAAGGCCATCGAACACGAACACGTCCATGGCGAGCGATTCTTTAGAGATTTTGATCGCCCCGCGCATTGGGACTGTCTCGCCTTGGTCTTCCAAGGCCACTGACATTGCCAACAATTGTGGCCTCGCGGTCACACGCATTGAGCGAATTTTGTCGTATCGCTTGAATTTCAAACCTGGGCACTGTCCTCGTTTTCCGGGACCCGATCAATCGGCCCACGCGTTGAATGAGGTCTGGCCGGTCTTGGAGACGCTCTTGTCTCACATTTTGGACCCGATGACGCAAAGTGTGCTCTTTGATCGCGCTCAGGTCTCGGCGTGTTTTGAGACGCTGAAAGCGGCCCCCACCCGCAGCATTGCCGTTCTCGCCCGAGGAAGAATCGCCTTGGAAGAGGCCAATATTGAATTCGGCTGGGCCTTGGCGGAGGATGAACTCGACTACTTGGTGTCGTCTTTTCAGGCCCTCGGGCGCGATCCCACCGAGGTCGAGCTCATGATGTTCGCCCAGGCCAACTCCGAGCACTGTCGCCACAAGATCTTCAATGCCACGTTCACGATTGACGCTGAGCCTCAAGCCATGAGCCTGTTTGCCATGATACGCAACACCCATGCCCTGAACCCACAACACACCGTGGTCGCCTACTCTGACAACGCCTCTGTCATGACTGGCCACCAAAGCGTGGTCTACCGACCCGAGTGGGACCCGAGTGTGGCGGTCACGTCGGCAAGTCCAAGCTATCAACGCAGCCGTCGACAGACCCACGTCTTGATGAAAGTCGAGACCCACAACCACCCGACCGCCATCTCGCCCTTTGCCGGTGCGGCAACAGGCTCGGGCGGCGAGATCCGAGACGAAGGCGCCACCGGCCGAGGCTCCCGTCCCAAAGCTGGCCTCACGGGCTTCATGGTCTCCAAGCTCTTTGACGGGCTACTTGCTCACCCCCCGCATTTGGCCAGTCCCTTACAAATCATGACCGACGGGCCCTTGGGAGCCGCGGCGTTTAACAATGAATTTGGTCGCCCCTGCATCGTGGGCTTTTTTCGGGAATACGAGCAACGCATTGACGGCGTGCACCGTGGTTACCACAAACCCATCATGATCGCTGGCGGCTTGGGAACCATTGACGCAGAGCTTGTGAACAAAGTGGTGTTTGAACCGGGCACCTTGTTGGTTCAAATTGGTGGACCCGGCATGCGCATTGGTCTGGGCGGGGGAGCGGCGAGTTCGCTCAATTCAGGCGCCAATGCGGCGAGTTTGGACTTTGATTCGGTCCAACGCGGCAACCCTGAGATTCAGCGCCGTGCACAAGAGGTGATCAACCAGTGTTCTGGCCTGGGCCTTGATACCCCCATTTTGGCCATTCACGACGTGGGAGCAGGCGGACTCTCCAACGCGTTTCCGGAGTTGGTCAACGACGCTCAACGTGGAGCGGTATTTGATTTGTCCGCCATCGACCTCCAAGCCCAGGGCCTATCGGCCAAGGAAATTTGGAGCAATGAGTCGCAAGAACGTTATGTGCTGGCCATTGACCCCAAGCGGTTTGCTCACTTTGAGGCCTTGTGCCGTCGAGAGCGCTGTCCTGTGCGGGTCATTGGCCACGCAACCCAAGAGCGTCAATTGGTCCTTCATGACCCCAGGCAACAAGAATGCGTGGACATGCCCATGGACGTGCTGTTGGGCAAGCCCCCCAAAATGCACCGCGATGTCAAACGCGTCAAGCGCCATGGCGCCAATTTTGATGGGACCGGTTTGAGTCTGGATGAGGCGGTCCACCGCGTTCTTGCTCACCCCACGGTGGGTTCCAAGCGGTTTTTGATCACCATCGGGGATCGGACTGTGGGAGGGTTGACTCACCGTGATCCCATGGTGGGTCCATGGCAAATGCCAGTGGCCGACTGCGGCATCACTTTGGCCGACTTTGAGGGCGTTGGTGGTGAGGCGATGAGCTTGGGAGAGCGCACCCCAATCGCCAGCATCAACGCACCGGCCTCAGGTCGCATGGCGGTTGCTGAGGCCATCCTCAATTTGTTGGCCGCCCCCATCGAGTTGTCCAAGGTGAAATTGAGCGCGAATTGGATGGCCGCTTGTGGTCAAGAGGGGGAGGACGCAGACCTCTTTGATACGGTTCACACCGTTGGGATGGAGTTGTGCCCCGCGTTGGGGGTCTCCATTCCTGTTGGAAAAGACTCGTTGTCGATGAAAACGCAATGGAAAACCCACAGCAACACAGATTCTCAGGGCATTGAGGTGCGCTCGCCCGTGAGTTTGATTGTGACGGCGTTTTGTACAGTGGACGATGTGCGCACGGCTTTGACTCCAGCGCTCCAAGGCCCCGCAGGTGAGACCACCTTGATCTTGATCGATTTGGGCCGCGGACAACAACGCATGGGTGCAAGCATTTTGTCGCAAGTGCTCACGCAAAACGTGGCGAGCGTGCCCGATTTGGCGATAGAGCATGCCAGTGACTTGGTGAATTTGGTGAAGGTGGTCAATGTGCTTCGGCACCAGGGCCTTGTGTTGAGTTACCACGATGTGAGCGATGGGGGACTTTTTACCTGTGTGAGTGAGATGTGCTTTGCCTCGCAAATCGGGGTGGACCTCAACGTAGACCTCTTGGTGACTCTTGGAGATGGGATCCAAAATTCTTTTGCCGATCATGGCGACGCCAAAAACTGGGCCAACCAAGTGAGTGTGAGGCGCCAAGAGCAAACGCTCAAAGCGCTGTTTTCAGAAGAACTGGGCGTCGTGATCGAAGTGCCCACCAAAGAGCGTGATCGGGTGATGCAAGCGCTGCGGGCGGTCAATCTCTCCAAGCACAGCCATGCCATCGGTAAAACCAGAAAACCCATTTCCATCTCTGCCAAAGAATCGCAAGACGATTTGACGGGGGGGTCACCGGGTCTGCCAGAACCAGCCCTGTTGACCATTTGGCGTGACACCCAACAAATCTACAAAGCACGGCTCGTTGATTTGATGTCGATCTGGGACAGACTGAGTCATCAAATGGCCCTCTTGAGGGATCACCCCCAAGCGGCAGAGTCGGAACACCAAGGACTTCAAACGCCACACATGAACGCCCTTCATTCCCACGTGCCTGCGTCTTTGGCAACGGTGCTCCAAAGCATGGAGACTGATTTGATGCCACCGCTCACCCCAACTCTTGAACAAAGCAGTCTGGGTGTCAGGGCCAGTCCCTCATCCAAAACGGCGAGTGCACTCGCACGCCCCAAGGTGGCCATTTTGCGAGAGCAAGGGGTCAACTCCCATGTGGAGATGGCCTATGCGTTTGAGCTCGCGGGCTTTGAGAGTGTGGATGTGCACATGAGTGACTTGCAAAAGGGTGTAACGCAATTGAGTGACTTTCATGGCTTGGTGGCCTGCGGTGGGTTCAGCTACGGCGACACCTTGGGTGCTGGTGTGGGTTGGGCCAGAAGCATCACCTTTCACGAGCGTCTCAAAAACGAATTCGAGGCGTTCTTTCATCGCCAAGACACCTTTGGGTTGGGGGTTTGCAATGGCTGCCAAATGTTGGCCCAACTCTCGAGTTTGATCCCTGGCGCACAAGACTGGCCCCTCTTCACGCAAAACAAGTCTGAGCGTTTTGAAGCGAGGCTGAGTCAGGTGTTGGTCTTGGAGTCCCCCAGCATTTTCTTGCAAGGCATGCAAGGATTGCGTTTCCCCATCGTGGTCTCTCATGGTGAGGGATTTGCCAATTTTGAGCGCCAAGGGCACTCTGAGCATGTTGCCAAAGCCATGTGTTTTGTGGACGGCACAGGCGTTCCAACCAACACCTATCCCAACAACCCAAACGGCTCCAATGACGGCTTGACGGCAGTCACCACGCCCGATGGCCGTTTCACGGCCATGATGCCGCACCCTGAACGCGTGTTTCGATCAGTGCAGTTGAGTTTCAATCCTCTTGAGCATCGCGGTTTTGACACCCCCACCCAATACACGCCTTGGCTGCAAATGTGGCGCAATGCCAAAAAGTGGGTGAGTTGAACGATGTGCCAATTGGGAACTCCATGGAGTGCTCAATGGGATACTCTATGTGTACTCCAAGGTACGACGGCAATGACTTTGAACCATTGAAAAAGCCAACAGGCTCTGTTCAAGACTGTTGGCTCAATGGAAAAGGCGAGAGAGATTTATTCGACTTTGGCCTTGCTGCGCAAATCCTGTTGATAGGCATTCATTCGGCCTTGCTGGAGTTGTTGAGCAATTTGCGGCTTGACCTCTTCAAACTTGGGAACCTGTGCTTGGCGCACATCGTCCAAGCGAATGATATGAAAGCCAAACTGGCTTTTCACAGGGTTGTCAGTCATCTGCCCCTTTTTGAGGGAGGTCATGGCTTCAGAAAACTCCTTGACGAAGTTGCCTGGAGACGCCCAATCCAAGTCACCGCCTTTGGCACCTGATCCAGGATCTTTGGATTGCTTTTTGGCGATGTCTTCAAACTTTTGACCCTTTTTGATGCCGGCAATGATGGCACGGGCCTGATCTTCTTTTTCCACCAAGATATGACGTGCGCGGTACTCTGTGCCTGAGGTGGAGGCGATGAAACGATCGTATTCGGCTTGAATGTCGGCATCGGTGACGGGGTTGGCTTTTTGGTAGTCGGCAAAGAGTTCACGAATCAAAATGGTTTGGCGGGCCAACTCCAACTGCAATTTGTAGTCTTCCGTGGCATCCAGGCCTTTTTTCTGCGCTTCTTGCATGAAGATCTCACGCGCAATCACTTCGTCCTTGATTTGGCCTTCGATCTCAGGGGTGATGGGACGACCTGAGCGCTCGAGTTGCTGGGCCAGGGCTTGGACACGGCTTTTGGGCACGGCTTTGCCGTTCACGAGCGCGATGTTTTGTGCCAATGCACCGGTGGCCAGTGTGCCCAAGGTCAGGGTCAAGGCCAGGGATAGAAAATGATTTTTCATGAATTACTCTTGATATAAACAATACAGACGAAGAAAAAGCGGTTCAAAGTGGACATTGAAGCTGTTGGCCATGTAGACAAAGCGTTGTCATCATGGGCCAGTGTATGACTCCAGGGCAAGACCCATGCGAAATGTTGGAAACACGTGCATTCTAGACCATGCCTGTGACAACACAGACTCGCAGGAGAATATTTACCTCAATGGAGTTGACATGGCGCATGCGAAGGGTGTTTTGATTGTCTCTGCGCTTTAAAAAGGGACATGTTTCAAGACAATGAATCCCGGCTTTGAGCCAAACTGGGCCTATTCATGACTCCACGATCTCAATGGCCAAGGCGTGAAGGCCTTGGTTCATCAAGTCTTGCAGGGGAGCATAGACTTCGCGGTGGCGTTGAACTCGATTTTTCCCTACAAAAACCGCTGCAGGCAGGCGAACCCGAAAATGCGTGCCAGTGAGGGAGCCGTTCGATCCAATGTGCCCCGCATGGTCCGCACTCTCATCGATGACCACAATGTCAGCACTGTTAAAGGTGGAGTGCAGTCGGCTTTGGATCAATTGTGCAGTGATGGGCATGAAATTAGGTCCCAGGCTTGATGTCATGGGCAGGCGGTGACAAAGGCTTGACCTCAAGACCCACCTGGGAGGGCGTGTCAAGGGTGTCGGAATTGAGAGGGGCAACGTCGTCTGCGCTGGGTAGTGCTTTGGAGCTCAAATAGATCGCCTGCAAGACCACGAAGACAAACATCAATCCCATTCCGCCAAAGAGCTTGAAATTGACCCACGTGTTGGTGTCGTAATGGTAGGCCACCCACAAATTGAGACTGGCCATGAATAAAAAGAAGCACCCCCACGCATGTATCAAGACCTGCCAAGCGTCATCGGAAACCGAGATTTGCTGGGCCATCAAGGTTTTGAGGAAATTCTTGCGAAACACAAAATGCCCGATCCAAAGCGACAAGGCCATCACCACATAGAGCACACTGGGTTTGAATTTGATGAACGTCTCGTCATGAAAAAGCAAAGTGGCTCCACCAAAGACAGAGATGAGCCCCAAACTGATCCACTGCATCAATTCGACCCGGCCGTATTTCACCCGGACCCATGCAATTTGAATCACGGTGGCGCCAATGGCCACCGCAGTGGCTGTGTAAACGTCAAAAAACTTGAAGACGATGAAAAAAAGAACGACTGGAAAAAAATCAAGGATCAGCTTCATGCGATGCCCTTGTCATCTGGGCTTACAGTCTTGTCCTTGAAGTCCAAGGAGGCCGAGTTCATGCAGTACCTCAGACCCGTGGGGGCGGGGCCGTCATCAAAGACGTGGCCCAAATGGGCTTCACATTGAGCGCAAACGGTCTCAACACGGCGCATGCCGTGGCTCGTGTCCACAATCTCTTTGATGGCATCATCATGTTGGGCTTGAAAAAAGCTCGGCCAGCCGCAACCGGCGTCAAATTTGGTGCTGGCATCAAACAGCAAAGCACCACAGCACATGCAGTGGTATTTGCCGTCTTTCCAATGCTGCTCATACCGTCCACTGTAGGGCCGCTCGGTGGCCGCATGGCGGGTGACCTCAAAGGCAACGCTTTCTGCGCCTTTTTGTTCAAGAATTGCTTTCCATTCCAAGTCTGATTTTTGAATTTTCATGATGAACAACTGATTTCAATGGATTGTGCCCAAGCGGGCGGATGATCGGCGTAGGACTCAAAACCTGGGTGTTCGTCAAAAGGCGTGCTGAGCAGCGTCAAAAGACGCTCAACCTCGGAGAAGTCCCCGGTCTTGGCTTGTCGAATGGCAATTTCACACAAATGGTTCCTCAGTACAAATTTGGGATTGGCTTGGAGCATACCCTGTGCACTCACGCTCAAGTCTTGGGTCTTCAAGACGTTCAAGTAACTGGGCAACCATTCGTTGAACTTGGAGGGTTCTAAAAACAAGTCCCGAGTCTGCTCAAACGCAGCCTCACCTCGGCTGGAGAACTCACCCACGCCCAGGCTCAAGCGACGCCAAAAAATACTGTAGTCCACCTGCTCACTGGCCATGCACTCCAGTATAGCCTCGGCCAGTTGGGTGGCCGAGGAGGCTTGGGATGCGCTCGCTTCAGGGGCCTGGGTCGTCACCGGTGACGGGTTTCCCAATGCGCCAGAGCCAAGGCCCAGTTTGCTCGCATGCATGTCCTCCATGGCTTGGGGTAAATGGGTCTTGTAGCGTTCAAGGGCTTTGACCGCTGCCTCGGAGTCTTCGATCAAGGGCATCAAAGCCTGGCCCAAACAAAAGAGATTCCAGTAGGCCACTTTGGGCTGGCGAGCATAAGCGTAACGGCCCTCTTGATCGGTGTGGTTGCAAATGTGCATGGGATTGAAGCCATCCATGAACTGAAATGGGCCGTAGTCCAAGGTCAATCCCACAATACTCATGTTGTCGGTATTCATGACGCCGTGACAAAACCCCACACCTTGCCACTGCGCCATGAGCCAAGCGTACCGTTGGGTGAGCAACTCGATCAAGACCAAGCACTTTTCTGGTATGGATAGATCGTCGATCAATGCACCCTGGAGGTGATCAGCAAACTTCAAGTGGGGCAGGCGAATCACGTACTCCAAAAGAGTCTTCAACGAATGGTGATCCCCAATGGAGGCAAAGTGCTCAAAGTGGCCAAATCGCACGAATGAAGGCGCCACACGTGCAAGCACTGCAGCCGTTTCGATCTCTTCTCGTCTGACCGGTTGTGGGGAGTGCACCAAACTCAAGGCCCGAGTCGTGGGAATGCCCAAAGCAGCCATGGCTTCACTGCACAAAAACTCTCGAATGCTCGATCGCAAGACCGCTCTGCCATCGGCTCGCCTGGAGTAGGGCGTGGGGCCGGCGCCTTTGAGCTGAATTTCAAGCGTCTGCGTTGGCGTTTGCAACTCTCCCAAATAAATGGCACGCCCGTCCCCCAATTGACCGGCCCAGACCCCAAACTGGTGTCCGCTGTAGACACTGGCAAGCGGCTGCAT
>CAIPFK010000204.1 GCA_903864315.1 uncultured Burkholderiales bacterium | reverse complement strand
TGCCGGCCGGTTTGAACAATATCGTGGGCTTCAAACCCAGTCCTGGCAGTGTCCCCATGGCCGGTGTGGTCCCCGCGTGTCGCTCACTGGATGTGGTGTCTATTTTTGCCTTGACCGCGTTGGATGCGTCTCGCGTGATGTCGTGCATGCAAAGCGCTGGGGATGAGCCGCTTTTTCAGCCCTATGCCGCACAAGTGGGTTGGTTTCCTCAGCCCCAAGGGCACCTGAGGGTTGGCATTCCCAAGACCAGTTTTTGCGATCCGAGCTTGGGCTTTGATCAAAGCCATGCCCAGAGTTTGGAGCATGCCAAGGCGTTGGGCTTTGAGCTGGTGGAAGTGGACATGGGGCTCTTTTTTGAAGCGGCAGCCTTGCTCTACGACGGCGCCTTTGTGGCTGAGCGCTACGCCGCGATTGAGCCCATGGTGAAACTGCACGCCCAGCAGATGGATCCAGTGGTGAGGCAAGTGATTGAGGGTGCTCAAAAGTACTCTGCCGTGGATGCGTTCAAAGCCCGCTACCGGGTGGAGGAGATTAGGCAAGAAATCCAAGGGCTTTGGCAGAACTTGGATGCCTTGATGGTGCCCACGGTGGTCACGTGTCCGAGCATGAAGGCCGTGGCCCTGGACCCCATTGGCAAGAACTCGGAATTGGGCCGTTTCACCAACTTTGTGAATTTCTTGGGTCAAGCGGCCGTGGCCTGCCCCTCAGGGATCTCGAGCAGTGGCTTGCCCTTTGGGGTGACCTTCATCGCCCCCAATGGCTATGACCGTGCCTTGTTGGAGTTGGCACACCTTTGGGAGCGCGATTGGGTGCACACCTTGGGCAGCACTGGCCGCACTGTGGGCAGTGCTGAAGTGACCCTCTCGTTTACTGCTCCCCAACCCCACTCAGCGCCCACGCTTTTATTGGCCGTGGTCGGTGCTCATCTGTCTGGCATGCCCTTGAATGGGCAGCTGATTGAGCGCGGCGCAAGACTTGTCAGCACCACTCGCACGTCCGCGCACTATCAACTTTATGAATTGGCCGCCACAAGTCCAAGAAAGCCTGGACTATTTCGCACCCAAGAGGGTGGGGTGAGCATTGAGCTTGAAGTCTACGAGATGGCCTTGTCGCAATTGGGATCATTCTTAACACTCATTCCCGCGCCTTTGGGCCTGGGGCAAGTCGAACTCGAGTCTGGGCAGTGGGTTCACGGATTCATTTGTGAAGCCGTGGCGCAGTCGAGCGCCAAAAACATCAGTGAGCATGGCGGTTGGCGCCATTACCTGTCCTCGCTCCATGCGTAGAGATTCAGACAATGCTGAGGTTATGAGGCCCGACATCAACCCCTCCATTGGAGTGAGGTTGTAAGTCAGTAGGAATGTGAGTCATGAAGTCAGTCATTGCGTCAGTAAGTAAGCAAGTCAGTAAGCAAGAAAGAAAGAAACAAACAATACAAGGAGCTTCGGTATGGGTTCGGTGAGAGACTTGTGGCTGGTTGACTTGCCAATATCCAAGTGCATGATCATGACAAAGAGCATGATTACGCGCATGAGTACGCGCATGCATCTGGATTCAGATTTGCTGTTGCGCTCTCTTGCCTGACAAATCCAGTTGATCAACCATGACAGACGCATTGGCCATCCTTTCCCATGGGGTTCAGACCCGGAAAAAGGCTGCCTCACTGTCGAATCAAACGTACGATGAATTAAAGCGACTCATCTTTGAGTTTCAGCTCTTGCCAGGGGAGATGTTGTTTGAAAATCAATTGAGCGATGCGCTCAAAGTCAGTCGCACACCACTCAGACAAGCCATGCAGCGACTCGAGCACGAAGGTTTTTTGGTCTCACGCCCCAAAATTGGCTGGCAAGTCGCGCAATTGGATTTTGAGGTTTTGGACGAGCTCTATGACTTTAGGATACTCACAGAAAGCCATGCCATCGAGGTCCTTTGCAAGTCCGAGCGTGCCCGAGACTTGCTGCAAAATTTGTGCGACATTTGGCTCGTGCCAGAGTCGGCCAGACGAAAAGACCCCATCGAGGTGGGACAACTGGATGAAGAGTTTCATGCCGCTTTGCTCAAAGCCGCGGGCAACAGAGAAATGGCCAAAACCCACTTTGAGATCACGCAACGCATCCGAATCATTCGACGACTCGACTTCACCAAGGCGTCTCGCATCCATGAAACCTACCGCGAGCATGGGACGATTTTGACGGCCATCCTGGGCAGTCGAAAAAGTGAGGCCATTCGACTGCTCAAGGCCCACATCGAGCAAAGCAAAATTGAGGTGAGAAAAATCACCCTGTCCATGCTCTTTGATGCGAAAGAGAACAAGCTCAGGGCTTGAATGGGCTTTCGGCGAGGAGATGGCCAAGTCCAAGTCCAAATACAAATTCAAATACAAATTCAAATCCAAATCCAATGGATCAAAGGTATTCCAATCGCCGTTCACGAGCATCCCCTCGGGCTGCACTATGTTGGTGCTTGGAGTGTTTGGTGATGGTGACTGCGTTGATGCTGGGCTTGATTTTTATTCGTCCTGGTGCGAGCACCTCACCTGTTGTGGATATTTTTTTAAAAATTCAACCTCGCGCGCACCACGGACTCAAGCCATTACTACCGTTACTGCACGCACTCTTGCAATCGCTCAAGATGAGGGCAGGTGTTCTTGGGGTGTGTGTTCTTGGGCCTCACCGTGATCGGTTTCTCCTCGAGAGTGAGCGCTGAGCCAAAGACACCGTGCTTACCCGGGTGAGTAGATGACGATTCAGTGACAGTCTTTGCACGCGTTCGAAGGCGATGCACGCCGCGTGAATATCTCGACAAAAGGCGGTGGTGCTCACATCAAGGCACACTATTTGCATGGTGGTGTTCTTTGGGAGCAATACCATGAATGCAAACGATCCACAAATTTACACCTGCTCACTCCTCCAAGCCCGGGCATCGATCGATTGGATTGCCCTGTACAAGCGCTCGCGTGCCACTGGGCTTGAAGCGGCTCGTCAAGCATCGAGCCAGCCCGCCCCACCCAGCAGCACATCCGCTTGGGGGTTTTGGGCGTGGCCGAGCTTTGCGAGCTTGTCCAAATCACAGCCTGTCCAAGCGATTGGGTAAAGCAGTGCTTGGCTCACAGACTCCAAACCAGCGTATTTTTGATAGGGTGTTTGTCCTTTGAATGATTCATCCAAGGCCTCAAGCCTTCATGCCGATTGGATAGTTGCCAATCCTGGGCGCGAGCCCACACGCGAACACCACACGCTCACATGGCATGGTGGGAGTGTGTTGGGCGTAGAAGCCACGGCACAAGGCGTGCTCAAGAGCGAGCACAGCATCGTGTGTCCCACCTTGTCCAACGCCCATGACCATGCTCGCTCTTTGCGAGCGAGCACGTTGGGCGCGCATGACAAGCCATTGGAGAGTTGGTTGTCCTTCATGGGGCTCTTGCCCGGGGTGAGTCCCTATTTGGTGGCGGCTTGTGCGTTTGCAAGAACCCTCAAAGGTGGCGTGAGTACATTGATGGTGCACTACACCCGGCAGCAAGGCGGCATGTCCTATGTGCAAGAAGCCCTGGAGGTGGCCAAAGCGGCCAAGGACGTGGGGGTGAGCATTGGCTTTGCGGTGGCCATGCGAGACCAACAGGGTCTGGCCTACGCGCCGGACGCTCAAGTGCTCCCTTTTTTAAACGAGGCGCATCGAGATCAACTGCTCGAGCGCATGGGTCCGCCCAAGATGAGTGTGGCCCAGCACCTCGAGCGCTTGCATGAAACTGCTGCAGCGCTTGAAGACCCCGCCAGCGGCTTCGATTCATGGGTGAACGTGCAGTATGGACCCAACGGCGTGCAGTGGTGTTCGCCCGAGCTCTTGGGCGCCATTGCCAAGGCCAGTGAGCGCGATGGCCGGGGTGTGCACATGCATTTGCTGGAGACGCGCTATCAGCGCGAAT
>CAIPFK010000203.1 GCA_903864315.1 uncultured Burkholderiales bacterium | reverse complement strand
GCCTGGTGAGCGGCGCATTCAGATTTTGCAGACCTTGGCGGGGATGCTCGAGCAGCCCACGCAAGAGCGGGTCACCACCGCCACGTTGGCGGCCAAACTCGGTTTGAGCGAAGCGGCCCTGTACCGTCACTTTGCCAGCAAGGCGCAGATGTTTGAAGGCTTGATTGAGTTCATCGAGGAGAGCATTTATCACCTGATTGGTCAAATCTCTGAGCGAGAAGGCTCGGCCGAAGGCAAGCAGCAAAAAATCGTGACCGTGGTGCTTCAATTCGCTCAGAAGAACCCTGGCATGGCGCGGGTGATGGTGGGGGATGCTTTGCTCACCGAAAACGAGCGCTTGATGTCACGCATGAACCATTTCTTTGACCGCATCGAGTCGAGTTTGCGCCAGGTCCTTCGCGAGGCTGCTGTGGTCAAGGCGTCTCCAACCCCAACGCTGGAGGCCAACCAAAGAGCAGCCTTGCTCGTGTGCTTTTTGCAGGGGCGTTTGCAGCGCTTTGTGCGCTCGGGCTTCAAAAAGTCAGCCTTGGAGCACCTGGAAGCCAATTTGAGCGTGTTGGTCGGTGCCAAGGCCTGAGTCTTCATTGCAAGGCAAGACTTATAGGATCAACGAACCGCTTGAGGACATCCCCTCAAGTTTGGCCCGGTGAGGTCGATAAAGACCAAGGTAAAAGAACGTTGATTTGAACCTTGGAACGACCATGAGCTTGACAGTGACCGATTACGGCTTGGGAATTTTTAATTTTCTCTCGCCCAGCCAAACCATCCCTGACAGTGCTTGGACGATTTCAGGTTCACCATCGAGTCTCGAGATTGATGCCACGACCACGGTCAGTGGCTACGCCTTGAAGCTGGTCTTCACGGGCAACTTTAACGTGTCATCCATCCCCTCGAGCGCCAAAACCTTGGCGGACATCCCGTTTTTCTCGAAAGCGGACGCGCTCTCGACCGTGAGCAGCCAAGCCGTCTATGTCAACAGCATCTTGGCCCAAACGGAAAACTTCAGCACGCCCGTGGGTGTGAGCACCTTTCAAGGCGCAACGCTCAATTTGGCCAACGCCAAAGCGATTTACACCGGGCCGGAGACCTTCATCAGTTCGGCCAACAACTGGACCAACGATTGCGTGTTTGCCTACTCCGGCTATGCCACCTATTACGAAAACCACACCTTAGAGGCGGCAGGCTACAACGATGTGTTTGTGGGTGGAACGGGCGGGATCAACACGGCGGTGATTCCTGCCCCGTTTAAAAATTTCAATCTGGCCATCACTCCGGTGTTCAATGCCACGACCAAACAAAACGACTTGTCTGGGTTCACCTTGAGCGACAACACCAAAGCGGTGAACACCTTGCAAGTGAGTGCGGTGCAGCGTCTTCAGTTCACAGATGGCGCCTTGGCGCTGGATTTGTCGCCAGGTCAAAACGCCTTCAAGGCCGCCATGTTGGTGAGTGAGGCTTTTGGTGCGTCCAAGCTCGGTACGTTTTTCTCGCAAGCGTTGGCTTTGGTAGACAAGGGGCAAAGCGAGTCGCAACTGTGCGTCTACATTGAGCAGCAAGGCACCATCGAGGCCCTGCTGGGTTCAACAAGCAGCCAATCGTTCATCGATTTTTTGTATTTGAACGCCACAGGCCGCACCATTGATTCGGTCACCGAGGCGCAATACGTGAATGCTCTGGACAACGGCACTTATACACGCTCGAGTCTCTTGGCCTTTGCCGTGAGTGCCGTTGAGGCGGGCTTTGGTAATTTAGGGGCTCAAATCGGTTTGACGGGCTTGCAAGGCACGGGCCTTTTTTATCACCCGCTGACGTCCGCATAAGGCCACTCCTCGTCTCTCTCAGAGCAACGGCATACAAGCGAGATGGATGTGTGTTGATCATGATCGAGTGAGTCGTTGACTTGGTGCCTCTGGTTTTTGCTTGAGGGTCCAACACCGGCATGGATCCATGGCCCCGAAGCGTGCAGCATCCCCAGACTCACGAGAATTTTTAGCGCTGTGACATGGCCTTGGGTCTGAATACCACCAAAAATACTCTACATTAATGCCTGAGACCCATGGTGCCATTCAAACTCGAATGCAGTTCCATGAGGATTCAGCAGTTCAATTTTTAGAAAGGTTCATTCATGAAACTCGTTCGTTACGGCAAGCCCGGCAAAGAAAAACCCGGACTCATCGATGCAGAAGGTCATTTGAGAGATTTGAGTCACGTGGTGCCTGACATTGGCCCCGAGCAGTTGAGTGACAAGGTG
>CAIPFK010000202.1 GCA_903864315.1 uncultured Burkholderiales bacterium | reverse complement strand
GTCTACCGATCAGCAGAAATGCTTAAAAAGGAGCGAGAGCTCAATTCTCATCCAACTGTTTCAATTGTTAGGACAATGGAATCATAATCCACAGGTCCGCTGTTCGAATCCGTGAAGCGCCACCATTTTATTTCCGGATGTTCGGCTCTCCACCGCAAACGGGGGATGGGCACTTTATTAAACACGATTTATTATTCCATTCCAACCGCAGTTTGCCAAACACACCATCAACGGAAAATCGCCATTTAAAATAACTTCAAGATCATTTCAGCTATGAACATCATCGTTAAAATCACGATCAATGCGCCCATAGAAACAGTGTGGGATGCTTACACCAGTCCTGAAGATATAAAGCAATGGAATGCAGCCTCCGATGATTGGCATACCACTGCGTCTCATGTTGATTTGCGTGTTGGAGGAAATTTTTCTTCACGCATGGAAGCAAAAGATGGAAGCTTTGGATTTGATTTTGAAGGCACCTACACAAAGATCATTCCGCTTGAAGTGATTCAATACACTTTTGGCGAACGAACTGCAACGGTTGAATTCAAACAAAGCCCTGATGGGGTAACTGTGAACGTTGCATTCGTACCAGAATCTGAGCACCCTACTGAACAGCAAGAGGCAGGATGGCAAGCCATATTGAATCGATTTGCAAAGCATGTTGAGTCAAAAATTCAATAGCCTAGGCTGTATACCCTCTCCAAGCCCTCAAGCACGGTCGCACCAACTCAAAATCGAAAAAAATGTAGACTGTGCTGCCCCTTGCTATGTCACTTGAAAATTCAGTGGTCTCTCACTGTCTCAAACACACCGCCCCTCGCTATCAAAGTCCCGCTATTATTTGCGACTCGGCGCTTTAGGTCAGTCGGTTGAGCGATGGAATCATAATCCAAAGGTCCGCGGTTCGAATCCGTGAAGAGCCACCAATTTATTCCGGGATGATCTGCTCTCTACCACAAACGGGGGATGGACATTTTATTAATCACGATTAATTATTCCGTTACAACCGCAGTTTGTCATTCATAAACAGTAGTTCACCGACAATATCTAACTGTTTTAAAGCAATAGGCGCAACCCTTGGATTTGAAGAATCGGCATATTTCATTGTTTTGAAACCTATGATGTTGCCAAGGTTTGGATTCGATATTCTCAAGGGAACAATGTTGACTTGATGATCAAGGGGCAGCAACACATGGCTTAAGAACTGAAAAAACCACAGCGACTATTACTAAAAGTGTATATGGCTGTTGATTACCGTGTCGTGCTCGTAAAACAAGAGACACTTTTTGAGCTTCTTGATCGAGAACTAATACATGATTTTACAAAGCAGATATGAATTAAAATACAAAATAATCCAAATCACGCAATGTAAGGATTGTTTTTTTGAGTGGTGGATATCAATGGGCTGTGAACAAGTTGTTAAGTCGCCAGTTTTTTTAAATTCCTTTCTAAATATAGAGGCTAATCATCGTGGAAAAAAATAAAACATTTGTCCAAGTCAGAGATATTAATATTCATTATGTGTTATCAGACTTTACAGATCCATGGAATACCAAAGAGCCGGAAACATTTATCCTTTATCCTGGGTATTGCCGAAATACTGAATTTTGGAAAGCTTGGCATGTGTTGTTGGGGCGAAATTATCGCGTACTTAGTCTTGATGCTCGGGGCTATGGCGATACCACCAAGCCACCAGAGGACTCCGTCGTAACGCCGGAATTACTAGCTGGGGATGCCATCGGTCTTATGGATGCCTTGGGCATTGAAAAAGCCCATTGGGTTGGCGAATCAACTGGAGGAGCTCTAGGCTTGGTGGCGGCCTTAGAGCACCCGAACAGAATCTCTTCAATTACCCTTTTAAATACTGCTGCCAAAATGGGCAATGAAACCATTTCTACGTATGCTTTGGGAGAGGTTGATCAAGCCGCAGCCTTGCGTAAATATGGTGTGGCCGAGTGGTGCAAGCAAACATTACAGTATCGAATGGATTTGAGCAAAGCTCCAAAAGGGTTAGAAGAGTGGGTCCCCATTGAAATGGCAAAAACCCCGACCTACATGGCCATTGCTGCATTCAAGTTGTTTGCACATGTAGACTTGACTCCACGCTTGAAAGAAATCAAAGTTCCAACCTTGTTGATTGTTGGAAGTAAATGCACTGAGCGCCGAAGAAACCACATGGCGGAGATGAGAGATCTATTGCCGATCTCAAAACTAGTCGAGTTGGACGGCTACGATTACGGCATTCATTTCTTGGCTCCGGATGCAGTGGTTGCCGAGGTGCAACATTTCTTGGCCGATCATTCATGAGTTTTATTGTGTGTGAACGAAGTTTGAAGGGGATATTTGTTGCTTTTGCCTTCTTGTTGACTCAAGTGATCGCTCTTGCGCAAGTTTATCCCGACCATCCCATCACTTTGGTTATCCCATATCCTCCGGGGTCCAGTACCAACGATATTTTGGGTCGACTAATGGCCAAAAGGTTATCTGAAAAGTTGGGCCAACAAGTGGTGCCCGAAAATCGCGCAGGCGCAAGTGGTAATTTGGGCTCTATGTTGGTCGCTAAATCCCCTCCCAATGGATACACACTATTGGTTGGAGTTGCTGCACCGCTCGCGGTGGGTCCCAATATCAATAAAAACTTGGGATATGACCCCATCAAAGACTTGTCACCTGTGGCCATGTTTGCCAGTACCCCCTATGTGATGGTTGTCAATTCCAATGTTCCTGCGAATAATTCAAAGGAATTGCTTGCACTTGCCAAGTCCAAACCAGGGGACTTGAATTTTGCTTCCTCTGGCGTTGGTGGAACTCCTCATTTGTGTGGGGAGTTGTTCAAGTTCATGGGTGGCGTTCAAATAACGCACATTCCATACAAGGGTGCTGCTGATGCAATGACCGACGTGCTCAGTGGTCGTGTTGAGGTGTTGTGCACTGGATTTACTGCGTTGGAAGAGTATATTAAATCAGGGCGATTAAAACCCATTGGAATTGCAACGAGTAAACGTTCCGATTTACTCCCCAATTTACCAACGTTTGAGGAGCAAGGTCTCGTTGGCTTTCAGGTCAACTCATGGACTGGTTTATTTGCTCCGGCCAAGACACCTGATTGGATTATTAAAAAATTATCCATTGAGGTTCAAAAAATCACCAACGATCCTCAGCTTCGATCGATACTCTTCAAGCAAGGGTCTGAGCCAATGTATATGGATCCCGATCAGTTGGGTTCTTTTTTGAAGTCTGATACTGCGAAGTGGGGGGCTGTCGTTAAAAGTGCTTCGATCACTGCCGAATAATTCATTTCTTAGAATGTAGAAGTATTGTTTGTAGTGAAGTCTTAAGAATTATGCCTACATTCCAACTTTCAGAGAATGTGAATATTCAATATTCTGACCATGATTTCAGTAATCCCTGGGATCAGGCGGAAGCAATTTTATTCTTGCATGGGAATGCTGAAAGCCACCAGGTTTGGTTCAATTGGATCCCACATTTGGCCAGACATTTTCGGGTGATATGTCCTGATATGCGTGGCTTTGGCGAGTCCACTCCGATGCCTGTTGACCATGCTTGGTCCTTGGATGAGTTGGTGGAAGATGCTGTGAAACTCATGAATGCGTTGGGGATTGAGCGTTTTCATTTGGTCGGCGCCAAGCTTGGGGGAACAGTTGCCCGAAGATTTGCAGCATCCTATCCGCATAAAATCTTGACATTGACTTTGGCTGGAACTCCTGCAGCCAACCGTGGTGATTTGACCGAACGCACCAAAGCTTGGACCTTGGAATTTGAAACACATGGAGTATCGCGGTGGGCAAAGCAATCCATGCAATCGCGCTTGGGTGCTCAATTTCCGCTAGAGGGAGTGAATTGGTGGATCGATTTAATGTCTCAAACCCCGGTGAGCTCTCAAATTGGTTTTATGAAGGTCATTCCTTCAAGTGTGATCACGCATGATTTACCCAACATCAAATGTCCTACACTGGTTATTACCACCCAAGGCAGTGCTCTTGGCTCTTCCGAGGAAGTCAGAGCTTGGCAGTGTCAAATTAAAAATTCGAAGCTCATCGTTTTAACAGGCGACTCCTACCATGTTGCAGCGAGCCATGGAGATGAGTGTGCACAATTGATGTTGACATTCATTGAACAATCTTCGTATTGATATAGGTTGTCTATTTGAAGATTGAGGTGACAAATCTGGTGGGATCCATCCAGCGATCGTCTCATCTCTTGACCAGGTTCTTTGATTTGGTATTGGATGCGCAGAACCTAGTAGTCACGGCCTTTCTAGGGTTTACCCTGACCATCATTTTTTAATATTCACCATTTAGTTCGCAACACACTTCGTTTTTGTTAGACTCTGCTTCAATCCTTGGGGATGGCCCTAAAGGTACTGATTAATAGGATTTTTCATGAAACTAGCTCGTTTTTTAATGTCGGTTTTGGCCGCTTGTGTTGCCTTGTCGTTGACAACTTATACGCAAGCGCAAACTGTAAAGATTGGTTTTTTGAGTACCTACAGCGGCCCTGGTGCTGCCCAAGGCGACCAATTGGACAAAGGCGTTAAGCTTTACATGAAACTCAATGGCGATAAGTTGCCTCCCGGCGTTAAAGTTGAAGTGATCACGAGAGACGATACCGGTGCCATTCCAGATGTGGCAAAGCGCGTTGCTCAAGAATTGATCGTGCGTGACAAGGTTGACTTTTTAACTGGATTTGTTTGGACGCCCAATATGGCGGCAATCGCACCCCTGACTACTGAAGCCAAAGTGCCTTATGTCAGTATGAATGCTGCTGGCGCCAGAATCATGAACAACGCGCCATACATGGCTCGAGTCTCTTTTACGATCTGGCAGTCTGCGTATCCATTGGGTCATTGGGCGGCGAAAAAGTATAAAAAGGCTTATACAGCGGTAACCGACTTCGCTCCTGGTCACGAAGCTGAGGAGGGATTTATCAAGGGCTTTAAAGAAGGTGGTGGCGAAATTGTCGGAAGTGTTCGCATCCCCTTTGCCAATCCAGATTTTGTTCCTTTCATGCAAAGAATCAAGGATGCCAAACCCGATGTGATTTTTGGTTTTAATCCAGCTGGGAAAGCAGCAACTGGCATGATGAAGTCTTATGCTGATTTGGATTTACCAAAGGCGGGCATCAAGTTCATTGGCACTGGCGATATCGTCACCGATGAGGAGCTTCAAAGCATGGGAGATGTCACATTGGGTGTGACCACAGTCCATCACTACTCTGCAGCTTCAGATCGCCCAGCGAATAAGGCATTTGTTGCAGCATATAAAAAAGAGTACGGAGAAGCTTTAAACCCCGGCTTCATGGTGGTGGGTGCTTGGGACGCAATGGACGCAATCTTTTATGCAATTCGTGAACAAAACGGGAAAATCGATCCAGATAAATCCATGGAGTTGCTGAAAAAATGGAAAAGTACCACCAGCCCTAGAGGCAATGTATCGATCGACCCAGAAACACGAGATGTGATCAATCCAGAGTATTTGCGAGAAGTGCGCAAAGTTGGTGGCAAGTTGGCCAACATAGAGATTGAAACAATTAGCGCGGGAATCAAAGATCCCATGAAAGAATCAGACAAGAAAAAATAATACTCATTAAAAGAGAATGTTCGGATAGTTTTATTGAGTAGTAAATAAAGTTGATGGATTCGATCATCTCTTCTTTTGTCAGTGTTCTTTTTCATGGTTTGGCCTATGGAATGATTCTTTATGTCATCTCCGTTGGCCTCTCCGTGACCATGGGGCTCATGGGCTTTACCAATCTCGCCCATGGTGTATTCGCCATGGCTGGTGGGTACGTTCTGGTTATTTCGCTATCAAGATTCAATATCCCTTTCCCAATTTCGCTGCTGTTGTCTTTTGTCTTGGTGGCTGTGGTGAGTGTTGTTTTAGAACGATGGCTTTATTCCCGACTCTATGGCGCAACAGAGCTTGAACAAGTGCTTTTGACCATTGGGATTATCTATATCGCAGTGGCCACAGCTCGTTTGGTCTTTGGAACTTTGCAATTGCCAGTCATGTTGCCAGACTATTTAAAAGGGCAAATTTCATTTGGATCAAGAGACTTCCCCGCATATCGTGTATTTCTAATTGTTTTTTCATCGTTCATGATCACTGGTCTTTGGTTTGGATTGGAAAAAACGATTTGGGGTGCCATGGTTCGCGCCGCTGTTGACAACCGACAAATGGCGCAATCCATAGGTATCAATACAAAAAAGCTTTTCAGTGTCACTTTTGCACTTGGGAGTGGTTTGGCGGGTCTTGGAGGTGCTTTGGGGGCGGAAATTGTAGCGATCCAGCCCACCTATCCACTTGAGCAATTGGTCTATTTCCTGATTGTGGTTTCAGTGGGAGGATTGGGCAGTTTAAGAGGCCCATTTGTGGCGGCCATGTTGATCGGAGTCACCGATACAGCCTGTAAATATTGGGTGCCAGAAATGGGCTCATTTTTCATCTACTTGGCGACCATAGGGCTTTTATTATGGCGGCCCATGGGTTTGTTTGGGAAGCGCGCATGAGTCAACTGATTGGATTTCAAGCGAACCCAAAGCTCAGATACGCTGAGTTCATGCCTTGGGTTATTGCGTTGTTGGTGTATTTCTTTTTGCCAGAATATTTATCTTTGGGTGCTCGAGTTTGGACTTATATATTATTCGCACTTTCTTTGGACCTCATCGTAGGCTATTCAGGCATTATCACGCTAGGTCATTCCGCCTTTTTTGGTGTAGGTGCCTATGTTTGCGGTATTTTGGCGGCCAAATATGGCATTTCTGACCCGATGTTTCTCTTGGTGGTGAGTGGCTTGGCTGCTGGGCTTTTGGGACTCTTGACTGGAGCAGTCATATTGAGAACAAAAAAGCTGACTCAATTGATGTTGACACTGGCGATTGCTGCATTGTGTTTGGAAGTGGCCAATAAAGCAACATCCTTGACTGGTGGTGCAGATGGCTTGTCGGGAGTGTCAATTGCACCAGTTCTTGGAATGTTTCGATTTGATTTGTATGGTAAGACCGCCTACTTGTGGAGTTTATCCTTGGCTTTTATTGGCTGGTGGGTCATCAGAAGAGTCATCTATTCCCCCCTGGGTGTCTCAATGATTGGGATTCGCGAAAACTCATCTCGCATGCAGGCTGTCGGCGTGAATGTCTATGCGCGTCAACTTAAAGTTTATACATTTGCAGCTCTTGTAGCTGGTGTAGCCGGGGCAATGCTCACTCAAACCAATCAATTTGTGGGCTTGAGTGTATTGGGGTTTGAACCCTCGGGAGAATTATTGGTCATGCTGATATTGGGAGGAGTTGGAAGAATATATGGGGCATTTATAGGCCCATTTATTTTCATCATTGCACAAGACTATTTGGCCAAGCAATTTCCTGAATATTGGAATTTTGGCATCGGTGTACTGTTGATTTTTGTTGTCCTTTATGCCAGAGGTGGAATCTTGGGTTTAATGGACCAAATCCAATCCCATTTTGCAAAGAAGCACTGAATGACACTTGCACTTGAAACTCAGGGATTGTGTTTGAGCTTTGGCGCTCTTAGGGTGGCAGTTGACATCAACTTTAAACTTGAAAAAGGTGCCAGGCACGCTTTGATTGGGCCCAATGGTGCAGGAAAAACCACATTTGTGAATTTGCTCACAGGTCGCCTCAAACCCAGCGCCGGGGAGGTTTTCATGGAGGGCAATGCAGTAACTCAATTGACTCAAGCCCAACGTGTGATCAAAGGTTTGGGTCGAACGTTTCAGATCAATACGTTGTTCAATAAGATGACGGTACTGGATAACGTTGCATTGGGGATTTCAGAGCGGGAGCATGTTTCAAGATCGTTTTGGCAGCCCGCCATAAAAAATAAAAATCTCATCGAAGAGTCCTACTCTTTTTTAGAACTGTTGGGTATCAAAGAGGATGCTAGTCTGATCGTCAAAGATTTACCCTATGGTAAACAACGATTGGTTGAAATAGCCGTTGCACTGGGTTTAAAGCCCAAAGTATTGCTCCTTGATGAGCCAGCTGCAGGCGTGCCTTCCATGGAGACCGACAAAATACTAAAGGCCCTGGATTCATTGCCCAAGGATATGGCCATCATGATCATTGAGCATGACATGGATTTGGTTTTTAAGTTTGCCAGCGAGATCACGGTCTTGGTACAAGGTGAGATTTTGTGCCAAGGCACACCCACTGAAGTGGCCAATGACAAAAGAGTTCATCAAGTTTACCTTGGAGAACCCCATGTCTAGTTCAAAAAAATCCCCATTATTGGTGGTTGAAAATTTGTATGCGGGTTACGGCGACACACAGGTCATTGAAGGAATAAGTTTT
>CAIPFK010000201.1 GCA_903864315.1 uncultured Burkholderiales bacterium | reverse complement strand
CTCTCCGTGGTTAAGCTCAATGAGTCCTTCGTGTATAAATTTTGAAAGTGTTCGTATGACCGTTTCATGCTTCAAGCCCAAGTAACTCGCAATATCGTATCGACTCATTTTGAAATTTAGATTCAATTGAGAAAATCCATTGTGATGAAATCTAGTGCCGAGATCCAATAAGAAGTAAGCCACCTTTTCTTCGGACTTCATACTTCCAAGAGAAAACATTGAAAAGTTTCTTCGATTAATCTCTACATTCAACACCTCGTAAAAATGGCTACTTAAATAATTATCCAAAATTGCAACATCTGCGATTTTGTCAAAGGGGACAGTACAAACGACCGAGTCCTCAAGCGCAATGATGTGAAAACTGTACTGATGATCCAAGTCTTTTGACAAATGGACTGCATCACTTGGCATGAGAAAGTCAAGAACTTGATCTCGGCCATCTTTATTGGATATAACAGACTTTAAAAAACCAGTTTGCACTATTTTAAGAAAATGACCGCCTTGGTCTGATGGTTTAATTTCATCGCCTCTTGGGACTTTGATTTTTTGGCTAATCAACCCCTCTGCAAGGCTTAACTGCTCAGTGGTGATAAAACTTGGAAGACATTTCTTGATTAAACTGCACTTTCCGCAGTTATTAATCTTTTCGATAGGTTTTGAGTGTTCTGTGTTAATTTCTTTATACATAGTTAGCGCCAAAAGTTGACCAACCTCATCGTTTGAATTTCACATTCAAATATCATTCTAAAAAATAAATGGTCTTTGGTATGTTCTTTAGAGCACATAGTTCCGAAGGTTTTCTGAAACCCACAAAAATGATGGACCACTAACTATAAATAGTTATTTAATTTCAGTGCTCGTGCCATCAGTTACTCTCATAGGCGAATAACAAATATATCAAGCTATGTTCGCTATCGTACAGATGGATAAAAATTGCATCTATAAAATATAAAGATTACACTGGATCAAACAAATAATATTTTTTAGTCAATGAACCCACTTCCAATCAAAAAACAAAATAGTCTTTTTGAATATATACCAGAAGTTGAGTGGCAAAGGCTTGAGCCTCACATTGAAGAGTTTTCGTTGCCACTGGGGAAAGTTTTATACGAACCAAATATTAAAATGTCCCATGTTTGCTTTCCATCAACAGCCATAGTTTCATTACTTTATTCACTTGAAAATGGCTCCTCAGCAGAAATTGCAATTGTCGGAAATGAAGGAGTAGTTGGGATATCGATATTCATGGGAGGTGAATCGACTTCAAGCAGAGCTGTAGTACAGAGTGCTGGACTCGGTTATAGGATTAAGTCAAGTCTCATCCTCGATGAGTTCAATAAATCTGGCCCAGTCATGCATTTATTGCTGAGATATACCCAAGCCTTGATAACACAAATGTCTCAAACTGCGGTTTGCAATCGACACCATAGTTTAGACCAGCAACTTTGTCGATGGTTGTTATTGAGCATAGATCGCCTAAAAGGCAATGAATTGGTCATGACACAGGAACTGATTGCAAATATGCTTGGAGTAAGACGAGAAGGTGTTACAGAAGCAGCATTGAAAATCCAAAAAGCGGGGCTGATCAAATACTCCCGTGGCCACATCACAGTACTTGATCGGATTGGTTTAGAACATAGAACTTGTGAATGCTACAAAGTTGTCAAGAATGAATATGAGCGATTACTCCCGCATAAATTTGCAATTTAGTACGGAAACAGACTGACGATTGTATTTCCAGATCTTAAACTGGAGAGATTAATCTTCAAGTCCATCTAGTCTGATCAGATTCAGCACGATGATTAATTGAATCATCACTGGATCCTCTCTAAATCATGTCAACGAAAAAAAACAATTTACTAAGTTTGATGTCCTTGCTTGAGCAAGAAAAATTTTACTCAAAAGCAGAATTGATACCACTGATCATTTCTCAAAAAATTGCCGAATATAAAAAACCAATTGATCACCTTTATTTTCCAATTGACGGCTTCATATCCATATATGAAGCCACTCACGGACACCCCTTGCTGGAAGTTGGAATGATTGGAAGAGAGGGCATGCTGGGCGAAGAGGTGATCCTTGGTGCGAAAAAGCATAATTTTGGAGGCATTATTCAAGGTCCTGGTGAAGCATGGAAAATCTCAACTCAAGACTTCAAAAGTTTAATTGCAATAAGCACAGAATTGAGAGAAATCACGAAATCCTATTTGGCTGTGAGATTGCAACAACTTGGTTTATCAATCGCTTGTGAACATTTCCATGAAATCAGGGCGAGACTTGCCAAGTGGCTGGTGATGAGTCAAGACCGAGCTCAATCCAGCACTTTTCATATGACGCATGAATTTATAGCTCTCATGCTCGGAGTTCGACGTGTCGGAGTATCCATCATTGCCAATGATTTTAAAAAAAATGGCTTGATTGATTACACTCGCGGTCAAGTGAAGGTCATTGATCGTGTAGCTCTTAGAGCACAGGCCTGTCAGTGCTACAAGGATAACAAGTCAATTTACTCCAGTTATTTCAGACTTAAATATCCATCGTATTAATGCCAATTTCTACATTACCAATGATACAAATCAAAAGATTAATTTGCATGATATTTAAAATCACCGAATAACGAAAATTGAATTTCTTCACTCAACTGCATGGTTTCAATATTTATATTTGCCAATGATGTAAATTGATCAACTGATTCAATGCAAATTTCATTTTTTAAAATTCTACAATGCATTCCCATATTATCAATCCAACTCAAAACGACATGAGCACGATTCAAAATCTATACGAAGGATCTGCCGAAAATATTTTGAAAGCTTACACGCATAACAGAGAAGCCATTAGATTGCATGAAAGAGGTTTTATTCAAGCGTCAAAATATCATGCAAAACTTGTTCTTTATTTCTCCAACGAATTAAATGCAAATATTCTTAATGCATTGGAAATGGGTGAAAAGTTAGACTTGAATAGTGACCTCATCATCGATCAAACCATCATTGCTGATGTTTAATCTAGCCCATTGTTAACATTTATTGATGAATATTGCTTTTTTGGAAAGATGCATTTTCTAAATTTGTATTGCAATTTTCAATTTTTGCAAATACTGACATCCTGACTTATGTCAATATCACAGAGAGATCCAAGACTATAGTTCAAGTTCATTATCAATAAACAAGGACTTACATGAAAACAGATTCACAAATTCAAATTGATGTCATTGCTGAGCTCAAATTCGAACCCACCGTCAATCCAACTCATATTGGTGTGACTGTAAAAGATGGAATAGTTTCTCTCCTGGGAACTGTTGAAAATTATTTCGAAAAATACCACGCAGAAAAAGCGACTCAAAGAGTTTCTGGGGTTCGTGGTGTGGCCATGGCCATTGATGTGAAATTACCAAGCGTAGTCAATCGCACCGATGCAGAAATTGCTCACGCCATTGACAACGTCATTACCTGGTCATCCCTTTTGAATAAAGATGAAATTCACGTCAAAGTTGAAAGTGGTTGGGTCACGCTCACAGGCACAGTCAAATGGAACTATCAAAAGACGATGCTGAACTCTTCCGTTGGCCATTTGATGGGGGTTACCGGCATCAGCGATCAAATCACAATCAGCAATGATTTGAACAAAACAGTTGTCAAAAAAGAGATTCTTGATTCATTGAATAGAAGAGCTAAAACAGACGCAAACAACATCACAGTCGACGTCAAAGGGGGTGAAGTCACGCTTTCTGGAAAAATTCATGACTTCAATGAACGTGAGCTTGTCAAACACGCTGCTTGGAGTAGCGCTGGTGTAGTCAAGGTGACCGACAAGTTAACGCTAGGCAATTGATTATTTGACAGAGAAAATATCATCAATATTTTCTCTGTCGAAAAAAGCTTCATTCCTTCCCCCTCTCATTGTCACCATGGACTCGCGATATATTTCATCTTTGAATCAATTGGGGATGGATGCTTTGATGTTTGCCCATGAATATGCGCTAAGCATACTCAGTTTGCCTATCGGCGCTTATATGTCGAGGGTGGACTGGGCGAAGATTTCATCAACACTTAGGACCCGATCACTCAAACCTTGATCGTGGATGTAATGGGCAATTTTCTCAATGACAGATCTTGAGCTCTTCATGCCATAGGTTTTCGCTTGATTTTGCCAATTTGAATTGGGCTGTGCACTCACGAGTGCTCCAACCTCAAGCATGGACTGAATTGCCTCTTTCGCATCTCGGTCGGCTTCGTCCTTGGCCTCTTGAAATGCATGAAATATATTAAGCGCCAACCAAGGATGGCGCTCGTACAACTCGCGCTTCATCACAACAGTATGATTGATTGGGAAGAGTCCAGTTTTTTGATAAAACCGCTTTGTTTCCTTGAATGGATCCTCAAACAATGGCTTGATAAAAGGATAGCTCAAAACATCAGTGGTGGACCGGTCAACCAAATTTTTGTGAGGCAAATATAAAAGAGTGGCATCTAACGCACCATTCACGAGCATCTCACCAATATTGGTTGTACTCTCAATTTGATTCAAGACTACGCCTTTGGGCGGAACAAATCCTGTTGATCCGCCATGGCTCATTTGAGGTCCACGCTCCATGTACCATTCAATGTCTTTGGCATGAACACCAAATTCGTCTTGCAAAATGCCCCTGGACCAAAGCGCAGCAGTTTGTTGATACTCTGGAACTCCCACACGTTTGCCTTTCAAGTCGCTAGGCGAATCAATGCCACGATCTGTTCTTTTCAAGATCCAAGTTTGGAAAAACGTTCTGGATGTATAGATGGGCAATGCAACCCATCGCCTATCGCCTTTGGAATTGGCAATGAACAGGGAGGACAAAGACATTTCCGAGACATCAAAGTCTGCATATTTCAACTGCCTCCAAAACATTTCTGATGGATGCACGCTGGTTGGCATCAGTTTCGCGCCTTGTACACCGACACGCCCTTGCAAAATTGGCCTTGTGTAATGGTTGTCTGATAAAGCGATACTGAGTTCAAGGTGATTGGAATGCATTGGAAACTTCATCAAGGGTTGGAGTTGCGCTTTAAAACCAGTTCTGAGTACAACTTGAACCAGCGTTCTTGCTGGCCCAGCGCAAACGATGGGTCAATTACTTTGTATTTTAATGATGAGTACGCGTTTTCTATCTTTGAGTTTGTTGACACATAACCCGCTTGGGCCACCAAATTCTGTCCCTCTCCAAGTGCAAAATCGTAGAAAAGCAAGGCTGCATTGGGGTGAGGCGCCTTGTTCATGACGGCCACCGCAGATGGAAGTGCCAAAGTGGGTTGCAACCAAGCGACTTCAATGGGAGCACCCTTGCGCTTGAGTTGTTCTGGGTTCCAATTGTAAACATCCAATGCCAGGGGAACCTCTCCAGATGCCACCATCGTGGTCAAAAGTGAGTGACCCTTTCGAATAGAGGGTGAATTCACGGCCATTATTTTTTCAAATACAGCTCGGCCCTTGGCTTCGCCCAACTCACTCAACAAAGCGCCGTACCAGATGGAATCATCGGTTTCCATGCCGAGTAAACCTCTCCAGCGAGAATCGATCAAATCCTCATAATTTTTGGGCAATTCCTCTTTTTTGATGAGCTTGGTGTTGTAAGCCAAGGAATAAATGTCCATATTGAAAGCCGCCCACTGATGGTGTTGAGGCAACGCTTTGTCAATTAGGTAAGAATGAACGGGCGAATCAATTTCTTGTAGGATCTTCGCTTTGTATGCCGCCTCGGTGTCCAATGCCGTGTTGGACAACACATCGATTTCATACTTACCAGCTTTTTGCTCCATCATGACCCGCTGCTGAATGGCTTCTGAACCTGCGCGCCACAATTTCACTTTGATACCATAAGTTTTTGAAAAGGCATCTGCAATCACTTGAATAATCGGATGTGCATAATAAAGGGTCAACTCCCCTTCTTTTTTCGCACCATCAACCAAGATGCTAGCCCTGTCTGCACCTGTGTATTTTGATAACTCGCCCAATGTTTTGACACTTTGGGCATAGCAAGCAAATGCACAACATAACAACACCGTAATAAAACAGCGTCTTGCCAGACTAGAAATGGGGACTTTCATTGAATATCCCATTTCAATTTGTACTCTTCGATAAGCCACACAGTTGTTTCCACAAGGATCCAGCGTTCTTGGGTGAATGTTCGGACCGGAATGCCGTGTGCCCATCTGGACGAATCAAAACCAAGGGATATTGGTAGAGTTCAAGTACACGCGAATCAGCAATCACTTTGACTGTCAACGGAATACCAAGATCCATTGCTTCGTTTTCCAATTCATGCGTGTTGATCATTGCATGCCCCAACTTCAACAAGACCCATCCCTCACCAAAAAAATCCAATGTTGAGACCTCAGTTTCAAGCCAAACGTGAGGTGCTCTGGCACCAGGATAGCTACTTTGCTCATAATCTGTGACACTTTGCACTGGGGGCACCCCCTCATCAAAGCAAATCACTGGAGAGTCTTTGTAATAGTAGCCCATGGCTATGCCATCACTCACCAATTCTTGCGCTGTCAAGCGGATGATTTCTCGGCCCAATTCCTCTCGCGCTTTTTCTCCTTGCTCAGTGGAGTCAAGCAACTCTGCGCGCGGCTCAGCAAAGCTCCTCAGATTAAAATTCTTGGTGGCTTCGTTGACATTTCTAACTGCAACAGGTCGTCTCTCTAAGTCGTAACTCTCAAGCAAGGCCTCACCGCCCCAACCTTGCAAATAAGCGGCCAACTTCCACCCCAAGTCCACCGCATCACCGATGCCCGTGTTCATGCCATAGCCACCCGTTGGCGTATTTTGATGTGCACAGTCACCCGCTAAAAATACCCGTTGATGCCTGTACTGGGCGGTCACCAACTTTCTTCTCACCCAAGGGCTGATGGCAATGATTTCATAGGGAAACGGTTTGCCAATAATTTTGGTCAACACACTTTGGTGATCAATCTCATCAGGTTGACCCCAAACTTTAGCGCCACCATGCAAAGTCACTCGCCACAGATCTCCACCATTGAGGGAGTTCAAGGTTGCCCAAACGCCTTTTTCATCAATCAGAAAATGCAAAACCCCCTTGCCCATCGTGTGGTAGTTCCATAACTCATGGGCCCTAAAGTAAAGGCTCATGGGAGCACCCAGCACTTGCCCCTCGTCTTTGTCAATGCCTAGCAAACCTCGAATGGGACTTCTGGCACCACAACAGGCCACCAAGAACCGAGACTCAATGCGCAAGTTCACACCCGATTGAAGGTCTTTGATCTCTGCGCGAACTCCGGCCGCGTCTTGCTCAAACGATATGAATTGGTGCTGGAAATGCATGTCGACAGAGCTCAAGCTTTGGGCTTTTTTTCTCAGCACGGGGTCAAACCAAATTTGGTTGCAACGCTGGGCGGACTCTGGGGAAAATGCCGATTTTGCGTCCTGACCGTGATCGGGGCGTTCGATTTTGGCAATGAGATGCCCATTCATTGAAGTGAGGTACATGCCAGTGTGGGGGTAGTCTGGAGCCGTTGCCACATCCCTCACGTTTTGCGCTATGCCCCAACGTTTGCAAAACTCCATGGTCCGCTGGTTAATGAGATTGGCCCTAGGATGGGTGTGAAAGCCGTTTTCCGGCATTTGCTCAACCACTTGGCACTGGATACCTCTCAGGCCCAATTCGATGGCCAAGGCGAGACCCACTGGCCCCGCGCCCACAATCAAGACATCGGTGGTGAGGGAGTTGGTGGTTGGTGTTTCCATGGATTTACAGGTGAAAAAATAGTTTGATAATGCGTACAAAAAAGCATATCACCATTGCATCAAAATTCAATCAAGGTTAAACCGAGTTGATCATTTCAAATATTTCCCCATCTGCGTTGCTGTCTCGCCTGGTGTTGTTGCTGTGTCTTTCGACCGCGTTGTGCAAAACACTCGAGGCAAACGCACAGAATTTTCCGAATCATGCGCTCAACATCATTTTGCCTTCTGCGCCAGGTGATCCAACCGATTTATTGGCACGCGTGCTGCAACCCAAATTGGCTGAGCGCTTGGGACAAGCGGTCATGGTGGACAACCGCCCGGGTGGCTCGGGGGTGATTGCAAGCCAGTGGGTTGCCAAGTCCGCATCTGATGGACACACCCTGTTGCTCGCTTTGAGTTCTCACACCATCAACCCCATTGCACTCAAACAACTGCCTTATGACACCCTCAAAGACTTTGCCCCAGTGAGTTTGTTGGCCCGTTTCCCACTTCTTTTGGCCGCGCACCCGAGTTTGAAGGGCAATACGCTCAAGGAGATGATCCAACATCACGTTGCAAGTCCAGGCTCGTTGAATTTTGCATCCCCAGGAGTCGGGACTTTGAGTTTTTTGGCGGCCGAGGAAATCAGCCGTCGATCTGGTATCAACGCAGTGCACTTGTCTTTCAAAGGAGGTGCCCCTGCGCTTCAAGCGCTGATGGGCAACCAAGCGCAATTTGGCCTACTGGCCCACAGTTTATTTCGTCAACAGGTGAGCGCAGGGAAATTGAAATATCTGGCGGTCACGTCCCTCAAACGCCAAGCCGATTTGCCCGATGTGCCCACCGTGTCTGAATCGGGATTCCCTGGCTTTGAGGCACAAAACTGGTTTGGCATCTTCGTGCCCGCCTCAACACCCGCCTCCACCATTGAACGACTGCAGGGTGAATTGGCTGGTGTGCTCAAAGACCCAGAAATCAAAGGGCGTCTTGAGAATGCTGGCTTTGAAATCGTCGCTTCTGAGAGCAAAGAATTGGACCGTTTTGTCAGGGCTGATCTGTCGAGATGGCAAAAATTCGCCAAGGAGTATCCATTGTCCTTTGATGGTTCGCCTTGATGGGCAATCCATCTGGTGCGAACATCCTGCAGCCTTGACGTGTAAGGCCAATAAACTCAGGCACTCAACTGAGATAACCTGCGCAACTCTTCCGATGTGGTGCTGGGAAAGCCAAAAAACTCCAAGTAGGCTGGAATTTGCTCAAACAACATGTCCGATCCCACCTGAACTTGGCAGCCCCTGGCTTTGGCTGCGCTCAAAAAGGCCGTCATCTCGGTTCTCATCACCACCTCCCCTACAAAGGTCTTGGGATCAATTCGCGAGACGTCCATGGGCAAGGGGTCCTCTTCGTTCATGCCCATCGGGGTTGCATTGACCACCAAATCGTAACCCTCAGGATCTTTGCTATCACTGCGCACTTCAAGTTCAGGATAGTTTTGCTGAATCCTCATGGCAAGGCCTTCTGCGGCTGAGGTGTTGGAGTCAAAAACACCAATGGCGACGATGTGTTCTGCCGCCAATGATGCAGCAATTGCACTGCCCACGCCGCCTGAGCCCACCACCAAAACGCGCTTATTCTTCAGATCAAAACCTTTTCTTTTGACCCCCCTTGTAAAGCCTGCTCCATCGAACATGTCGCCCACCAAATGACCCTGTGCATCTCGTTTCACAGCGTTGCAAGCACCAGCCACGCGAACCGTGGGTGTCACGTCGTGCAAAAGTCCAACTGCAGTCACTTTATGCGGCATCGTGATCAACGCACC
The DNA here is from genome assembly GCA_903864315.1 of uncultured Burkholderiales bacterium. Lineage (GTDB taxonomy): Bacteria > Pseudomonadota > Gammaproteobacteria > Burkholderiales > Burkholderiaceae_C > Limnohabitans. Next base: position 14,432 of record CAIPFK010000201.1, on the reverse strand, counting down.
TCGCACATTGGCCAAATTGAACACTGACTTTAAAAAGACGTCGAAATGCTCTGCCTTGCACGCCATGGGTACCACCACTGCATTGATACCCATCTTCTCAAAATACGGGTTGTAAATCATGGGCGACTTGAAACTATGGGTGGGGTATCCGATGTGAGCGATCAGCTCAGTATTGCCATTGATCATGCTGCTAAATCCCTCTGTCTAAATTCACACCAAAGAAGCCATACGAATCAAATCCGCCTGCAGCATCTCAATCAATAAAAATTGAGATGCTGCAGGCGTTGATGATTGAAATTATTTGCGCAACTTCGCCAATTCAGCCATCATTTCACTGACGGTGGATTCGCCAACAGATGCAGAGAATTTAGCAATCACAGGCTTCATTTTTTCACGCAATTTGTCTTGCTCTGCGCTTGAAAGCTGAGTAACAGCAATCCCATTTTTCTTCACCAAATCCAAATTGGCAGACACTGCGGCACGGGCTTCTTTGCGTTGGAATTGCGTAGACTCGTCTGCTGCGTCGTCGATCAATTTGCGATCTGCTGGTGACAAAGAATCCCAAACCTTTTTGCTCATGATCACAGATTGTGGGTTGTATTGATGGTTTGAGATCACCATGTATTTTTGGACTTCCCAAAATTTATTTGCAGCTATCACAGAGATGGGATTTTCTTGCCCATCGATGGCACGTTGTTCCATGGCGCCATACACTTCAGGGAAAGGCAAAGGTGTGGGATTGGCCCCGAGCGCCTTCACCCATTCGATGTTGATGGGGCTGGGGATGACTCTGAGCTTCAACCCCTCGAGGTCTTCGATTTTAGTAATAGGGCGCTTGCTGTTCGTGATTTGACGATATCCCAACTCCCAGTAAGACAAACCGACCAAGCCCTTGGCTTCCAACAGTTGATGCATCTTTCGTCCTACAGAACCGTCAACGATGGCATCGGACTCTTTTTCGTTGGCAAACAGAAACGGAAAGTCAAAGATGGCAAGCTCTTTGGCTTCACTCGCCAAAATACCAGAATTCATGACTGCCAGTTCTATCGTGCCACCTTTCATCGCAGACACTACAGCTTGGTCACTACCCAATGCAGAGTTCAGGAATAAACTCACTTTGAATCGACCATTGGACTTGGCCGCCACGAGCTCGGCGAATTTTTTCATGCCAGGCACTGCTGGGTGTCCCTCAGGGCTGGCCAGTGCCATTTTAAAGGTGCGCTCTTGTGCGTGCACAAAGCCAAGTGCAGACAATGCCATCAAGGCAAGCAAGGATTGAATCATTAAACGCTTCATCAGGGTCTCCAATTTATAAAAATACACACATACACACCATGCCACCCGTTTATTGTTGGGCAGCGCTACACTGTCAATACAAAAGATGTGCAGGCCACATCACCAATTGAGGGAAAACAACCATCAAGAACATGACAGCAAACTGAACCACCATGAAAGGCACGACGCCTTTGGTCACATCGTCCATCTTCATGCGGCCCACACCCGCCACTGCATTGAGCACGGTCCCCACGGGTGGCGTCACCAAACCAATCGAATTGTTGATGATAAACAGTACGCCAAAATACACTGGGTCAATACCTGCGGCTTTGACCAAGGGCACCAAAACCGGAGTCAATATCAGAATGGTGGGTGTCATGTCCATGGCAGTTCCCACCACGATCACGAGCGCCATGATGGCAAACATTAGCAAGGTTGGACTTCCCAACAATGGATTGAGCAATTCCACGACTTGACCCGGCAGTTCAGCCACCGTGATGAGCCAAGCAGAAACCATCGCGGCAGCAACCAAGAACATCACAACGGCTGTGGTTTTGGCGGCGGCTTTGAAACTGTTGTAGAGTTGCGACCAAGTAAGCTCCTTGTAAATCACCCCAGCGACAAAGGTCGCAAAAACGGCCACGACTACCGCTGCTTCAGTGGGGGTGAAGACCCCCAGGCGCAAACCCACAATGATGATCACGGGCAGTGTCAAAGCCCAAGCGGCTTCACGAAAAGCGTGAACCACCTCGCCCTTGGTTTTCCTGGGTGGAGGTTGCAAATTTTCTTTGCGCGTGAGCCACCACCAAGTTATCCAAAGCCCCATGGCCAACCAAATTCCCGGAAAGATGCCTGCTAAAAAAAGCTTGGTGACTGAAATATTTGCAGTAACGCCAAAAATTACAAATCCTATAGAGGGTGGGATGATGGGACCAATCACCCCACAAGCGGCAATGAGGCCACCGCTGGTGGATTTGCTGTGCCCGGCTTTCACCATCATTGGCAGCAAGAGCGCCGTGAGCGCCGCAGCATCGGCCACAGCTGAGCCAGACAATGCAGACAAAATACAAGCTGCAATGATGGTCACATAACCCAGTCCTCCACGCACGTGACCCACCAAGGCCAGTGCAAAGTTCACGATTCGACGCGAGAGACCACCGGTGTTCATCACCTCTCCTGCGAGCATGAAAAAAGGCACCGCTAACAAAGGAAAACTGTTGGAGCCTTCAATGATGTTTTGCGCCAAGATCTGTGCATCGAACAAATTGAGTTGCCACATCAACGCCACACCACACAACAGCAATGAAAAGGCGATGGGCACACCCAAAAGCATGGTGGCGATGAGTGAGCCGACAAAGATAAGAATGGTCATGTTATTGAGTCTATTAATGGAGAGGAAAAAATAGGTTAATCAGGCCATCATTCCTGTGGCTTGGGGATCTCCAAGGGCTCATCCTCAGACTCGCGAAACCCGATGAGTTCTGCCTCGCTCAACTGACCCGTCAACAATTCATAAAATTGCTTCAAAATGATGAGTCCCGAAGAAGCTGCACACACGGCACCAGACGCATAAAAAATCGCCATCGAGACTTCCATCACTGGACTGGTTGTCTCCACATTGATCAATGCTTGGTCGCAGGAGCCCTTAAAGAGCAGCCAGCACACATAAAGCATCAATGCATGGGTTAGGCCCAGGCAAACCTTTTTACCCAAAACAGGAAGACGCGCCACCATCATGTCTGTGCCCAAGTGCGTTCTTTCATTCAAAGCCACCACAGCGCCCATGAACGTCAACCACACGAACAGCCACCGCGAGAGTTCCTCCGACATGGTGAGCCCTGAATTAAAACCGTAACGCAAGACCACATTGCCAAACACCAGCACCACCATGATCGCGAGAGCGCAAACACATAAAAAAGTCAGCAATTTGCAATATTGATCAAAAATGGTGTTGAGCATGATGGTCAAAGACAGATAAAAATTAAAATGTACTAAATGGTTAGTTTTATTTAAATAAGTAAATACCCTAATCGCATTTCCAATAAACTGCCTGTGTCTTCAAACAACTATTGGAATCAAAAATGCTTTTCTTGGTAATCAGTACCCCCAGGCCCGAAAAACCCACCACCATGATTGGATCAAGACAGCACTATTGGGATTGGATCAACCCTTTGATTGCCAAGGGTGAGGTGAAATCGGTCTATGCAAAAGTCGGCCGCGGTGCTGTGGCCTTGTTTGACGTGGACTCCAACGAGACGCTGCACAAATACATCAATGAATGGCTTGAAATCGTGCCGGCGCACATGGAGATCCATGCGCTGATCGATGTAGAGAATGCCAAAAAATATTTGACCCATCAATTGTCGGAAAAAGCGTAAGGATGAGGAAGGGCCATCGCCCAGGCTTGCCGAGTGGAATGTCTACTCGGCAATGATGCCCGCCTTTTGTATCACCTCGGCCCATTTAGCGATGTCTTTTTTGATCATGTCTTGAAATTCAAGCGGTGAACTGCCCACGCCAATAGCGCCTTCTTGGCGCAATTTCTCAGAAAAATCAGCCGATTTAACCGCTTTCTTGATGGCTTGGTACAGTCGATCGACCACGGGGGCGGGTGTGCCGGCTGGCGCCAAAATCCCATTCCAACCCGTGACCTCATAGCCTTTGACGTGCTCTGCAATGGCAGGCACGTCGGGCATCAAACCGATGCGCTCCTTGCTACTCACACCGAGTGCTTTGACCTGACCGGACTGAATCAGAGGCAAGGCGCTGCTGGCTGACGCCACAAAATACATTTGCACCTCGCCCGACAAAATGGACGTCATCGCTTGAGGCGTGCCTTTGTAAGGTATGTGGGCAATGCTGGTGCCAGTCGTCATCTTGAAGAGTTCAGCTGCCAAATGCCCCAAACTACCACTGCCGACACTGGCGAAGTTGAGCTGCGTGGGGTTGGATTTGGCGTACGCGATGAATTGCTCAAGCGTATTGGCGGGCGAGTTCTTGGGAACGATGAAGACGCTAGAGACATTGCTCACCAAAGAAACCGCTTGAAATGATTTCACACTGTCGTAAGGCAGCTTATTGAACAAGCTTGGGTTGGTCACATGGGATGGAAATACCATCAACAAGTTGTAACCATCGGGGGGCGAATTGGCCACAAACACTGAACCCGTGATACCACTGGCACCAGGTCTGTTCTCCACAAAGACTTGCTGCCCCAACTCTTTGGTGAGTTGAAGCACCAAACTGCGCGCGAGCAAATCCGTCACCCCTCCCGCGCCAGACGGAATCACCAACCGGATGGGCTTGTCCGGATAGGCGGCACGCACCGTGAGGTGAGCCAAGAGCAACACCGCCATCACAATCCAACGCAAGGGTTTGGGGTTCATGGTCACGTTTTACTCCTTGGACTCAATGTTGAGCGATGAATTGTTTGACCTTTTGAGCACACAAATCGGGCACCACCGCTCCCACATGATAGCCATCCACTTCGATCATTTGCAAGGAGGCATCGGGAATTTGGTCCACATAGGATTTGAACTGCAAAGCACCTCGACGCTTGGTCTCACTGCCCAAAATCAGCGCAGGTGCTTGAATGTCCTTGAACAGCGGTGTGCAATCGACTTGCGAAACCCACTTCAAATAGGCAAGCGCCGTGCTCGTTGTGGTTTGTCCCATCAATTGAATCCACCACTCCAGACCCTTGTCTGACATCTTCTGCCCCAAGCGGTCTCGCATGGTCCAGCGCGACCAACTGAGCATGCCTTTGCCGGTCATGTGTTCGAGCCAGCCCGTGGTATCGGGCCCCTTGATCGCAGGACTCACCATGGTCAAAGACCTCACCAAATCCGGTCTTGCAGTTGCAAAATAAATCGCCGACATCGCGCCACTTTTACCCGAAACGATGTGTACTTTTTGTTTGGGGGCCACGAGTTCAATCAAACGAGTCAAGTCTTCGATGATCAACTCAGGTGTGAAGATGAAGTTTTCATCCACAGCACCCGTTTGACCAAAACCACGTTGATCAAACCGCACCACTTGGTAGTCTCTTGAGAAACTTGGCACCCAAGTGCGCCAGGCTTCTGTGCTTTCGCAAAAGCCGTGGATGAAGACCACCGTTTGAGGTTCCCGATCGGGATCGGTGTGATCGTCTATTTTGTAAAAAATATCAGCGCCTAAGCTTGACTTGAATGTGGGCATATTAATAAATTGAATAGGGGTTCATAAAAACTGTTTCAGCATTGTAGCCAATCGAAAAACGATTCAAGTCATTTGAATTGCCGCCTCTCACCCGCTCTAGAACTACAATGCCTTTGGTTTTTGTCCATATGGCGTTTTCAAAACAACAACACTCATTTGAATATCGCTTCACTTTTTATACAAACCCGATGACCCCCGACTCACCCTCCATTCAGCGCTTCAATCCTTCGACCTTGATTGAGTTTGCACAACTCATCTACGAAAAAGTGGGCGTCCCAAGTGAGCACGCGTGGCTTGCAGCCGACACTTTGGTGCAAGCCGATCTCTGGGGACATCAGTCCCATGGCATGCTGCGCTTGGCCTGGTATTTGGCGCGCTTACAGTCTGGCGCGATGAAGGCCAACACGCAAACCACATTGGTCACAGATGCCAAAAGTATTGCCGTTTTGGATGGGCAGCACGGCGTGGGCCAAGTGATTGCTCGACAAGCCGTCGAACAAGCGGTCACGCGCGCCAAGAATCATGGCGTCGGAGTGGTCTCTGTTCGCAATTCCAACCACTTTGGCACCTGCATGTACTTTACACGCATGTGCGCCAAGCAAGGCATGATCGCTCTATTGATGTCCAATGCAGGCCCCAACATGGCGCCATGGGGTGGCATGAAGAAAAAAATCGGCACCAACCCCATCTCCATTGCAGTCCCTGGAGGTTCTCACGGCCCTGTCGTCATGGACATGGCCAATTCTGGGGTGGCAAGGGGCAAGATCTATTTAGCCGAAAAACAAGGCAAAGACATCCCCCTGGGTTGGGCACTGGACTCCAAGGGCAGACCCACCACCAATCCCAGGCACGCCATCGAGGGTTTGATCTTGCCCATGGCAGGCCACAAGGGTTACGTCTTTGGAGCGATGATCGATATCTTGTCGGGCGTACTCTCGGGCAGTGGTTTTTTAGAGCAAGTCCACGGCCCCTACGATCCCACCAACTTGAGTTTTGCAGGGCATTTGTTGATCGCTCTGGATGTCTCGAACTTTCAGCCCCTGGCGCAGTTTGAACGCTCGATTGACGACTACATCAAGTCACTCAAGGACGTGCCTTTGGCCGAGGGTCACGACAAGGTGTATTTTCCAGGCGAGATGGAAAATGATTTTGATGTTGTCAACCGCCGTGACGGCTTGTTATTGGCAAAAGACACGCTCACGAGTTTGTCTGACATTGCCAAAGAATTCAATCTGAGCATTTACGAAGAGCAGTTTTCTCCCAGTTAAGCTGCCTGTGAGCTATCCATCCGCAAGTGGTGCCCTCACTTGGGGCTGGATAGACTCACAAAGCGCAAAACCAGGTCAACAAATTGCGCACAGCTCACCGTTTGGGCATGATCGCCATCAACGGCTCGATCAAAGATCGCACCAAACGTGTAACGATTGGAAACATTGAAAAAAGCCAAGGCAGAGATCGCTGCATGGATATCAACGGCGTCAAGACCGGCACGGAAAACCCCCGACTTCACGCCTTGTTGATAAACTCGCCGAAGAGACTCGATGGCGGGCTGGTTCAAGGTCTTGATGCCCTCAATTTGCCTTAAATAATTGCCTTTCATGATGTTCTCATTCATCACAAGCCTGATGTAATCCTCATTGTCTCGGTGGTGCTCATAGGTAAATTCCACCAGTCGCTTGATAGCAGCCACGGGCTCCATCTCCTCGAGTTTTAAATGAGCTTCCTCGTCTCGCATGCGTCGATAGGCGTGCTCTAAGACGGCTTGGTAGAGCCCATCTTTACTTTTGAAGTAATAGTAGATCATGCGTTTACTCGTGCGCGTAGCTTGGGCAATTTGATCAATGCGCGCACCAGCCAAACCTTTTTCTGCAAATTCTTGGGTGGCAACCGCCAAAATTTCCGCCACCGTTCTTGCAGGATCGTTGGTTCTTCCTGTTTCTTGGGGAGCAATGCTTTTTTGAACCATGGGTGTAGGTGCTACTTATTATTCAGAGACGAGGATGGCGTTGCAAAGCGCTTGAGTTGGCAATTCTAATTTGAAATATGAAAATTGAATGCAACGCTGCTGGGTGTTACAACTCAAATGACAAGGACTCCTAGCCAAGCATGTCGTCAAACCCTTCAACCCACAACCTGACTTTGGGTTTCATGGCTTTTTTACTGTGAAAACAGTATTTGATCTCGTTTTGCATGAACACTTGATCCCCAAGCAATGCCGATAACTCTCCATCAATCAAGTCCTCAACCGCATCTTCAATATCTTTTAATTTTTTTATTTTTTTAATATCTTTCACCCGAGGCATCTTGGCGACAAATTCCTCGGCTTGTTGCATCAATTTGGCAGTTTGCAGCTTGACATGCTCCAGTGTTAACTTCAAGACCTCGCCATCGCTTACGAGATCTCCCAAATCGCTTTGGGTCAACTCCATTTGCATATTCATCATCGTCTCAATATCGTTGTCACGATAGGCGTTGTTGAGTTTTTTCATCAACTCCGTTTTTTCAGCTCTCACCTCGGGGTCATGCTCTTTGTCGGGGTGAAGAATACTGGCGAGCTTTCTGTACAACTCCCGAATCGACATGGGCTTTTTTTTTCTCGGTGTCGACGCTTGGGTTGACTCTTGATGGCCTCGACTTCCAATTTGAGCGTGGAGGATGTAGGCGACTTGGTCCATCGTCTTACAATCCATGAATGCTTCGGGATCCAAGCCAAATTGCATGCACACTCGATTGATAAAAAGCTCAACATTGGGGGACCGATCATGACTGGCGCCGACTCCACCCTTAGCGTGGCGGGCATCCTCGCGTGCAAATGATTCGTCATCCTCGCCTAAATCGTCATCTTCCTCGTCTTCGTCTTCATCCTCATCCCCAGCTGAGGGTGAGTACTGCTCAACAAGCGCGGCAATCTCATCATCCTCGGGCAACTCTCTTGCCAATACGCTGAGAGCGTCTTCAATTTGCTCTGCAATTGCATCGTATTCAATTGCGTTCCACTTGAATTTTTGGTGGGCTTGAACAAGCGCCAACACCCATTGCTTTAAGTTTTGGTAATAACGCGCCACCTCGGGGAGCACGATTTCGTAGCGACGCTGATTGTGCAGTGCTGCACAATTTTTATAGAGTTCTAATTTTTTTTGCGCACGTTTTAAATCAGATCTTGCTTTTGCAAGTTTTTTCTTCAGTTGCTCGCTTGCACTGGACTTCGGATCAGGCTTGGCCGCTGATTTGACGAGAATAATTTGTCGGCTATGGGAGGACATGGATCAGCAAGCACAGGTGAAGTTTCTTGACATCGATTATCCATGAAAAAATCCCACCAACATTGCAATTGATCTTGCAAAGCTCGAAAACGTTGGCGAATATGACTGTTGAAACCACAATTGAACTCAATCCAAACCGTCTATAGAAACGCTGGGGCTGTACGGTGGTGTTGCTTGCGTGTGCACACACCCGTGTGAGCAGCCAAACCCGTGCTTGCGTGGTGTTGATCTAGGCAACCCCATGAACCGCCGCTCGATGGGTGGAGCGTCACTTGCTCCACATGAACTGAACTCTCACGCGGTGCAATCTGTAAAATGATTAGAAATCAATCTTTTCGGAGAACTTTCCATGAAAAAAATACTGCTCCTGGGCTCGGGTGAATTGGGTAAAGAATTCGTCATCAGCGCCAAACGACTGGGGTGCTATGTGGTGGCGTGCGACAGCTACGCCCATGCACCCGCCATGCAAGTCGCCGATGAGAGCTGTGTGTTCAGTATGCTCGACGAGACGGCTTTGCGTGCGGCCATTTCAGAGCACAAGCCCGATCTCATCGTGCCTGAAATTGAAGCCATCCGCACCGAGGTCCTCCTTGATGTTGAGCGCCAGGGGTTCGAGGTGATCCCCAGTGCCCGTGCGGCCAACTTGACCATGAACCGAGACCGCATCCGTGATGTGGCCGTGGGCTTGGGGGTGCGAACCGCCAAGTTCAGCTACGCCGAATCGGCCGCTGAGCTGCTCGCGCAGGCCCAATCGATTGGTTTTCCGGTGGTGATCAAGCCTGTCATGAGCTCATCTGGCAAAGGCCAAAGTGTGGCCAAGACCCAAGACGACATTCAGGCATGCTGGGATTACGCCTGCAAAGGCATGAGGGGAGATCGTCAAAAGGTGATTGTTGAAGAGTTCATCCACTTTGAGTTCGAAATCACCCTCCTCACCATTCGCCAAAGAAACGGTTCAACGATTTTTTGTCAACCCATTGGCCACGTACAAGAAAGGGGTGACTATCAATACAGTTGGCAGCCTCAAGCCATGAAGCCCCAATACTTGAAGACGGCCGAGTTGATGGCCGAAAAAGTGACCGCAGATCTGGGCGGTGTTGGTCTTTTTGGGGTTGAATTTTTTGTGACACAAGACGAGGTGATCTTCAGTGAACTGAGCCCTCGCCCCCATGACACCGGCATGGTCACCTTGATCAGTCAAAACTTGAGTGAATTCGATCTCCACGCTCGCGCGATCTTGGGTCTGCCCATTCCTCACATCGATACCATTGAAGGCGCGAGTGCGGTCGTCTTGGCGACGACAGAGGGACACTCACCAACATTCACCGGTGTGGCAGATGCTTTGAGTGAACCGGGCACCGATGTTCGGATTTTTGGCAAACCCACGACGCGTCCCTTTAGGCGCATGGCGGTGGCACTGGCCAAAGGACCCAACGCGCTGGGCAAAGCCCGTGCAGCGGCTCAAAAAATAACAGTGATGTCCATCTAACAATTACGCTCAGTTATCCAAGTGTTGTGATCACGCCTCATGCTGATCTCTTGCGAGTAAAACCCAAGCTCACTTGGCTTGCAATTTGAAGGCTGCTCGCCAATCGAACTCGGTCACCCACGCTGTGCCCAGGATGATCACCACCATGCCGATCAGCGTATTGGCACTCAAGGTTTCATTCAAAAAGAGCACTCCCCAAAGACTGGCAAACAAGGGAATCAGGTAAGTCACCGTGAGAGCAGACGTCGCGCCGACGTCCTGGATCAGTCGAAAGTACAGCAGCAAAGCCACGGCAGTGCACACCACACCGAGCACCACCGCAATGGACAGAGTCACGAGCGTGGGCTCGGCCTTCAAGGGCAGCCAAAAAAGAGCTGGGATGATCAAAATGACCGAGGCCCAAAGGCTTCCGTGCGTGTTGTCAAAGGGCTCGACCCCTTTGGAGACTCTGGCATAGTTGGAGGCCACTCCATAAGACAATGCCCCAATGAGACCCAAGGCGACCGACAAGGCATTGGCTTGGTGGTGGTCTGCAGAGAAAAGGCCAAGCAAAATGGCCACCCCCACCACCCCCAACAGCAGTCCCATGCCACGCTTGAGGGTCAATGCCTCTGTGCCTCTGAGCCAACCAATGAGAAACCCCCAAACGGGTGCCATGGCGTTCAGAATCGACAACTCAGAGGTGCTCAAGTCCAAAGACGCATAAGCAAAGAGCACGAACGGCAAGGCCGAGTTGAAAAACCCCATGATGAAGTAGTGCACGGCTCTCTTGCGCAGTTGAGGTTTGCGTCCCAAATACATCGAGACAATGGCCAAAAATAAGGAGGCCGCCAAAACACGCGCTTCGGCCAAATAAGCGGCACCCAAGACTGGAGAGACCATGCGCATGAAAAAAAACGAGCCCCCCCAGATGGCCCCCAATAAAATTAAGCGCAGGAGGTCTGAGGTTTTCATGGATAGTATTCGTATTCTGTTTGTAGTCTGCTTGCAGTCTGATTGTAGAGCTTGGCGTTGACTGGGTCTGTCCCTTCAAAACCGCTGCATTGCACTTGACGCCCTCGTCTACACCAGTGCTCCATCGACCAAAGATGGCGCGCCCCATTGAAATGCAGAGGACTCTCGCCACTTGAGTTGTGCTTGGTAATGCAAGTAAAAAATAGCACGGGGCGAGCCCATTGGAAGGGGTCGAGGAGACCTTGCCATTGCCGACTTTATTTTGAATTTTCTGGATGAATCGGTCGGCAACTCGCTCGCTTTGGTGATTTTCGAGGATAAGAAACTGGGCCACTTGCGGGAATTGGAACAGTTGTCGGACCACACCCATTTCATCACCACTGCAGCTTTTTTGAAAAACTGGCCATCGAAGGAATCCTCGATTCCTTCGATGACGTGTGGGTACAAATGGTTGCCAAAAATAGCTCCCCAAATTCAAAAATTCACCGTCTACCCAATCCAATGGAGATCGATGCGCCGGCAAAATCCGGGAGTTCAATTTTTCCCGAGTAACGTGAATTTCACGCTGCAAAGCAGGGTTCGAGCAATCTCAAATAACGTGTCCATGGCGCTTTGCCACGGGGAGAATCAACGCTTGCTTGATTTTGAATGCATAAAAGCATTGGCAAATACCGCAAACTTGCCGTATACTGTATAAATGAACAGTTACAAGTCGCCCTCACTTGGTCGTGCACCCAGGGAGATTCACCCCCCCCTCCCCGCAGGAGCTTGGGGCTACACCCTCGAGCCCAGTCACCTGCCCTTGCGCGTGGTCCCAGGAAAGGTACCCGCTGGGTTTCCCTCACCAGCTGAGGACTTCTCCGTCAAACGGCACGATTTGAACGACTTGCTGATCTCACACGCGGTGGCAACATTTTTGTGGCGAGTCTCGGGGCACTCCATGACGGAGGCGGGCATTTTTGATGGCGACATCTTGGTGGTCAACCGCGCTCTCACCCCAGTGCACAAAGACGTGGTGGTGGCCGAAGTCGATGGTGAATTCACCGTGAAATATTTTTACAAGCGCAACGGACAAATCAAACTCCAACCCGCCAACCCCACCTACCCAGACATCACCTTCAAAGAGGGTCAGAGCCTGCGCATTTGCGGCGTGGTGACGAGTTCCATCAAACGTTTTCGCAAAACCGCCCAATCTCTGGACTGATCCTCTCTCTCTACCGCGACCACTTCACCCAACACACACCAGCTCGTCCACAAGCCTCACGCCATGTACGCACTCATCGATGGCAACAATTTTTACGTCAGTTGCGAGCGGGTCTTCCGTCCCGCCCTGAACCACACGCCCGTGGTGGTCCTCTCCAACAACGATGGCTGCGCCATCTCGCGCAGCAACGAGGCCAAAGCGCTTGGCGTCGCCATGGGAGAGCCTTTTTTCAAGATCGCTGACTTGCAGCAAAAAGCCGGCTTGGTCGCTTTGTCGGCCAACTTTGCGCTTTACGGCGACATGAGTCAGCGCATGATGACGGTGGCCGCAGGACTGGGACCTGAGCAAGAGATTTACTCCATCGACGAGAGTTTTGTGAGTCTAGCGGGAGTGCGAGGTGATTTACTTGTGCGGGCCAGGCGCGTGCGCGAGCGCATTTTGCAGTGGACTGGACTGCCCACGTGCGTGGGGATTGGAGAGACCAAAACACTGGCCAAACTGGCCAACCACATCGCCAAAACCGCCGAGCGAAAACCGGGTGTCTACGCGCGAGACCTCGCCCAAGTCTGCCACCTGGGCACCTTGAGCAAAGAGGCCCGCCAAACCGTTTACCAAAGCAGCGATGTGGGGGAGATCTGGGGCGTGGGGCGGCGCATCGGCGCGCGACTCCAAGAGGCCGGTGTCAACACCGTATGGGATTTCCTCCAGTTAGACCCAGCCATCGTGAGACAAAATTTCGGGGTGGTGCTCGAGCGCACGTGGCGTGAACTCCACGGCGTGCCCTGCATTGCACTGGAACACGCCCCAGCCAACAAACAAGAGATCGCTTGCACGCGCAGTTTTGGGCAAGGCATCGTGAGCTTGGAGCCCCTCATCCAATCGGTGTGTGAATTTGCGTCGCGGGCAGGAGAAAAACTGCGTCGCCAACGCAGTTGCGCCTCACAAGTCTTGGTCTTCATCCGCACCAGCCCCTTTCGAGCGGGCCCTCGCTACAGCCAAAGTGTGGTGGTGCCACTGCGCCGGCCCAGCGCCAACACGGCGGACTTGGTGAGCGCAGCCGTCACCGGACTCAAACTCATCTACAAACCGGGCTTCCAATTCGCCAAAGCTGGCGTGATGCTCCTCGACTTGAGCGCAGACAATCATCACCAAGGTGAGCTTGAACTGGAGTGCGAAGAAGATGAGACGCACGCCGTGCAAGCCCCCAGACTCATGCACGCACTCGACACCTTGAACCAACGCTATGGGCGCGGCACACTCGCCATGGCCAGCACCGGACTCACCGAGCGAACTCGCTTGTGGTCCATGCGCCAAGAAAGACTCACTCCACAATACACCACGTCTTGGCAAGATTTGCCCATTGCCAGAGCCTGAGTGCTTGTCAAAGAACTGGTGTCTCTCCTTGGCGTTGCATCACTCGTCTGGGTCTTCGTACTCTTTGGGCAAGTGATGAGCAATGCCCTTGTGGCAATCGATGCACGTCTTGCCGTCTTCTTTGGCTTTCATGTGTTTTTTGTAGGGCGTTTGTTTTTGCAACTCAGGGGACATCGCCTCAAAGCTGTGGCAATTGCGGCATTCACGCGAATTGCTGTCTTTCATGCGCTGCCACTCATGGGTGGCCAATTTGATCCTTTCGGCTTCAAATTTCTCTTTGGTGTCGATCACACCTGTGAGCTTGCCCCACACCTCAAAACTCGCCTTGGATTTGCGAATCATCTTGTGCGTCCAGTCCTTGGGGACATGACAATCCGAGCATATCGCTCTCACCCCTGTGCGGTTGCTGTAGTGAATGGTCTCCTTGTACTCTTGGTAGACATTGTCGCGCATCTCGTGACAAGAAATACAAAACTCCAACGAGTTCGTCATCTCGAGCCCCGTGTTGAAGCCGCCCCAAAAAATGATCCCCGAGACGAACCCCACACTCGAGATGGCCAAAATGGAATACTTGGCGCTGGGCTTTTTCAGGAACTCCCAAAGACGCCTAAAAACGCCTGGTTTGGTCTCGCTCATAATTTTATCCGATCTATCACATAAAAGACAAAACCACACT
>CAIPFK010000200.1 GCA_903864315.1 uncultured Burkholderiales bacterium | reverse complement strand
TCCGTTCCCATTGATTGAACCTGAAAGCTTTTTATGCTCACTGAACTTGAATTCAAAAGCCTGGCCTCCCAAGGCTACAACCGCATCCCGTTGATGCAAGAGGCTTTTGCGGATCTAGAGACGCCGCTATCTTTGTATTTGAAATTGGCCCATTCACAAAACGCGGGTCGCTACAGCTTCTTGCTCGAATCCGTGGTGGGGGGCGAGCGCTTTGGCCGCTACAGCTTCATTGGTCTGCCCGCGCGCGGCCACTTGGTGAGCCACGGCTTTGGTGAGTCGGCCGTGACCCAAGTCGTGCGAGACGGCGTGGTCGTGCAAACCCACCATGGCGACCCCTTGGCCTTCATTGAGTCCTATCAAGCGACCTTCAAAGTGGCGCTTCGACCAGGGATGCCCAGGTTTTGTGGCGGGTTGGCGGGCTACTTTGGTTACGACACGGTGCGCAATGTGGAGAGAAAACTCGAGAACTCTTGTCCACCCGACACCTTGGGTTGCCCCGACATCTTTTTGCTCGAGTGTGAAGAGCTCGCGGTGATCGACAACTTGTCGGGCAAACTCTATTTGATGGTCTATGTCGACCCCAGACTCACGGATGCCTACAGCGTGGGTAAAAAACGCCTTCGCCAACTCAAAGAGCAGTTGCGCTACTCGGTCAGTGCGCCGGTCTTGAAACCCAGCGCCACGCACACGGTGCGCCGTGAGTTTGCCAAAGAGGATTACTTGAAGGCGGTGCAAACGGCCAAAGATTTGATCGGTGCGGGGGACTTCATGCAAGTGCAAGTGGGCCAGCGCCTGAGCAAGCCCTACACCCAAAGCCCCTTGTCGTTGTACCGAGCGTTGCGGGCCTTGAACCCAAGCCCCTACATGTTCTACTACGACTTGGGTGACTTTCATGTGGTCGGTGCCTCGCCCGAGATCTTGGTGCGCCAAGAGTCCACACCCGAGGGGCAAAAGGTCACCATACGGCCCCTGGCGGGCACCCGTGCGAGGGGTGCGAGTCCAGAGGAGGATTTGGCGCGTGAGCGCGAACTCTTGGCCGACCCCAAAGAGCGCGCCGAGCATGTGATGCTGATTGATTTGGCCAGGAACGACATTGGACGCATCGCCAAAACCGGCAGCGTCAAAGTCACCGAGTCCTTTGTGGTGGAGCGCTACAGCCATGTGATGCACATCGTGAGCAATGTGGAAGGAGTCCTTCAAGACGGGGTCTCCAACATGGATGTGTTGAGAGCGACCTTCCCTGCGGGCACCTTGACGGGTGCGCCCAAGGTGCATGCCATGGAGCTCATTGACCGGCTGGAACCCAGCAAACGCGGCCTCTACGGCGGGGCGTGTGGGTATTTGAGCTACGCCGGTGACATGGACGTGGCCATTGCCATTCGCACCGGCATCATCAAGGACCAGACCTTGCATGTGCAAGCCGCTGCTGGGGTGGTGGCCGATTCGGTGCCAGAGCTTGAGTGGCAAGAGACCGAGCACAAAGCGCGGGCCCTGATTCGGGCAAGCGAACTCGTCGAAGAAGGATGGGAGTGAGCGCCATGACCAGCAGTTCAAAAAGACAGACACCCGGGCGAGTCGTGCCCTGCTACGAGTTGGACGAGAACGCCGCAACGGGCCTGTCGCGATTCAATTTGCTCATGATTGACAATTACGACTCCTTCACCTTCAATGTGGTGCAATACTTGGCAGAATTGGGTGCACGCGTGACGGTTTACCGCAACGATGAGATCACCTTGGAGGAGATCGAGGCCTTGGCGCCAGATCGGCTCGTGATCTCGCCCGGGCCTTGTTCCCCCAATGAAGCCGGCATTTCGGTGGCGGCCATACGGCACTTTGCTGGCAAGATCCCGATGCTGGGGGTGTGCTTGGGCCACCAAAGCATTGGAGCGGCCTTTGGGGGTCGAGTTGTGCGTGCCCAGCAATTGATGCACGGCAAGACCTCGGTGATCCAGCATGTGGGTTTGGGTGTGTTTCATGGATTGCCAAAGCCCCTGACGGTGAACCGCTACCACTCCTTGGCCATTGAACGCAGCACGTGTCCCGACGAGTTGGAGGTCACGGCGTGGAGCGAAGACGGCGAGATCATGGGCGTGCGCCACAAACACTTTGCCATCCAGGGTGTTCAGTTTCACCCCGAGTCGGTGCTCACCGAAGCGGGGCATGCCCTGTTGGATAATTTCCTGCACCAACGATAAAGCACCAACGATCAAGCATCTGCGATCAAGCAATAAAGCCATAAAGCCATAAAGCCAATGTTTGCTCAAGTCCCTTGCTGCCAAAGACCATTTTTTTGAGAGTCCAGACCATGCCCATCACCCCTAGCCAAGCGGTTCAACGCACGATTGAGCACCGAGAGATTTTTCACGACGAGATGCTGCACTTGATGCGCATGATCATGACGGGTGAGATGTCGCCCTTGATGAGTGCGGCATTCCTCACTGGGCTGCGCGTGAAAAAAGAAACCATCGGCGAGATCACGGCCGCGGCCGAGGTCATGCGCGAGTTCTCCACCAAAGTGCACGTGAAAGACCGCACGCATTTGGTCGACATCGTGGGCACGGGTGGCGACGGCTCGCACACCTTCAATATATCGACTTGCGCGATGTTCGTGGCCGCCGCCGCGGGAGCCCGGGTGAGCAAACACGGCAACCGCAGCGTGAGTTCTAAGAGCGGGAGCGCCGATGTGTTGGAGAGTTTGGGGGCGAGTTTCCTTCTGAACGCCGAACAAATCGCACAAAGCATTGCTCAGACGGGGGTGGGCTTCATGTTCGCTCCCAACCACCACCCGGCCATGAAGAATGTGGCGCCCGTCAGAAAAGAATTGGGCGTTCGTACCCTCTTCAATATCTTGGG
>CAIPFK010000199.1 GCA_903864315.1 uncultured Burkholderiales bacterium | reverse complement strand
CGATAGGCGAGTACCCCCAGGCGACTGTTCAAGGTGTGGCCGCCCAGATCAATGATCACGTCCAGGCCCTGTTGTCTGATGAGATTGGCAGCACTTTTATCGTCCAGGTCTTTGATGGAAATGAAAGAATCAAAGGCGCCTTTGATGCGTTCTCTTAAGAGATCTCTTTTGTTCGGCTTTTCCTGGGTTGAATCGAAGGCAACGATTTCAAATCGGGTTTTGTCATGCAACTCAAACAGTTCTGCCAGCAAAATTGAGACGGGATGCTCATGAAAATCAGCCGAGACATAGCCGATTTTGATTTTTCTTTTTTTCGGTGAAGCGGTACTCAAGGAGATTGTGGGCTTTTCACCTGAATGATCGGGGTCCATGGTGATTTGCAAGGGCCCCAAGTCATGGTTGACAGGATAGGTCTGCTCAACCCAAATTTCAGCTGCGATTTGTTGAGCCTTGGGTGAATCGAGCACGCCACAGGCTATCAGGGGGGGACTCACCTTTTGACGTTGATCCAGTCCCGTTTCCAAGAGTTGCGCGTGTTCTTCAAACTCAGCCCAATCACAACAGAACATTTGGCTGTAGAGTTTTTCACCCAATAAAAAATCAAAATGGGCCTTGAGGTTGAGCGCGTTCCTGTAACTGACCAAAGCTTGATCGAACTTCAAGAGCCGAGTCATCACGAGACCGCGATTGAAGTGCGCATCTGCCGATTGGGGGTTGAGTGCAATGGCCTGATCCAAGTCTTTTAAGGCCAAGGGGTAGTTGTTAGTCTGAAAATACAAAAGTCCCCGGTTGACATGGGCCTCTGCGTCTTTGGGGTTGAGCAGCAAGGCTTTGCTGTAGTCTTTGACCGCCTCTTCATGGTGTTGCAATTCTTTGTGCAAATTACCACGGTTGTAATAAGCCTTGGAGAATCCAGGGTCGAGCTCAATGGCCTTGCTTTGATACATCAAGGCCTGATCCAATTGTTGCAACTCCTTGTAGATGACACCCAAGTTTGAGTAGGGACCCGCATTCCTGGGGTCGATTGCAATGGCTTGGTGGATCAATGGCAGACCCACCTCATGATTTTTTTGTTGACAAGCCATCAAACCCATTAAATGTGTGGCGTCAAAGTGTTTCGGGTCCACCCTCAATATTTGCTCATAGAGATCTTTGGCCTCAGCAAAGCATTGGTGCTGATGCAACTTGACCGCTTGTTCAAAGAGATGTTGAACTTGAATAGCAGGCATCTGAATTGTTGGCGCATTCATGTTCAAGGGTAGGGTTGGATCACTCAGGGCTGGACGCTTGCCATTAGGGTGAACGCTCAAAGTTCTGATGGGAAGGTTGAAAAATGGTGAATGTCTTTGACTCACCGTGCATTCATCCGGGTTCAAAAACTCAGGAAGAGTAGGTCAGACCGGTTTGAGCCAAACCGGTCAAGTTGATGTTGTTGGTGTTGATGGCGTTGTCACAGGCAAACTGTGCCAGTGAGGTTTGTGTGTAAGTGCCATTGCTGATTTGATTGGTCCAAGTGCTCACATCTTGTGCAGTTGGGTTGGCGTGGGCCAAGTTTTGAAAGAGCAAAGTCACTTCTTGGGCGTTGGTGAATCCTGTTCCCAGTTTGGCGTTCAGTGCCAAGGAGATCAAGTTGGCATAACTCATGCCTTGGTTCAAATAGCCTAGTCCTATGCCCACAAACGTGGGGTTGGAGACTGAGCTCGAGCCATAGACGGCACCGAGAATTTTGGCGACTTGTCCAGCTGCTCCGCTCAAATCATAAGCCAAGCCTTTGTCTTGGAACTGAAGCCTTGAAAACGATTGAATGGTGTCCACAGAGCCGTTGGTGCTGTAAGTCACATTGAAATTGTTGCTGCCCAAATTGGTGATCGCGTATTTGCTATAGACATCGGGGAACACCAGTGTGTTGACGCCTGTCCCGCCTGTGTAGTTGCCCGCCACGCTGCTGGCGGGCACAGTGAAGCCGACGCTACCCGTGATGTTGATGTTGTAGCCCGTGGTGAGGAGTTTCAAGTCGACAAATTTACCCGGTGTGTTTTGTGCCGTGAGGGTGAAGTTGCTCAGGCTCAAGGGTGCCGTGATGTTGCCTTGGTTGATGGTGAGCGTCTCAATGGGGGAGGTGTAAACCGCGGGGAGGGGATTGGCGCCGACCGTGCCATCGATGGCAATGGCGCTGATGCTTTGGGCCGTTGTCGTCGCAGCCGGTGTCATCCACACCGAGGGCACATTGCTTGCCATTGAAAACGTGCTGCCGGTGGGAATGTTGGTCACGCCGACTTGAACTCCAACGATGTTGGAGCCCGCGTTGCTGATGAAGAAATTGATCGACGTTTGTGCACTCGTTGCCGAGGAACTGATGCTGACCGTGGGCAAGTTGGACAAATTGGCTGAAATGGGGGTGATGCTGAGTGTCATGATGGTGCCAAAAAAGTTCAAAAAACAAACGAAACAAACGATACAAACGAAAGAAAGGAAATAATCGGTTTGGGTCTTCCTGATGCAATCCTTGCCCAGCAAGTGCAACTGTCATGATCCCGATGCTTCATTTTCGGCACCTGGGCCGTAAACTTGAGTAACGATTTTGAGGAGGTGTTGTGAATGGGCGAATTTGACTTATATATAGTGAATGTGGGCTCCATGATCCTTTTCCCAAGACCTCTTCAGACCTTGGGGCAATCGTATGAAGAAAGGATCGAGAGGGATTCAAGTCGCACTGCTCCTGGTCGATATTCTTGGTTGAAATGAACTCGGACCAACGAATTTCATGCCCAAATGTTTTTTTAAGGTCGTTTTAAGTTCTTTTGAAGGACTCCAAAAGGGTTTTCAATGGGTTGGATGCATGGGTGTTTTGGCAATAAAAACAACAATCTCCAATAAAAACCAAAGCTGTTTTAAAAAAAGGCAGCCTTTGATGTTATCCTATATGAAATTCCTATATGAATATTTCTACCCTTTCCATCCCGCTCACCACCACCCCTGAACAGGTGGACAAGCTCGTTGCCTTGCAAAACTCGTTTGCGTTGGTGTGCAATGCTTTGGCGCCGGTGGTGAGGGATACGCGGTGCTGGAGTCGGGTGGCCTTGCATCACATGATGTACCGAAGTCTGAGGGAGCAGTTTCCCCAAATTGGTTCACAAATGGTGTGCAATGCCATTTATTCGGTATCGAGAACCAGCCGATTGATTTTTCAAGCCGAGCAAAGTCCCTTCAATATTGAGCGCTACAGCGACAAAATGCTACCACTCTTGCAGTTCTTGCCCACTGCACCAGTCTATTTTGACCGCCATACGTTGAGCTTAAAGCCAGGCTCCTTGTCCATGTACACCTTGGATGGGCGCATGCGCTTTGAGGTGAATTTGAGCGCCGACGACTTGGACCGCTTCAAAACCTTGAAATTGAGTGAAGTCATCCTCAATTTGACGGGCAGTGTGTTCACTTTGAATTTCAGCTTTGCTGACAATCTCGACAACTTGGAGACCGAGGTTCAGATCCTAAAAGAGGGCTCAGAGTCCTTCTTGCCCGAGTATGTGTTGGTGGAAGAAACCGATGAGACTTCAGTCGCCCAGTCAGCTTCTCCATCTCCCAGCACCCCGGTCGCATCCCCCGTTGTTCATCTGGTCTTGAACCCAGTGAACGCGGTGCTTCAACCTTTTTCGACCCAAGCGGTGCCCACTGCCAAGCCCAATACCGATATGAAACTCAACACCATCGTCATGCAACACGTCGCAGGACTCGCAGGGGTCAATGTGACGGTCAAACAAGAGGTATCCATGCCCCAAGTTAAAACACAAACGGGAGCGTCTTCATGAACCCAATGGCTGGTGGACCCAGAGGCCCCAGAGTGGTGGCCAAATTCCTTCGGGACCAAACCGAAACTTACAAACGGGCCATTCTGTACAGTTTGATCATCGGCACGCTTTCGCTTGCGCCCACCGTGTACATGCTCGAAGTCTACGACCGTGTGATCAACTCCAGAAGCATGATCACTTTGGTGATGTTGACCGTCTTGGTGATTGGTTCTTACGTCATGATGGAGATTTTGGAGCTTGTTCGCCAAGACTTCTTTCAACAACTCGCATTGAAGTTCGATCGCACGTTCAGGCGCCGACTCTTTGACGTGGCGTTTGAAGCCAACGTCAAGCGCATTCCCGGCGGCACCATTCAGGGCTTCAATGATCTCAAGACCCTGCGTGAATTTTTGCCCTCGGGCGCCATCATGGCCATGCTCGATGCGCCCATGGCCTTGGTGTTTTTGATCATCGTCTTCATTGTGAGCCCCTGGCTTGGTGTGCTCGCCATGCTCGGTGCCATGGTGCAGGTCTACATTGCGTATTTGACCGAACAAAAAACCATGCCAGTGCTCACCGAAGCCAACCGTGGTGCCATCGACGCACAAAATTACGCCAATGGAACCCTTCGCAATGCCCAAGTGATTGAAGCCATGGGCATGATGGGCAATATCCACAGCAAGTGGATGGTCAAGCAGCGCCGCTTCCTTCAACTCCAAGCGGTCGCCTCCGACACAGCGGGTGCCAACAACGCCATCTCCAAGTTGATTCAAACCTTGCAAAGCTCTTTGCTCTTGGGGGCGGCTTGCTGGCTCACCATCAAAGGCGAGATGCTGGGCGGTGGGGGCATGATGATGGTGGCCTCGATTTTGGGGGGCAAAGTGCTCCAGCCCTTGGCCCAATTGGTGGCGCAGTGGCGACTGGTGGTGAATGCCCGCGATGCCTACCAACGTTTGGAAGATTTGCTCAGTTACTTCCCCCCCAAAGCCGACTCCATGCCGCTTCCAGCGCCCAAAGGCGTATTGACCGTGGAGGGTGTGATTGCCAGTGCGCCGATGAGCCAAAACCCGATTTTGAGGGGGGTGAGTTTTGCGGTGATGCCCGGTGAGACGGTGATGATCATTGGTCCCTCTGCTTCGGGTAAAACCACATTGGCGCGTTTGATCATGGGACTGTGGCCTGCTTTGCAAGGCAAGGTTCGACTCGATGGTGCCGATGTGTTCAATTGGAACAAAGAAGAGCTCGGTCCCCATTTGGGTTATTTGCCCCAAACGGTGGAGCTCTTTGACGGCACCTTGGCCGAAAATGTCGCGCGATTTGGCGATGTGGACATGGGTGAGGTGCAGCGCGTCATCGACCAAGTGGGGTTGAGAGACATGGTCAATGCTCTGCCCCAAGGACTGCAAACCAGAATTGGTGACGAGGGCTCGATTTTGTCGGGCGGTCAGCGCCAACGCGTGGCCTTGGCCCGTGCGATTTACGGCAAACCCAAATTGGTGGTGCTCGATGAACCGAATTCCAATTTGGATGAAGCCGGTGAAGCCGCGTTGATGAACACCTTGGAGAGCTTGAGAGCCCAAGGAGCGAGCGTCTTGGTGATCACCCACCGCACCAGCGTGCTGCCCCAAGCCAATAAACTCTTGATGCTCAGAGAAGGCCAAGTCGTCATGTTTGGCCCCAGAGACGAGGTGCTCGCCGCCTTGCAAAAAGCCCAAGCCGAGCAACAAGGTTTGCCCCCACCGGCGGCTGCTCAACCAGCACATCCCGCTCCACAAGGCGTATCGGCCACTCCCACAAGAACACCCACCTTCACCACGGCACCCGTGCCCTCAATGGCCGCCATGGCACAAGCGCGCTCGACGCCCAAGACCGGAGGTCAATCATGAGTTTTTTCAAGTCCCTCACGGGGAGTGAGCTCGGACGCAGCATCTTGAGCTTCAAGCGTGAATTCGTCTGGGTTGGGGTTTTCAGCTTCTTTGCCAACATCCTCATGTTGGCACCGACTCTTTACATGCTGCAAGTGTTTGACCGCGTGATGCTCAGCCAAAACGAGTTCACCTTGATCAGCCTCACCTTGATCACGACCTTCCTCTTTGCCATCATGTCGTTTTCTGAATGGGTGAGGTCCAGACTCTTGGTGAGAGCGGGTGTGCGCTTTGATGAATTCTTGAATTCTCGGGTGTTCAAATCCAGTTTTGATGCTCAGCTCAACCAAGCGGCGCACAATCCGGTCCAGTCCTTCACCGATCTCACCAATTTGCGCCAGTTCTTGACGGGCAACGGGATTTTTGCGATTTTTGACACGCCTTGGACGCCTGTCTACATCGTGGTGCTTTTCATGATGCATCCCGTTTTGGGCTGGTCTGCCATTTTCTTCACCGCACTCTTGGGCGTCATGGCCTGGTACAGCCACAAGCTCACCGGCAAAGGCAATGAGCTCGCCAACGAAGCACAAATGAAGACCAGCACCTATTTGATGGGCAAGTTGCGCCACAGTGAGACGGTGGAAGCGCTTGGCATGATGAACCCTTTGCGCGCTCACTGGGGGGCTCTCTACAAAGACCAACTCCAGCAGTCCGGAGACGCACAGCATTTGCAGCACCAAGTGCAAGCGGTGATCAAGTTTGTGCAGTACAGTCAGCAGTCCTTGATTTTGGGGCTTGGCGCTTGGTTGGCCATGCGCGGTGAAATCAGCGTGGGTGCCATGGTGGCCTCGAACGCGTTGGTCTCCAATGCCCTGCGTCCCATCAGTATTTTGGTGAGCACGTGGAAGCAGTTTGCCGACGCCAAATCGTCTTATGACCGCTTGGAAGTTTTGATGGAGCGCCATCCTGAGCGTGAAGCCCACTATGTGTCAAAAGACGTCAAAGCGCAAATCACTTTGGACAATTTGGTGGCCACCGCGCCAGGTCGCAAAGCCCCGATTTTGAAAGGCCTGAATGCCCATTTCAGGGCTGGTGAGGTGGTTGCGATCGTGGGACCCTCGGGGGCGGGTAAGTCAACGCTTGCGCGTTGCATGATTGGCATCTGGCCCGATGTGACGGGCAAGGTGCTCATGGACGGCAAGCCCATCGAGTCTTGGTCGCGGGACGACTTGGGTCCTCACGTGGGTTATTTGCCCCAAGACATCGAGCTCTTTGAGGGCACGATTGCGGAGAACATCGGGCGTTTTGGTCAGATTGATTCGTTCAAAGTGATTGAGGCGGCCAAGCACACGGGCATTCACGACATGATTTTGCGTTTCCCCAAGGGCTACGACACACCGATGGGCGAGGCGGGCGGTTTGCTCTCGGGTGGTCAAAGACAGCGGGTGGGTTTGGCGCGTGCGATCTACGCCGACCCTGAGCTCATCATCTTGGACGAGCCCAATGCGAATTTGGACGATGTGGGAGAAGCCGCCCTCATTCGGACTGTGCAAGAGTTGAGAAACCGCCACTGCACCGTTTTCATGGTGGTGCATCAGCACAATCTATTGAGCGTTGCCGACCGCGTGTTGGTGATGGAAGACGGCGTGATCAAGCAATTTGGAACATTGGCGGATCCCTCCGCCCAGACAACCGTTGAGCCCCAAGGGCAACAGAGGACGACATCATGAGCAATTGGAATAAACCCGGTCAAGGCAAATTGAGGGCTGCTGGCAGCAATGACATCACCGATGTCCAGGCTTTGCCGCCCATGGACGACCATGGCGACACCAACAAACCCATCCGTTTGGGCTTTTGGGTCTTGATCGTGGGCTTTGGTGCGTTTGTGCTCTGGGCAGTGCTCGCACCTTTGGACGAAGGTGTGTCTGCCTCTGGACTTGTCTCCATTGCATCAAAAAGAAAAACCATCCAGCACTTGAATGGTGGCGTGATCCGTGATGTCGTGGTCAAGGAAGGCCAAATGGTCAAAGCAGGCGACGTATTGATTGAACTCGATGAGTCCGTCTCTAAAGCCATTTACGAGTCCATCCGTCAAAACTACATGGGTCAACGCGCCGCTGAGAGTCGTCTCTTGGCCGAGCAGCAAGGCTTGTCACAAATTGCCTTCCATTCCGATTTGGTGAAAAACGCGTCTGACCCCTTGGTGGCTCAGCACATGCAGTCGCAAAACCAGGTGTTCATCTCCAGAAGAGCATCGTTGGAGGCTGAACTGCAAGCTGCCCAAGAAAACATCGAAGGTCAAAAAGCCCAATTTGCCAGCACCACTTTGATGCTGCAAAACCGCCAAGCGCAGGCCGCGCTTCAAGAGCAACAAGTGGCGTCGATTCGTGCCTTGGCCGAACAAGGTTATGCACCGAAAAACCAGGTGCTACAACTTGAACAGACCAAGTCTGAGCTCAAATCCTTGATGGCGGATCTTCAGGGCAACTTGAACCGCATTCAACGCTCCCAGGCGGAAGTCACCCAGCGCATGGCTCAGCGGCGCCAAGATTACATGAAAGAAGTCTCAACCCAATTGGCCGATGTGCGCCGTGAGGTCCAGTCGGGCCAAGAGAAACTCAAAGCCGTGACCGAAGAGTTGGCCAGAACACAGATCAAGTCCCCCGTGGATGGCCAAGTGATTGGCATGGCCGTGAGCTCGGTGGGCGGTGTGGTGTCTCCAGGACAGCGATTGATGGACATCGTTCCTCAAGGGGAAGCCTTGTTGGTGGATGCGAAAATCCCCCCCCACATCATTGACAAAGTGCACACTGGGCAAACGGTGGAAGTGCGCTTCTCAACATTCGCCAACTCCCCCGGTTTGGTCTTGGACGCGACCTTGTTGTCACTCTCGTCAGACGTGGTCAATGAACAAACCCCCATGGGCATGCAAATGTATTATTTGGCCCGTGTGCAAATTTCCCCCAAAGGCACGGCCGCCTTGGGTAGCCGTGTCATGCAGCCTGGCATGCCCGCCGAGGTCTTGATCAAAACCGGTGAGCGCACCTTCATGACTTACTTGCTCCACCCCTTGACCAAGCGCATCGCCGCGTCCATGAAAGAAGAGTAAAACGAAAAGTTAAGCGAACTTGACTCTTCAACGCAAGAGCCCAACGATGACGACACCCTCGACATCGCTGGGCTTTTTGCATTCAACAATGAGTTTGCCCCTGGCTGCGCGGGTGGCGCTGGTGATACCGACCTTTGAAGCCGGCCCGGTTTGGCCAGACTTTATCCAAGCGGTGCAGTCTCAAGTCGGGGTTGATTTAAGCGTTTGGGTGGTGGACTCCAACTCAAGAGACGAGACGCTGGTCCAGGCCCAATCCGCTGGCTGGAACACCTTGAGTTTGGGCAGTCGCCCCTTCAACCATGGCGGTACGCGGCAATGGGCGGTGGAGCATGTGGGGGAGGGTGCTCAGTTTGTGGTGCTGATGACGCAAGACGCGTTGTTGGCCACACCCGATGCCTTGAGCCGACTGCTGGCGGTTTTTGCGGACCCCCAAGTGGGGGTGGTGTATGGTCGTCAACTCCCCCATGACAACGCCACAGTGCTGGCAGCCCAAGCGCGGTTTTTCAATTACCCGAACAGCAGTTTCGTCAACACCTTTGAAGACCGAGAGCGTCTGGGGCTGAGAGCCGCGTTTTGTTCAGACTCGTTTGCGGCGTACCGGCTGTCTCACTTCAAGGCGGTGGGTGGCTTTCCTAAGCACGTGATCATGGGCGAAGACATGTGGGTGGCCGCCAAAATGCTGATGGGGGGTTTCAAAGTGGCGTACGCTGCTGAGGCTTGGGTCTATCACTCCCACAACTATCGCTTTCAAGAAGAATTTCAGCGTTACTTTGATACCGGGGTGT
>CAIPFK010000198.1 GCA_903864315.1 uncultured Burkholderiales bacterium | reverse complement strand
GTTCACGCGAATGCTGATCGGGGCGACCAGCCCCAAGGCCAAGGCGACCTCGTTGATGACTTCAAGCTCAGGCGTGCTCTCCACGTTGAAGCACAAAATGCCTTCTTTCAAAGCCCTGGCGATCTCACCCCTGGTTTTGCCCACACCCGAGAAGATCACGTCTTTGGCCAGTCCGCCAGCGGCCAAGACACGCTCGAGTTCTCCTTGTGAGACGACATCAAAGCCACAACCTGCCCTGGCAAAGAGTTGCAACAAGGCCAAATTGGAGTTGGCTTTCATGGCGTAGTGAACCCGCGCGCGTCGGCCCTCAAAGCCGAGTTGGTAGCGTTTCAAGGCCTCGAGCATGGAGTGTTTGGAGTAGGCAAACAAGGGGGTCCCAAGCGACTGGGCCAAATCGGATAGTCGCACGCCTTCCAAGCAAAGTTGCCCATTGGCATAATGCAACTCGGGTGCACCCGGCAGACGAGCGTCTGGTGTGATGAGGGCGTGGGGCGCGACGGCTTGGGTGGGGGTTGGGTTCATGGTGCGGGGATGCTGGATGCGTTGGTGGAAGAGATGGATGATGGGGTGGAAGATGGGGTGGAAGTATGGGTGGAAGAAGGACCTGGGCTCGTCGATGGGCTACCCATGGGACTCAACAGCAGGCTCTGGTTTTGAATCGCAGGAGGTGAGGCAGGCGCGGGCAGGTACAAGGGCCCACGCTGACCACAAGCCGAGAGTGCAAGACATGCGCCCAGCAACGAAGCCCAGATTGGCGCTTGAAATGGAGCTGCCTTGGCTTTGGGCTCAGAGATTTGGCGAAAAATGATGTGCACGGTGTTGATGCCCTTCAAAGTCAAGGTTCGTTTAAGCCACAGGGGTGAGCCAAAAAAGCAAAAAGAAAAAAAGCAAAAAGAAAAAAGCAAGAAAAAAAAGCAATGAGACGGCTTTACCCATTGAGCTTCATGCCCTTGAACTCGGTTGTGGCTCGTTGAAACCCCATTCTAAATCTTTAGTCTCCGTGTCCCAGGTCGCAGTCAAGGGTGGCACTGTGAAATGCAGGTCAGCCAGTCGTGCAATGACCTGGGGCCTATGGACTTGCAAGTCCAGGAGTTGGGCGTTAATGAAGCAAGAGCAGTTTGTCGTCCCAAGCTTATGAGTGACTCTGTACCCATTGGCTTACTCAAGAAGGTGAACATCACCCTCAGCAAAAGTTGAGTGATGAGCTTGTCCGAGTCGTTGACTCGTTCCTTTGGCCTCTGAGGGGCCCATGGCCAAGAGAATACCGTTTTGAGGGCCAACTCGCCAACACGGCAATTCGAGTGGAGCAGGGTCTTTGATCCCCAAAACTTGATCGAGTGCGTGACCCACCTGACCCAGATGCAGGCCACATGGTTTTCAACAAAGCATTAAACTGTCAGTCTTTGCTGTCCAAGTGGGACTGCTTCCAACGCTCTTGAACACCATGACCGATACACAATTCCTAGACTTGGCTGAAAGTGCCCTTGAAACACTCGAAGACGCCATCGATGACCTCAATGAGTCCACCGACATGGACGTCGACGCCCAACGCGTTGGGGGCATGATCACCTTGGTGTTTGCCAACAAAAGTCAAATCGTGGTGAATCTGCAAAAACCCCTGCATGAAATTTGGCTCGCCACCCAAAGCGGGGGCTACCACTACAAATGGTCCGGCAGCGCTTGGCTCGACACCAAAACCCAAGCGGAGTTTTGGGAGCAGTTGAGCACAGACATGAGCGAGCAGTCTGGGCACAAAGTGGAGCGCAGTCGCTTGGGTTGAACTTTAGTTTTTAAAGATATCGAGAATTCTCTTCTTCTCTTCGCTGCTGGTGACGTCTGAGTTGGTTGCAGAAGAGTTGGATGGGAAGGGGGACGCGGGACTGGGTGAGCCCATCGGACTGGTGGCTCCCCCCCCTGATGGATAGGCGGGTGCAGAACTTGACGACGCACCTGAGCCCCCACTGGTCCCTGAGGCCGAGTCGCCTAGCCCCAAGCTCGTGATGCCCGTGCTCCTGGTGAACTCGGTGAAGAACCAATCGGCCCCATCTTTCACCACGCCGTCGGGTGGCGAAATCTCCGTCACTGGCACCCCCGTGAGCGCTTTTTGCATGAAGCCAATCCACACGGGAAGGGCCAAGCCGCCACCGGTCTCGCGGCTGCCAAGATTTTTTGGCGTGTCGTAGCC
>CAIPFK010000197.1 GCA_903864315.1 uncultured Burkholderiales bacterium | reverse complement strand
TGCCGCTTTTTGTCCATTGAGCAATGGCAAATTTGACGTGGGTGTGCGTCAGAGCCGAGATTTGCATCTCGCCGACTTTTTTGCCTTGCGCATTGCAAGTAGTTTTTTTCCAATGATTTGCACCAGCTTTGTAAGCTTGTTTGCTGCTGGCTTCTAGCCGTTGAATGCTCAGCCATAAATCGACCTGATCACCAACAGTCAAACCAGTTTTTACAGCGCCACCTTCTGGAAAGAAGTCATGCATGTTGAACCTGTCCAACCGTATGGCATTCTTAATGTCGACAACCAAACGTTCTGCATATTTAATGTTGGATGGAGTTGGAGCCATGCTGACGCCATTGACCATCAAAGTTTTGTATGTTTGAACACCATCAAGATAAAAGGCCACTCGAATAGATCTATCTCGAACTTGAAGACCAGATGCAAATTTTTTAACAGTCATTTCAATTTCCTTTGAATGGCATCTAGCCAATCTTTGATCGCGCCTGAACCACCACGCCTTTGCAGTTCTTCGCGCTGAGCCTCAGTCAAACGGACGTTGAAGGGCTTGGTTGGATGTGCCGATTGAGGTCGGCCGGAACCCTGGCGTGCGCCGCCTCTCATATAGAAGCTCTTACTTCAGCCAAGGTTTTGGGTGTCCAGTACAAATCGAGCTCGACGTTGGACTCAAATAATTCTGGAAGGCTGATGTATCCCAGCTCTGCGTTTTCGGGGTCGCCCAAGTTGACGAACCCAAACGCTTGGTGCTGGCGAACGTCCGCGGTGCCATTGCCCATATCGCGCTCAGTAATCCAAAAATCAAAGTTGCCCATGAAGTAATGGAGGTGGACAACGGCTTTGTCACCTTGCCCGTCGGTTTCTCCCGTCTGCGGCATGGCCTTAATGTCGGCAGCCAAGCCGTTTAAAAGGTCTTGAAAGTACAAACCTTCCTCACCTTGGAGCATTTTTTCAAGGACCGCTGCCTGTGCAGGGCCGATGAAGGGGTGCAAGCTGTGAAGTGTTGAAAACTTGGTCATTTTGACTTTCATGTTGGTTGAAATTCACTGATACTGTATAAACATCCAGTACTATGAATTTAGTCATACACGAACCAAAAATGGAGCCCCCCTGGGCCTGTTTATTGTTGTTTTCCTCTGCCAACCCAGCTTT
The DNA here is from genome assembly GCA_903864315.1 of uncultured Burkholderiales bacterium. GTDB lineage: Bacteria > Pseudomonadota > Gammaproteobacteria > Burkholderiales > Burkholderiaceae_C > Limnohabitans. The sequence continues at coordinate 994 of CAIPFK010000197.1, read as the reverse complement.
CAAAGCCCTTAATGGACACAAAAACTCCACCATCTGGACTTTTGAACACCTCACGGCCCACCAGCCACTTTCCAACCTCAATTTTTCGGCGGATGGCCTTTTCGCTCAATCCGGTCATTAAAGCGGCCATGGCAATGGTCACGAATTGAGCGGATCCCACCTTGATCTCGCCTTGAGCGGAGTTAGTTGAGCTCATTTTGAAACTCCAGTTTTCCTTCAATTACGAGACCAAAATTCAACTGAGAGGCAATGTGATGCTCAAGGGTTGCACCTTTACTTTTCTCCCAGCCTTGCATCAAATAAATTTGGTCGCACGTCATCAAAGCGGCAATGTCCCGGCGCATGCATTCGATCCAAGGCGTTGAAGGATCGGGATTGAGTTCAGCAGGGTTGATCACCTCCATCCCCATGGAGCGCAAAGCGCGGGCCGCGGCTAAGAAGGCGGGAAAGTTCAGCTCTGGCATGCCAGTCATGGGTCCAGCAATGTAGATCTTCATCGCGCCCGCCTGCGAACCATGGCATCAGCGTAGGCATAGGCCAGTTGCGCCATTCCGTCCCAAGCATCGTCATGCTTGAATGCAAACCGGTGCCCAATTGCCGCCATCACCTGTGCTGCGAAATAGTCTCTCAACTCCATGCCCTGGCCGGTCTCTATGCCTGCCTGGTCCAGGATGGACAGCACCGGAAAGGCGGAGATGGGAGGGCCGGGTACCAGCGGGGTAAACGGGTCGGCGTTCATGCTTGGTACACCATGCGCTTGAACACTTCGCGGGTGGCCACCACGTCGCGCTTGCAGTACTCGGCCACCTCCTGGATGCGCCCATCCTGCACCCACTTCCAGACCAGCGATCCGTTGCACTCCTCTTTAGGCGTTTGGATGCCCAAGGCCAAGCACAGTGCCTCCAGCTTTTTGTACTTGCCCCCCGGCCCTGACCATTGAAGCATCGTGTCAAACACGATATGAGCATCCCAGGGCTTGGCCGAGACAGCCCGA
>CAIPFK010000196.1 GCA_903864315.1 uncultured Burkholderiales bacterium | reverse complement strand
GCGTTGTGCAGTGGGTTAGGCAGTGGGTTGGGCAGTGGGTTGGGCAGTGGGTTGGGCATGGGTCTTTGAATGATGGGGTGTGGAGAGGTCAAACGGCGATGTCTGCTCAGAGGTCCAGAGCGATGTCCAGCGTGATGTCTTGTGCGATGTCTTGTGCGATGTCCTGTTCGACTGAGATGGCGCGCTCCATTGTGATGCAGCGAGCGACATGAATGCAAGCACTGGGATCGATTGGGCTGGGGTGAGCGAAGTTGTCCGCCCCCACAGTCTAGTCCCAAAGCGTGTCCACTTGGTGAAGCAGTGTCATCAATGGGTGGTCAAATCATGCCAAAATACGCCGATGGAATTAAACAATGAGACTCTCAATGTGGCACTCAAGGACGCGGCTAGCTTGGTCCTGCTCAGGGAGCGGGCAGTCGGGCTGGATCACCCGAGCTTGGAGGTTTTTTTGCTCAAACGCCACTCGGCCTCCAAGGTGTTGGGCGGAGCGTATGTGTTCCCGGGTGGCAAGCTCGATGCGCAAGACTTGAGCGCCATGCCCCGTGGCTTGGTGGACCAAGACGGCGACGTGTTGCATGCGCAACTGGCCGAGCAAACCACCAGCCAAGCGCTGGGGGTGGCGCTCTTTGTGGCGGCGCTCAGAGAGGCTTATGAGGAATGCGGTGTTTTGTGGATCAAAAGCCAAGACGGCCTGGAGCGCGTTCGCCCATGGGTAAAAACCAAAGACGATTTGCGCGCTTTGACGAAGTCTGGGGTGGATTTTCTGGCAGCCCTTGAGCGACTGCAACTCCAACTCGACACCCAAGCCTTGGTGCCTTGGTCGCGTTGGATCACCCCCCAGCGGCCCACCGTCAGCACCCAGCGCTTTGATGCGCGGTTTTTTTTGGGTCTCTTGCCCGAGCTTGAAGAGGCTTCTCATGACCAAATCGAGACCACCCACAGTGCGTGGTTCACGCCACAAGAGGCCTTGCAGGCCTATGTGCGTGGCGACATTGAATTGGCTGCGCCCCAAATCATGTGTTTGCTCGAACTCAAACAGTTCAAGTCTGCTCGCGCGGCATGGACTGCCGCCAAGCGTGCCCAGCCCCTCTTCATTGAGCCCCAAAGTTTGGATGACCACGGCCGGCGGGGTGTGTGTTTCCCAGGCGATGAACTCCACCCTGTGAAAGTAAAAGCGCTCAGTGGTCCCACCCGTTTGTGGTTTTCGAATGGGCAATTTCAACCCGAGTCGGGTTTAGACTCGCTCACGACACATTATTGAGAGGTGAACATCATGGAGCTGGTTGTTTTGATTTTGGGGTTGGTGGTTTTTTTGGGCGTGCATTCGCTCAAATTTTTGGCGCCCACGCGGCGTGCTGCTTGGATTGAGGAGCTTGGGGAGCGGCGCTTTAAGGGGCGCTACTCCATCGCTTCAGCGCTTGGTTTGGTCCTCATCGTGGTGGGCTATGCGCAAGCGCGTTTGGACCCCGTCTTGGTGTGGGTGCCGCCCCATGGCGCGAAACACCTGGCTTTGCTGCTGGTGTGGCTGGCCTTTGCCTTCATCCTCAGCGCCTATTTCCCCGGCAACGAGATCAAAGGCCGCTTGCATCACCCCATGATCGTGGGTGTCAAGACCTGGGCCATCGCGCATTTGTTGATCAATGGAATGCTGCATCAAATGGTGCTCTTTGGCTCGTTTTTGGTGTGGGCTGTTGTGGCCTTCATCTTCGCGAGAAAGCGCGACCGCCAGGCCGCTCGAGCCTTGGAAGAGGCCGGGCTGGCGCCCCAGACCCCCATACCCCCCTCCAGAGCGGCCACCGGCTTGGTGTTTTCCATCGGCACTTTGCTCTATATTTGCTTTGCGGTTTGGGGCCATGTGTGGTTGATCGGCGTGGACCCCTTGCGCGGCGTTTGAGCACAGCCGTGACCCCTGACCCCTGACTTTGGGGGTTAGTCCTAGGCTCATTGCAAGAGTCTGACCGCACAATGCAATCCAAGCGGCAGTGCGAGGGGTGTCAATTCGCTCGATGCCGCTTCCTCTCTAGGAGTCGACAATGTTGCAGATGAATTCGACGCGATTTCAATTCAAGTCCATTGGGGTGGGTCTCGTGTGTGCCTTGGCCCTGGGGACAGCCTTGGTCAAGGCTGAAACTTACCCCGCCAAGCCCATTCGCTTGGTGTGTCCCTTCCCGGCCGGCGGTGCGGTCGATATCGCCTCGCGCGCCATTGCCCAAGAGCTTGGCAAAGGCATGGGGACGGTGGTGACCGTGGACAACCGCCCTGGTGCGGGGGGCAACATCGGTTCACAAGAAGTGGTGCGGGCCCCCGCGGATGGCTACACCTTGCTCATGACGAGCTCGGCGATACAGGCGATCAACCCCTTTTTGTACAACAAAATGAGTTTTGACCCCAGTCGCGATTTGCAACCCATCTCCGTTTTGGTGTCACTCAACAATGTGCTGGTGGTCAATCCAGCGCTCAAAATCAGCAGCGTGGCCGACATCGTCTCACAAGCCAAAGCGTCTCCAGGGGCGATGAATTTTGCCTCCAGTGGATCGGGCACCAGCATCCACATGTCGGGTGAAATGTTCAAGTCCATGGCGGGTGTGAACTTGATCCACGTCCCTTACAAGGGCAGCGCGCCGGCGCTCACCGATTTGATGGGAGGCCAAGTGATGATGATGTTTGACAACATCCCGTCCTCCATGGCCCACATCAAAAGTGGGAAATTAAAAGCCCTTGCCACGACGGGTGCCAAGCGAGATCCCTCTTTGCCGGACTTGCCCACGGTGGCCGAGTCAGGCGTGCCAGGCTACGAAGCTTCGGTATGGTTTGGATTGATGTCCCCGTTGGGGCTTTCCAAAGAGATCGTGAGCAAGCTCAGCATGGAAATTGGGAAAGCCTCCAAGTCCGCCGAGTATGTGCACCGCATGACGGAGATGGGTTTTATCGTGATGGGCACCAGTCCCGAGCAAATGGCACAAATGAACAAAGACGAAGTGGCCCGTTGGGGGCCCATCGTGAAAGCCTCTGGGGCAAAAGCGGACTGACCCCAGGACTTCTGCTGGCCCTGAGGCGTCTGGTGCTTTGGCAAGGCTTTGCAAAAGGATGGTTTAAACTACCTTTCATGCACCCATGCCTGGATCCCTCAGAGCACTTTGCTCTACAAGCCCCATGAACGCTTTGGCCCCAACGTTTGAAGCCATTGGTTTGTCGGCGCAAAAGGGTGAGCAGTGGTTATTTGAAAACATTGGCTTCACACTCCATGCGGGGACTTGGCTGCAGGTGCAAGGTGACAATGGCTCGGGCAAGACCACCTTGCTCAGGATGCTTGCGGGCCTGTCTCGCTCGCCAACCGGTTCGGTGCGCTGGTGCAACGACAACATACGCGATGAGCCTGAAGGTTTTCACCGTGCCTTGATGTACCTCGGCCACCAATTGGGTCTCAAAGAAGAGTTGAGTGCGCTGGAGAACTTGGGCGTTGCTTCGCACATGGCCCAGCAAGTGCTCCATACCCCTCGGGCCTTGGCGGCCTTGGGCGGATTGGGACTTGAGGGGCGCGAACACTTGCCCTTGCGGGTGTTGTCCCAGGGGCAAAAAAGGCGCGTGGCTTTGGCCAAATTGATGAGCCTGACCTCTAGTCTGTGGATATTGGATGAGCCTTTTGTGGCCTTGGATGGCCAGGGCTTGGCGGTTCTCTTGGCAGCCATGCAAGCGCATTTGGGCCAAGGTGGAATGCTCATTTATACCTCCCACCAAAGCGTGGACTTGGGTGACATCCCAGGCTGGGCATTGAGGCTCACGGCATGAACGGATTTTGGAGCCTCTTAAAGCGTGACCTCACTTTGGCGGCCCGCCACAAAACCGAGGTGTTGACGGGTTTGTTTTTCATGGTGGTCGTGGCGAGTCTGTTCCCGTTGGCCTTGGGGCCAGAGATGGCACTGTTAAAGCGCATCGCCCCGGGGGTCTTGTGGATTGGAGCGCTCTTGAGTACCTTGTTGGGTCTGCCCAGGCTCTTTGAGGGCGACTGGCGCGATGGCAGTCTGGAGCAAATGGCGCTCTCGCCCGTGGGCTTGGTGCCGCTTGTGTGCGCAAAAATCACCGCCCACTGGATCTTGAGCGGACTGCCCTTGGTGCTCTTGGCACCCGTGCTGTCTTTGCAGTTTGATTTGCCCGCCGATTTACAAGGGACCTTGATGTTGGGGTTGCTCTTGGGCACGCCTGTGCTCAGCAGTTTGGGGGCGATTGGAGCGGCCTTGACTCTGGGGGTGCGCGGTGGCGGGGTGCTGTTGTCGTTGTTGGTGTTGCCCCTGTTTGTGCCAGTCTTGGTGTTTGGAGCGGGTGCGATTGAGGCGCAATCAGCGGGTTTGGGGGTGCAGGCCCATGTCTCGGTGCTCTCGGCCATGCTGTTGCTGTCGGTTTTTTTGAGCCCATTTGCCTGTGCCGCAGCGCTGCATGTTGCGCTAGATTAAGGATACTGCAATGAGTTTGGAGAGAATTTCACTCGCTAGTGGCATACTACGCCATTGTGTTTTCGCCACGCCATTTTCAATTTTTTTCTCACACGCCACCTTTGAATGAGTAAAAGCCTGTCACCTCGCTGGTTTTATTACGCTGCGCCGCAAAACTTCTTTCATTTGAGTGCTCAATTGTGGCCCTGGTGTGCGGGCGTTGCTGCCGCACTGGGACTGTGGGGTTTGTATTTGGGGCTCTTGGTCGCACCCGTGGATGCGCAGCAAGGCGAAGCCTATCGTATTATTTTTGTCCATGTGCCCGCGTCTTGGATGTCCATGGTGATTTACATGGCCATGGCGTTTTGGAGCATCATGGGCTTGGTCTTCAACACCCGACTCTCGGCCCTCATGACCCGCGCCTTGGCGCCCACGGGGGCGATGTTTGCCTTCATCTCCCTCTTCAGTGGAGCCTTGTGGGGCAAACCCATGTGGGGCACTTGGTGGGTGTGGGATGCCAGACTCACGTCTGAGCTCTTGCTGTTTTTTCTGTACCTGGGCTACATCGCTTTGACCAGTGCCATTGAGGACCCTAAAAAGGGTGACCGCGCGGGGGCCTTGATCGCCGTGGTGGGCTCGGTGAATGTGCCGATCATTTATTTTTCTGTCAAATGGTGGAATACCTTGCACCAAGGCTCCTCGATCACCATGGGGCAAGCCCCCTCGATGGCCAAATTGATGCTTTGGGCCATGCTCTTGATGGCCTTGTCGTTTTGGGCCTATACCTTGGCCGTGGTGTTTTACCGCGTGCGGGTGATGATGCTCACGCGCGAGCGTCAATCCCATTGGCTTCGCGCTTGGGTGAGTGAGCAAGGCGCAGGAGGGCACTCGTGATGCATTGGAGCAGCTGGCAGGCGTTTTGGGACATGGGGGGCTATGCACTCTTTGTGTGGGGCAGTTTTGGGGTGACTTTTCTCTTGATCGCTTTGGAAGTGTGGCAAGCACGTGCATCTTGGCGTGAGGAGTTTGCCAATTTGACAGACGCCATTCATATCGACAACAGCCTTCAAGAAACGCTTGTCCACCCTCGTTCCGCTGCCACGTTGACCCCGGTGGTGGCGCCCAAGACCAGCACTGGTCAAGACGTCCCAACGCCCAGCAACTGACCGACCACACCATGACCAAACGACAAAAGAAATTCATGCTCATCGCCTTGGGGTTGGCCATTGTGGCCAGTGCCACCGCCTTGGTGCTCAACGCATTTCAGAGCAATTTGGTTTTTTTCTTCACCCCCACCCAAGTCTTTGCCGGTGAAGCACCCAAGGCACGCGCCTTTCGGATTGGGGGCATGGTCAAAGCCGCGAGCTTGGTGCAAGTGGGCATGACCCACGAATTTGTGGTGACCGATAATGAGCGCGAGGTGCGTGTGACCTTCACAGGACTCTTGCCCGATTTGTTCAAGGAGGGCAAAGGGGTTGTCGCCCAAGGCGAGTTGGACTCGAGTGGACGATTTGTGGCCTCCCAGGTGCTGGCCAAACACGATGAAAACTACATGCCCCCCGAAGCGCAGCACGCCATGGATGCAGCAGCACAACGGCGCGCGTCACAGTCCGTGAGGCCCTGATGTGAGCGCAATGGACTTCAATCGCCTTGACCCTTGATGACTGATCTTTTTTCCATTCAAGTTTACTTTTTTTATTCCACCTTGGAGTTGACATGCTAGTTGAATTGGGTCACTTTGCCCTGATGTTGGCCCTGATGGTGGCCTTGATCCAAGGCGTGCTCCCGCTCCTGGGCACCTTGGGTGCGGGGCGATTGCCATGGATTCCACTCTCGCTGCGTTGGGGTTGGTTGCACATGGCGCGCGCGAGCACATTCTTGCAGTGGGCTTTGGTGAGCTTTGCCTTTTTTGCGTTGGAATGGGCGTTTTTACACAACGACTTTTCGGTGGCCTATGTGGTGGAGCACTCCAACAGTTTGTTGCCCCGGCCCTACCAATTCGCCGCCCTTTGGGGTGGGCATGAAGGCTCGCTGCTCTTGTGGGTGTTCTTGCTCGGATTTTGGTCCAGTGCGGTGGCGTTTTTCTCGCGCTCCTTGCCCTTGTCCATGGTGGCCCGTGTCTTGGGGGTCATGGGCTTGATCTCCTTTGGGTTTTTGTGTTTTATCTTGAGTACCTCTGACCCCTTTGTGCGGGTCTTTCCTCCTGCCATGGAGGGGCGTGACTTGAATCCCTTGCTGCAAGACCCGGGGCTCGTGATTCACCCGCCCATGCTCTACATGGGCTATGTGGGGATGTCGGTGGCGTTTGCCTTCGCCATTGCGGCACTGTTGGCGGGCAGACTCGACGCGGCATGGGCGCGTTGGTCCAGGCCTTGGACCGTCATAGCGTGGACGTTTTTGAGCCTGGGCATTGGCCTGGGGTCTTGGTGGGCCTACTACGAGCTTGGTTGGGGCGGCTGGTGGTTTTGGGATCCGGTGGAGAATGCCTCTTTGATGCCTTGGCTCGTTGGCACGGCCCTCATTCACTCCTTGATGGTGACAGAAAAGCGTGGGACCTTCAAAGCCTGGACCGTGCTCTTGGCAATTGCCGCTTTTTCCTTGTCCTTATTGGGAACCTTTTTGGTGAGGTCGGGTGTGCTCACCTCCGTGCATGCCTTTGCCTCGGACCCGGCACGGGGGATATTCATTTTGGTGTTCCTGTCCTTGGTGGTGGGCAGCTCGCTCACCTTGTTTGCGTGGCGAGCACCCCAAGTGGGCGAAGGTGGTTTTGTCAACTTGGTCTCGCGCGAGACGTTTTTATTGACCAACAGCATTCTCATGTGTGTGGCCACATTGGCTGTGCTCCTGGGAACCTTGTATCCCTTGGTGATAGACGCCTTGGGCCAGGGAAAGTTGTCGGTGGGGCCACCATACTTTAATCTGGTCTTTGCGCCCATCATGGTGCCGCTCATTTTCATCATGGTGCCGGGCAGTTTGCTGCGTTGGCGCGAGGCCAAGATCGTGGACATCTTGCCCTATTTGTGGGTGCCTGGCCTGGGGGCTGTTGTGGTCTCGGTGGGCCTTTGCTTTTGGATGGGGGCTTGGTCCTTGGGTGTGTTGGCCGGCTTTTGGCTGGGGGCATGGGTGGCCTTGGCAGGTGTGCAGCAAATGGTCTTGCGACTCAAGCGCCCTGGGCGCATTGGGGGCTCCTTTTGGGGCATGCAACTCGCCCACCTGGGGCTGGCCATTGTGGTGATGGGGGTGACGGGTGTGAAATCCTTTGAAGTCGAACGCGATGTGCGCATGGGCATTGGGGATGAGGTCCAAATCCAGGCCTATACCTTTCGACTCTTGGGCATGCAAGACGTGAAAGGCCCCAATTACGAAGCGGTGCGCGCTCGCGTGCAGGTGCTCAAAAACGGACAAGAAGTGAAGACGATGCTGCCCGAGAAGCGTCACTATTATTCATCGGCCATGCCCATGACGGAGGCGGCGATTGATTCGGGTGTTTTGCAAGATTTGTATGTGTCCTTGGGCGATGCATTGCAAGGCGACACGCCGCAGTGGAGCATGCGCGTGTACTACAAGCCCTTTGTGCCGTGGCTTTGGGCAGGTGTGTTGGTGATGGTGCTGGGCGGTTTCTTGGCCGCCTTGGATCGGCGCTACCGGATGGGAGACACCACTGAAAGTCAGGGCGGGGGTGAGGGTGCTCAAACTGATGCAGCTTCTTTGACACCCCACGCCACTCGCGCTTAAAGTGCACAGGAGACTTGAATGAAAAGACGTTTTTTCTTGATTCCCCTGGTGCTATTTCTGGGTTTGTTGATATTTTTGGCGATGGGACTGCGCCACGACCCCAGAGAGATTCCCTCGCCGTTGATCAACAAAGCGGCTCCTTCGTTTGATTTGCCCACACTCTCGAGTGACCAACACTTCAAACCCAGTGACTATCTGGGTCGCGTATGGATGTTCAATGTTTGGGCGACGTGGTGCGTGGCATGTCAAGCGGAACACCCGGTGTTGGTGGCCTTTGCCAAAAGCTCGGGTTTGCCGATCGTGGGTCTGAGCTACAAAGAAATTCAACCCCAGGACGAAGAAAAAGCACCTTTGAGTTTTGAGGCCAAATTGACCCTCGCACGTTTGCGCTCCCGCGTGTGGTTGGGACGGCATGGCGACCCCTATCAACTGAGCGTCTTGGACTTGGATGGCAAGGTGGGCATTGACTACGGCGTTTACGGAGTGCCCGAGACATATCTGATCGACCCTGAAGGCGTGATCCGTTACAAACACATTGGGCCCATGAGCTCTGAGATTCTCGCCAATGAGGTGCTGCCCTTGGCTCGAACTTTGCAAAAAGGCTCTTGAGAGCCCCCTTTGATTCACTCCACCATGAACACTTTTGCTCGCACGATGAACACGCCCTGGCCTGTTAAGAAAGCGCAAACTCAAACCGAAACGCTATGCTTGGCGCTGTTGGCGCCGTTGTGGGTGCTGGCGGTTTGGTCTTGTCTGCTCACGCCTGGTTGGGCAGGGCAGGCGCAACCCTTGGCCCCAGACCCTTTGCTTGAGCAGCGCATGGTCGACATCGCGCAAGAACTGCGCTGCTTGGTGTGTCAAAACGAGTCCTTGGCGTCATCTCACGCAGATTTGGCCGAAGACTTGCGCCGCGAGGTTCGCACCTTGCTCCAACAAGGCAAGAGCGATGAAGACATCAAAGCCTATTTGGTCGCGAGGTATGGTGACTTTGTGCTGTACCGCCCGCAAGTCAAGCCCATGACCTGGGTGCTTTGGTTTGGGCCCTTGGTGGCCATGCTGCTTGGCGTGATCGGCTTGGTGGTGTATTTGAAACGTGGTCAATCAAAAGCCGCCCAAGGAGGTCCCAAGCCCCTGAGCGAAGAAGAGCGTGCGCGTTTGGATGTCTTGATGAAGGATGGTCGTGGTCTCTAATATTTTATTTTTTCTCTTGGCTTTGGGACTGGTGCTTGGCGTCGTGGCGGTTTTGGTGCGGCAAATGCGCCAAGGCATGACGGACGCTGGTGCCAAGCCTGGATCCTCAGAGCCAGTGCAGGGCTCAACGTCTCTTGACGTTCAAGATGTTGGGCTCACAGCCTCGCAGCGCTCCTATGCCAAGGATGCACGGCAGACGCTTCTCGCGCAAGCACAGATCTTTCGCGCCCAACTCAGTGAGCTCGAACGCGAGAGAGACTCGGGTCAATTGAGCGAAGAGGATTTTGCACACGCACACGATGAGCTCGCCCGTCGCTTGCTGGAGGACACCCAAAGCTTGGAAGCCTCCCAGCCCTCGCCTGTTCAGACGCCTCTCGCGCCCAATACCGATGCAAAGGCGGTGTGGTTGCATCGAAGCCTGGGTTTTTGGTGGAGTGTGGGTTTGGCGGGTTTTTTGGTGTTGTCCACGTTGGGCCTGTACACCGCCTTGGGCGAGCCAGGTGCGATGGGTGCCAGCTCAGCCGCCTTTGCAGACGAGGCCCTGCCGCAAGGCCATGGGGCAAGCGCTCAAGAGTTGGGCGTCATGGTCAATGATTTGAGCGCTCGCTTGAAAAAGGAACCCAACAGCGCCGACGACTGGCTCATGCTGGCTCGCGTGCAGCGAACCCGTGAGCACTACGACGAGGCCAATGAGGCGTTCAAACGCTCCTTGGCACTCAGCCAAAATACCGATGTGCTCATTGAGCGCGCCGAGGTGGTGGCCTTGATGCAAAAGGGACGCTTCGAGGGTGAGCCCATGCAAATCATCACGACCGTCTTGAAGGCCGATCCAGACCAGGCCAATGCCTTGCTCTTGGCCGGCAGCGCCGCCTTCTCGCAAGGTCAATTCAAGCTGGCACTTGAGCGTTGGACTCGGGTGAGAGTAAGCATGGACGACCAAGCGCCTCAAGCGCAAAGCCTGGATCAAGTGATCGCCATGGCGGCCGAGCGCGCTGGGGTGAGCCCGCCCGCATTGACCAAGCCCGCATCGGCTGGCGCGTCGCCCAGCGCTCCCAGTGCTCCCAGTGCCAAGGGCGCCAGCGGAACTGGCGTGGCTGGTGGCAGTATTTCGGGGCAGGTGAGTTTGAGCAAAGAGCTGCTCGCTCAAGTGTCCCCCAGTGACACGGTCTTCATTTATGCCACCCAAGCCGAAGGCCCTCGCATGCCCGTGGCGATCATCAAAACACAGGTGAGTGCATTGCCCATGGCCTTCGAGCTCAACGACAGCTCGGCCATGAGTCCAGAGCGACGCATCAGCCTCTTTGCTTCATTGAGTGTTCACGCGCGCGTCTCCAAATCCGGTCAAGCCATGACCCAACCCTCTGATTTGGGGGTGACGGTGAGTCCAGTCAAGATTGGCACCAAGGGCGTGGAGCTCAAGATTGAAGGCCTCTACAAGCCTTGAGCGGGGCGTTTGACTTGGGCCTTGGTGTGGTTGGTGTGGTGGCGTGAACTCGGTTGAGCAAAGCTGCTCGGTTCACACACAAGCCCACTGTTGGGGACTTGGCCCCACCTCGGTGTTCAACTCATCAAAAAGCCATGCATGCGGGCAAAGTGCAATGTTTGCGTGCGGCTTTTCACTCCCAAGCGTCTAAAGAGACGCCACAAATGCACTTTCACGGTGTGCTCGCTGATGCTGAGTTCGGCGGCGATGTCACGGTTGGAGAGTCCGCGGTCGAGCATCAAAATCAACTGCTTTTGGCGCTTGGAGAGCTTGGTGTCGCTGCCTGGTGCGAGGGGGAGATCTTCGTCATCGTCTTCGCTGGTTTTTTCTTCGACAAAAAGCCCCGCGATGGCACTGCTGATGTCATTGGCGGCCATCGATTTTTCAATATAAAGATCGGCTCCTGCTTCTAAGCAAGTTTCCTCGGCTTCACCAGCGGGCATGGCCGAGATCACCACCAAGGGCACTTCGGCATAGAGGCCCTTGATGTCGGAGATGGCGTTGGCACCTTTGACGCCGGGCAGAAGCAAATCCAACACAAAGAGTTGGGGCGAGCCATTTTTGATGATGGCTGCTTGCAGCTCGCTTAATTTCTCGAGCTCCACCACTTTGGCGGCAGGTTTGATACGGCGCAACAACATGCCCAGGGCTTGGCGCACCAAGGGGTGATCATCGATGACATATAAACTCATGATTTGTCTTCCTGATTAGTAGTTGAGGCCCATGGCCTGACGCACGTCTTTCATGGTTTCGCGAGCCGTGATGCGGGCTTTTTCAGTGCCTGCATCTATGATATCGCGAACCAATCGGGGTTCTTCAATGTAGCGCTTGGCGCGCTCGAGCATGGGTTGCTGCTCGAGCAAAATGGCATCGATGATGGGTTGCTTGCATTCCAAGCAACCGATGCCCGCGCTTAGGCAACCATTTTGAACCCAATGTTGGGTTTTTTCATCAGAATAGAGTTTGTGAAATTGCCACACCGTGCACCGCTCGGGGTTGCCGGGGTCGTCTCGCTTCACCCGGGCGGGGTCGGTGGGCATTTTGCGCACTTTGCTCTCCTGTGTTGCGCGGTCTTCGCGAATGGCAATGGAGTTGTTGTAGCTCTTGCTCATCTTGGCGCCGTCAAGCCCTGGGAGTTTGCTCGCTTGAGTGAGCAGCACTTGGGGCTCGGGCAGGATGCTCGAGCCCGTGCCTTTGAAATAGCCTTCCAATCGCTCTTTGTCCGAGGGCTCAAGGCGGGGTTCGTTGTGAACAAAGTCCATGGCGCCAGCAAGTGACTTCAGGTCACCGGTTTCTTGGAATTTTTTTCTTGACTTCTCAAAGCGCTTGACCTCTTCTGGGGTCAACTTGGCGAAGGTGAGCGCTAACTTTTCTTCAAACCTCACCTCCCGACCATAGAGGTGATTGAATCGCCTGGCGGCCTCACGGGTGAGTTCCACGTGCGAGGCTTGGTCTTCTCCGACTGGCACATACTTGGCTTTGTAGATCAAGATGTCGGCCGCTTGCAGCAAGGGGTAACCCAAAAACCCATAGGTGGAGAGGTCCTTGTCTTTGAGCTTTTCTTGTTGGTCTTTGTAGGTCGGCACGCGCTCGAGCCAGCCCAAGGGAGTCCCCATGGCCAAGAGGGTGAAGAGCTCCGCGTGTTCAGGGATGCGGCTTTGTAAAAAGAGTGTGCAGTGATTGGGGTCGAGTCCTGCGGCCAACCAGTCAATGACCATCTCATAGACGTTTTTCTCGATCACCTCGCGGCTCTCGTAGTGGGTGGTGAGTGCATGCCAATCGGCCACAAAGAAGTAGCAATCCATGCTCGACTGCAGGCTCACCCAGTTCTTCAAGGCGCCGTGGTAATGCCCCAAATGCAAGGCGCCGGTTGGGCGCATGCCCGATAAAACTCGTTCTTTCATACGCTCACAAACAATAAGTGGTCCAAGGGGCTGAGCAGCCAGGAGATGACCCCATAGGTCAAGCTCATCAAGGGCTGCATCCAAATGCGGTTGACCGCTCCCACCATGACCAAAAACATCACCACAAAAAAACCATATGGCTCAATGCGCGAGTAAGTCATCGCTTGGCGCATGGGCAGCAAGCCCACCACGATGCGCCCGCCGTCCAGAGGTGGGACGGGAAACAAGTTGAACACAAACATCACCACATTGACCAAGACGCCGGCCTGCGCCATGCTCACAAAAAAGGGCTCCGTCAACCCAATCGCATTCATGGCGTAGAGCAACAAAAACCAAAGAACCGCTTGTACAAAGTTGATCATGGGCCCAGCCAGGGCCACCCAGATCATGTCGCGCTTGGGGTGATGCAAATTGCCAAAGCGCACGGGCACTGGCTTGGCGTAACCAAAGAGCATCGCCCCATTGGTGGCAAAGTACAGCAACAGCGGCATGGCTATCGTGCCCAAGAGATCGATGTGGTTCATCGGATTCAAGGTCACCCGCCCCAAGTTCCACGCGGTGTTGTCACCAAAGTAGCGAGCCGCATAGCCGTGCGCAGCCTCGTGCAAGGTGATTGCAAACAGAACAGGCAAAGCAAAGATTGAAACGGTTTGAATGAGTAAATTGATATCCACACGTCAATTGTGACATTGAACAGGACTACTTGTAATCAAAAGTTACACCTAAATGCAAAAAAACCAGGTATATTAAGCCCTTTTTACCTCTTATAAGGTTTAAATTTTGTATTATGAAATACCCAAAAGCTCCAAGGACCCCAAGCCCTGGCGAATCAGGGTGGGTGCCAAGCCCTTGTCCATGGGGGTGAGGTCGAGCACCGTGGTGGGCAAACTCGGCACCGCACCCGCGTCCACGATCGCTCCCAATTGGTGCTCGAGCCTTGCGCGAATATCGTGCGGGTCGCTCAAGATCTCCTCGCTGCCGGGCAAGCTCAAGGTGGTGCTCAAGATGGCGCGCCCGTGCAAACGCAAAAGAATTTGGAGCGCTGCGTGATCCGGTACCCGCAGTCCAATGGTCTTGCGCTTGGGTTGGCTCACACGTTTGGGCACCTCCTTGGTGGCCTCCAAGATGAAGGTGTAGGGGCCTGGGGTTGCAGACTTCAACAGTCGAAACTGGCGGTTGTCCACTTTCGCATAGGTCGAGAGTTGACTCAAATCCATGCACATCAAGGTGAGCAAATGGCCCTCGTCCACGCCTTTGATGCGACGCATCTTTTGCACCGCCTCTTGGTCATCGAGTTGGCACACCAAGGCGTAGCAAGAATCGGTGGGCATGGCCAAGACGTGTCCCTTTTGCATCAAGTCGCAGGCTGTTTTCAAGAGCCTTTCTTGCGGTGAGGTGGGGTGCAATTCAAGATATTGGGCCATGGCGGATGAGAAATCTCGAGCGTTTGAGATTCAAAACACTCATTGTATGAGGTCGATCCACAAAGATCGCCATTCACGTGGTGAACTCTTTGAACTTTGCAAAGGCCTCGCCCGGGTCAAGTGCTTTTGCACGCCTTTCAATGAAGCTGCGGACCAGAGGTGGAGGACCTTCTCTTTTTTGCACCCCTAGTAAAAACCCCCTCTCCAATCGACTGTTTTGAACTGGAGCGTCTGTTAGTATCTGGGGCTAAAAAAAGGAGTATCGTATGAAAACATCAATCATCGGCAACACCCATTTCGTGCGCAACGCGCTCACCATTGCGATCAGTCTGGCCGCAGCCTCTGGCGCTCAAGCACAAAGCGCGGGTGACTGGATTTTGAATGTGGGCATCGCCTCCATCAACCCCAGCGCATCGATCAGTCCGATGACCTCGGTGGGGCCCGCATCACCCGTGTTCACGCCTGCCTTGAATGGCGCCAAAGCCTCTATTGCCCGCACGACGACACAGACCTTGGGGGTTTTGCACATGTTCACCGACAACTTGGGACTTGAAGCCACCATTGGCATTCCTCCCAAAATGACTGTGGACGTTCAACTCACTTCAGGCGCCCACCCAGGAGCCGCTTCGGCCAAAGCACTGTACCCCTCATTTGTGGGCAAATACTTTTTCAAATCTCCCCAAGACAACTTGAGACCTTACGTCGGATTGGGTTTCACCACTGCGTCCTTCACCTCTGTTGGGGTGAACACGTCTGACCCCTTGGTCAATGGCTTGGGCGGCACTTCTTCGTCCCTCAGTTCCAGCGTGGCGCCTTTGTACACGCTGGGCGGTGTTTATCGATTGGACGAGAAGTGGTCGATCAATGGCTCCGTCAGTTATGTGCCGCTCAAGAGCAATGCCACGTTTGTGGGCACTGGCACGACCACGACGGGCACGTTGACCATCAATCCGACCGAGTACGTGCTGCGCGTGGGCTACAAGTTCTAAGCCCCAAGTTTTTCATTGGAGGGCGCAAACCATGTTGGACTCACGCCACATGGTTTGCAGGCAGCCGCTTCATCGGCTTGCAACGAAGAACCCCGGTTTTCAATAGGGAATATTCAACTTGATCTTGGCCCATTCATAGCGGGGGTCTTGCGTGTCGAGTTGCCAGCCGCTCAGCAGCAAGCGGATCATGTATTGGCGGTTGTAGATGAAGGGGAAAATGAGTTGCGACAAGCCCGCTGAAAAAAGGGTGATGGCCAGATGCAGCAAACCCACCCCCAATTCGCCTCTAAAAATGGGCACAAACCAGCCAAAAAATAGGTAGCTCCAGCTGTAGCCCAAATAGCCTTTTTTGACCATGCCCGATTCTTTGTGAATCAAGTACACGGGTTTTTGTGCGCCAATGATCAAGACGCCCACAATGAGTGGCATCAGCACAATGAGGCAGGCAATCCAAAAGAGTGCAGAGAAGATTTCCATGTTCAATCGTTTTGAGTTGGGATCATGTTCTGGGTGGCCCAAGGGTGTCCAATGTCTGAACGCTCAAAGTATCCTACTCCACTTTGCAAAAAAAAGATTGATTTCACGATGAATTGAATGCCGCTCAAGCAGACTCTTCTTCTTGCGCCGAGGATGGCCCATCTCCAAGACTTGGGGCCTGGTGCGATGCATTTTGTGCAAAATAAGCTGAGGCTATGCCGCACAGTGCAATCAACACAATGCCAGCACTGGCCCATGCATCGGGCACATGGTCAAAAACAAACCAACCCAGCACAGTGGCAAATGCAATCGAGCTATAAAGATAAGGGGTGATGCTTGACGCCGGTGCACGGGCGTAGGCCAAGATCAGCAAATAGTGTCCCAATGTACCGGACAGGCCCACCAAGCACAGTTTGGCCCAGTCGATCGTTGCCAAATCGGTGGTCCACCAGCCCACGACCATGATGCTGGCCAAGCACGACCCGACCCAACCGGTGTACAAATGCATGGTCAAGGGATGCTCGGTCTTGGCCATGTGACTCGTGAGAATTTGAAAGCTCGCATAGGTCAAGACCATGCACAAGGGGTAAATGGTGGCGTGGCCAGGGATGCCGCCACCTGGGCGCACAATGACCAAGGCCCCCAAGAGTCCGCCTGCAATGAAGAGCCAACGCAATCCGCCCACGCGCTCCTTCATCACAAAACGCGCCAAGACGGTGACCAGCAAAGGCGTCAACATGGCGATGGCCGTGAACTCGGCCACGGCAATGTGCTCCAAGCTTTTGAAGCCCAAGTAACTGCATGCAAAGAGCAAGAAGCCCCGCAACAGTTGCAACAAGGGTTGTTGTGTTTGGAGGAGTGTGCTGCCTTGGCTCGATAACACAAAGCCCGTGGTGGCGAGGGCTTGAAAGATATACCTGCACCAGAGCACCATCAAGAGCGGCACCGTGGCAAAGGCGACTTTGTTGGTGGTGTCCAACACGGCAATGCAGCCCATGGCCAAGAGCGTAAAGCCAATGCTTTGAGCCCTTGGGCTCACCATGGTGCGAAACCTTGAGTCTGTCTGCATGGCCAGACTATTCGTGTTTTGCCAATGCACAATTCACTCAGTCCAGATGTGCATGAAGCGCTCACAGCACCCGGTCTTCTAGCAACTCCCAAACCGGCGTCAAGGCGCCAGGCAACCAAGGCAGGGCACCCAAATCGATTCGGCTCTCGCTAGGGGAATGAAAGTCACTGCCCCTGGAGGCCGCCAGGTCAAATTCTTGGGCCATGGCTGCGTACTCGACGTACTCGTCCGGTGTGTGCGAGCCCGTGACCACTTCGATCGCTTGCCCCCCATGGGCCTTGAATTCGGTGAAAAGGGCAAACTCTTCGTTGGGGGTGAAGTCATATCGCCCCGGGTGTGCAATCACCGCCACCCCTTGGGCTTGACGGATCCAAGTCACGGCGTCAGACAAGCTCGCCCAGCGGTGCTCCACAAACCCAGGGTGGCCTGGGGTCAAAAAACGCCGAAACACCTCGCTGGTGTCTTGGCAGACCCCGCTCTGAACCAAATGGCGAGCAAAGTGGGTGCGCGAGATGAGGTCTGGATTGCCGGCGTATTGCAAGGCGCCTTCAAACGCATTGGCAATGCCCACACGCTCCAACTGTTGTGACATCTCTTTGGCGCGTTCTTCTCGCCCGCCCCGGGTGGCTTTGAGCCCGGCTTGCATCTGGGCATTGTTGGGATCAAACCCCAAGCCCACGATGTGCACGGTTTTGCTTGCAAAACTCACCGAAATTTCAACCCCAGTGAGGTAGGACAGTCCCATGGACTTGGCCGCGAGTTGTGCAGCAGTTTGACCGCCGATTTCATCGTGATCGGTGAGAGACCACAACTCAACCCCATTGAGTTGGGCGCGTCTGGCCAAGGCCTCGGGCGTGAGCGTGCCATCCGACACCACGGAGTGACAGTGCAAATCGGCATTGAGGATGGATGATTTCACCCAGTTATTCTAATCGGCTTTGCCACAAAACCTCTTCTCTAATCGGGATATTGATCCCTTCAACCCGCTTGAGATGGAGCGCACGGCTGCGCACCAGGGCTTGGAATGAGGACCGCATGGGCGGCCCCCCGAAGTCAACTGCAAGTTCACGCTTCATTGGGGGAGAGGGCTTGAACCATGATTTTGAGTTTCTTCTGGCCCCTCCACTCATCGATGTCAAGTCGGTAGGCCAAGCGTGCTTGGCGTGACAAGGCGTCGGTTCGACCAAACCAAATGCCGGAGATCTCCACGGTGCCCAATTTGAGCAACAAAGACAAATGCTTTTGAGCAACAATCTTTTGCGACAAGACCGTGAAATCATTGACAAAGACGGGTGTTAGAAAGCCTTGACCCCAAACGGCCGACTTGAGCAGCTCGGCAACCGCTGCGGTGCAGTGCTCAGGCCCCAGACTGCCGTCGCACAACAGTTCCATTTGCAAGGCCTGGGCGTCCAATTGCCGAGCCGCGACCTCTTGGAGTGCGAGCTCAAAAGTGGCCAATTGATCTTCTTCGATGGTGCAGCCCGCTGCCATGGCATGACCGCCAAATTGCAAGATGAGCTCAGGATACTGTTTGCTCATCACATCCAAGGCGTCTCGCAAATGGAAACCGGAGATGGAGCGACCTGAGCCTTTGAGCAAGTGCTCTTTGCCCAAACTCTGGCTTTGCGCAAAAACAAAGGTGGGGCGGTGGTAGAGCTCTTTCATTCGCGAGGCCACCAGTCCCACCACGCCTTCATGGAAATCGGGGTCAAATAAACACAAGGCGGGCGGGGGGGAGTCTGCGTCGTCCAGCATGGAGAGGGCCAACTCGAGGGCTTGCTCTTTCATGTCGACTTCAATGCCTTTGCGGCTTTGATTGATGTCTTCAAGTGTTTGGGCCAGGCTCTGTGCCTTTTGAGCGTCCTGGGTGATCAAGCACTCAATGCCCTGGCTCATGTCTGAGAGGCGCCCGGCCGCATTGATTCGAGGGCCCAGCACAAATCCCAGGTCTTGCGCGCACAGTGTGGAGGGGTCTTTGCCCGCCACCGCCAAGAGTGCCTTCATCCCCAAGGGCATCAAGCCTTGTCGCATGCGCACCAAACCTTGTTCGACCAGTCGCCTGTTGTTGGTGTCAAGTACGACCACATCGGCGACTGTGCCCAAGGCCACCAAGGGCAGCAACGTGTCCAATTTGGGCTCTCGGCTGAGTGCCCCCTCAAAGTGGCCCAATTGGCGCAAATGGGCCCTCAACGCCACCAAGACATAAAACATCACCCCCACCCCCGCCAAATTTTTACTGGCGAAGTTGCAGCCGCGCTGGTTGGGGTTGACGATGACGTCGGCCACAGGTGTGGTGCTCGCAGGCAAGTGGTGGTCGGTGATGATCACCTCCAGCCCCAACTCCTTGGCGACTTGAACACCGGTGAAGCTGGCCATCCCGTTGT
This sequence comes from uncultured Burkholderiales bacterium, assembly GCA_903864315.1. GTDB lineage: Bacteria > Pseudomonadota > Gammaproteobacteria > Burkholderiales > Burkholderiaceae_C > Limnohabitans. Next base: position 23,331 of record CAIPFK010000196.1, on the reverse strand, counting down.
CCACGGTCATGAGCACCTTGGCGCCAAGCGCATGAACACGTTGGGCAATCAAGGGCGTCAAGCCGTAGCCATCGTTGACTCGGTCGGGCACGATGAAGGAGACATTTTTTGCGCCCAAAGATTGAAGTCCCAAGTAAGCCACGGCACAAGCCGTGGCACCATCGCAGTCGTAGTCGGCCACGATGCACAGGTGCTCATCGTCACGGATGCATTGCGCGAGTCGCTGGGCTGCCGCTTGGACACCGCTCAGGCCCGAGGGCGCGAGCAAGAATTTGAGCGACATGTCAAGTTCATCCGAATGGACAACGCCTCTTGACGCGTAGAGTTGGGCGAGCAAAGGGTGCGCCCCTGAGGCTTCAAGGCGCTTGGCAACGTCGGCTGGAATGGTGCGCTCGATGATCTTCATGGTTGGATTAAATCAACAAGTCTTCAAGCGTGCTCTCGTGCTTTGAAGTTTTGGAGGACAAGGGCCAAAGGGCAGACAACTTGGGGAGGCGATGCCACCAAGATTGGGGTGTGTTTTTACACGCATCTGACAGGGACGTGTTTTGCCCGACCACCGTCCAGTGTTTGCTGTAATTGTGCCCGCAAAAAATGACTTCTACGCCAGCCGTCTGTGGGAGGCGGGAGAAGATGTCTTGATCAATTTTTTCAAAGGCCTCACACCAGGCTTTGAGGTCAAGGTTTGCGCAGGCCGTGCTCAAATCGTCGAGCATGAGGACGGTGTGCGTGCCCGATTGAAGCCACTGCCGCGTTGGCAAGCTTTGCTCACTGGGGGGCAGCGTGTCTTGGCGCCAAGGATTGGGGACAACCTTGGGCCACCTCTCCTGTTCTTGACCCGTGGCGCTGAACCAAATGGAGTTCAGTGGGGAGCTTTGTGCATCGTTGATGGGATGCTGGTAGAGCAGCATCTGCACTTCACTTTGCAGTCTTCTGAGCGTGCGAATGGCCTTTTGTTGGTTGGGCTTGGCCGTGCGTCCAATGAGCCAAGGGTTGACATCTTGTCCCATCACCCGCTCCACGCTGGCCGTGGGTAAATCGTGAAAGAGTGGTGAGCGCGCGATCCACGTGCCTGGGACGTGGTCAAAGAGTTCGATGCCGTCGCCTTCAAAGTAGGGTCGCAAAGTCTGCAAGATGTCAGCGGACTCTTCCTCGGTGATGGAACGAGCAGGTTGCATGAGCACTTGTCCAGACGCCACATGCCAGTTTGACAAACTCACCAATGCGTAGCCTTGATCATCTTGTTTTGCGGCGAGGATGGAGCCAGCGGTTGGGAAGCCTTGCCCCGTCTGGGTCTGAAGATGCATCTTGGCTTGCAGGAGATGCCAGGCCCAGGGCACCAAGCCGTCTTTTAGGGACATGTTCAAGCATTGTGCCAAGACCACATCCGCAGTGGGGGACAAGGCCGTGTCGGCGTGGGTTTGCAAAGAGGACTCGATGCGGGTGCCCCCTTGGGCATTGGCGTGAGTGCCAAGCCATGCACGCAGGTGCTTGAGACGCAATGCACCTTGGGTTTGCTGCAACCAATCGAGCAAGGCCTCGATGTTTTGAGGGGCAGACGGATCGCTCAACAAGGCGCTTTGTACAACCACACTCAAAGTGGCTTCAAGACGTGGTGAGGAGAGGGTGTTCATTCAAAAGGGGGTCAAGCTCAAGGAATATTTCTTGCGGAGTAAATAAGACAGCCTCAGAGGATGCCACAATATAGTGTAAGTCCTATGTTTAAAAACTCCACCATTGCTTTTGAATTGATTTTGGGTTGGCGCTACACGCGAGCCCGGCGTGACTCACGCCGCAACAATTTCATCTCCTTCATCTCGGGTGTCTCCATGCTTGGCATTGCCTTGGGTGTGGCCGCATTGATCATTGTTCTCTCGGTGATGAATGGTTTTCAAAAAGAGGTCAGAGATCGCATGCTCTCTGTGGTCTCTCATGTGGAAATCGCTTCAAGCCAAGAGGGTGTGCTCGAGGACTGGGAAGCTATTCAAGCTCGCATGAAGCAGTTCCCCGAAGTCTTGGCCAGTGCGCCTTATGTGAGTGAGCAAGCGTTGCTGGTGAAATCTGAAGACATGCGGGGCGCCATGGTGCGTGGCATCGAGCCGGAGATGGAGGCTGGCGTTGCAGAGTTTGCCACCCAGTTGCCCAAGGCCATGCGCCAAAGCTTGTTGCCAGGTCGCTTTGGCGTGATTTTGGGAGATGAATTGGCCCTCTCGATGGGCGTGAGCGAGGGAGACGCTGTGGTGCTCGTCTCACCGGGTGGGCAAGTCACCCCTGCAGGCATGCTGCCTCGCATGAAGCAGTTGCGCGTCATGGGGCTCTTTCATTCGGGTCATTATGAGTTCGATGCCTCTTTGGTACTCATCAACATTGAAGATGCCAAGACGCTTTTTCGCCTGACCGCGCCCACAGGACTGCGCTTGAAACTCGAGGACCCCCAAGCCTCTTGGCGAATTGCCCAAGAGGTGCAAAAGTCCTTGGGGGGTGGATATTCTGTGAGCGACTGGACGCGTCAAAATAAATCTTGGTTTGCCGCTGTTCAGGTGGAAAAACGCATGATGTTCATCATCCTCACTTTGATTGTGGCGGTGGCGGCCTTCAACTTGGTGAGCACCTTGGTGATGACGGTGACGGACAAAATGGCTGACATTGCCATTTTGAGAACCTTGGGAGCTTCGCCCTTGTCGATCATGATGATTTTTGTGGTTCAAGGCTCTTTTGTGGGGTTCATTGGCACCTTGCTCGGGTTTGCCGTGGGCTTGGGCGTTGCGGTCAACATCGACGTGATCGTGCCCTTTATCGAGCATTTGTTGGGGGCCCATTTCTTGCCCAAAGATATTTATTTCATCTCCAGCATGCCCAGCGATCCAAGGTCCGCTGACATCGCACCCATCGTGCTGATCTCATTGGCCTTGTCGCTCTTGGCCACGCTGTATCCGAGTTGGCGTGCCTCCAGAGTCAACCCTGCACAGGCGCTTCGATATGAGTAGTCCTCCATTGAACATGCAACAAGACACCACAAGTCTGCACCGAGATCAATCCCAAGAGCCACGCCAAGAACCACGCCAAGAGCAACCCTCCTGGGTGCTGCAGGGCAAAGGCTTGAAGCGTCGATTCATCCAAGGTGGTCTGGATGTGGCGGTCCTCAATGGCGTTGACATCGATTTGGCCAAGGGCCAAAGCATTGCCGTGGTGGGTGCTTCGGGCTCTGGTAAAAGCACGCTGCTCCATCTCTTGGGGGGCTTGGACGCATTGGACGCTGGAGAAGTGCATTTGATGGGCCACAGCTTGACGGGCCTGGGTGCTCGGGCCTTGGGGCAGTTGCGCAATCGGTATGTGGGTTTTGTGTACCAATTTCACCACCTCTTGCCCGAGTTCAATGCCTGGGAGAACGTGGCCATGCCACTTTGGATTCGGCGTGAAAAAGCACCACGGGCCAAAGCGCTTGCATGCGAATTGCTCGAACAATTGGGTTTGTCGCAAAGGCTCTTGCACAAGCCCTCTGAGCTCTCGGGTGGAGAGCGCCAGCGTGTTGCCATCGCCCGCGCTTTGGTGACCCGCCCCGCCTGTGTGCTGGCCGATGAGCCCACCGGCAACTTGGACCGACAAACCGCTCGTGAAGTGTTTGAGTTGATGCTGCAGTGCACGCAAAGCTTGGGAACCTCGTTTGTGGTGGTCACCCACGACCAAGAGCTTGCCAAAGCGTGCGACCAGACCCTCTACCTCACATCCGGTCTGTTGTCAGCCCAAGCCTGAGAGAGGCGCCCATCTTCAACAGGCCAAGAACTCGATGAAGCAGAGCACTTTGGAATGGATTGATTCCCACTGTCACCTCGATGCATTGGAGTTTGATCCAGAGCCTGAGCGCTTGCGCGTGCGCGAAGAAGCGCGCAGTTTGGGTGTACGCCACTGCATATTGCCAGCTGTGGAGCGAGCCAATTTTTTGACTGTGCAGGCCTTGGCACACCGCTTGGGGGACTACTATGCCTTGGGGATACATCCCCTGTGCACACCAGGTGCACAAGAGGAAGATCTCTCGAATCTCGATCAGCTGTTGACGCAAAGTGCGACCGATCTGAGCTTGGTGGCGCTTGGTGAGGTGGGGCTCGATGGGTGGGTGGCGGGTTTGGACTGGTCGCGTCAGTTGCACTTTTATCTGGCGCAATTGAAGTTGGCCAAGAAACATGGGTTGCCCTTGATTTTGCATGTTCGTCGCTCTAGCGACGCACTTTTAAAGGGTCTCCGAGACGTTGGTGTGAGGGGTGGCATTGCCCACGCCTTCAACGGCAGCTTGGTGCAGGCCCAACATTTTATGGACATGGGGTTTTGTTTGGGCTTTGGCGGTGCGCTCACCTATGAGCGAGCCTTGCACCTGAGACGATTGTTGATCAATATTCCAATCACGAGCATCGTGCTGGAGACCGATGCGCCGGATATTCCCCCCCACTGGTTATACGTCACAGCCAGCGCGCGCGCGATGGGAGTCAAGCCAACACGAAATAGCCCCACAGAGTTGCCCCGCATAGCCCACGTGGTGGCTGAACTCAAAGGGGTGAGCCTGGAGGAATTGAGTGCACAGAGTTGTCAGAATGTGCGCCGAGTTTTTCCGCGCATGGGACTGCAGTAGCATTGAGACTATGGTGTTCACGCTTTATTTTCATTTTGATGGGGAATTTTTGCTTTGAGTCTTTCCAAGTCCAACCCTGTTCAATCCCGAGCTTCACGCGCCTTGCAAAGCGCGAAACCCACCTTGCCCGATGTAAATACCTCGGAGTTTCAAGGCGTGAGGTATTTGCACTTGGGCAGTGAATGGGTGCAAGGCTCCATGATCATCAAGGAGCCCTATGAAATTCACCTTGAATATGTGCAGCGCATGATGGCGTGGTTGCTGTTTTTCCCGAGTGAGTCGATCCCCGAGCTGGCCACCATGCAGTTGGGTCTAGGCTCAGGTGCGATCACCAAGTTTTGCGCCAAGGTGCTCAAACTCAAGACCACGACCATTGAATTGAACCCCCAGGTGGTGGCGGCTTGTCGCTTGTGGTTCAAGCTCCCCCCCGACTCCGATCAACTCCAAGTGGTCTTGGCCGATGCCCAAGAGGTTGTGGCGCATGAGCATTGGCGCGGCCAAGTTGACGCCTTGCAAGTCGATTTGTACGATTCAGAGGCGAGTGCCCCGGTCCTTGATAGCCCTGAGTTTTACGACGGATGCAAGAGTCTACTCACGCCAGGCGGTGTGATGAGTGTCAATTTGTTTGGTAAAAATAGTCAATTCGACAAAAGTCTTGAGTCCATTCGACGCGGCTTTGGTGAAGGCCGTTTTTGGGCCTTTCGCCCCACCAAGGAGGGCAATACCGTGGTGCTGGCACAACGCGGTGAATATTCTTATACCCGTGAGTTGCTCGCTGAGCGCGCGCAATTCATCGAAGTGAAATATGGTTTACCTGCAGAAAAATGGCTCAAGGTTCTCAAACCTCTGGACTAAGGGTAAACACTAGGTTTCTAATTATGTAACATAATTAGTCTGTTTCATTTTCCCAAACACGGGAAATCCATTAGACTGAATTACGAACCATGGTTCACAATTCGCCCTTTCATCGCTTTCTTAGGAGTAAAAGACGTGAATATCAAGAGTCAGAAGGACTTTTTCTCAGGACTCATGTTCCTGATCATCGGTGGGGCATTTGCCTTTGGTGCAACGTCCTACACGATTGGGACCAGTGCTCGAATGGGCCCAGGTTACTTTCCCATGTTGCTGGGCGTGATCATGGCCATCTTGGGGGCCATTGTGCTTTTTTACTCGCTGATTGTGGAGACACCTGACGGGGATCCCGTCACGGCCTTCGCTTGGACTCCAATTTTGTATGTCTTGGGCGCCAATGTGGCCTTTGGAATCATGCTGGTGGGTCTTCCCGCCATCCACTTGCCCTCTTCCGGTCTTTTTGTTGCCATCTTTACATTGACCATTTTGGCGAGTAAAGCTGGCGATGAATTCATCCTCAAGGAGGTCTTGATTTTGGGAACGATATTGTCGTTGATCAGCTATTTGGCCTTCATCGTCTTGCTCAAATTGCAAATGCCAATTTGGCCAGTTTACATTACAGGTTAAGGAGCCAATCACATGGATTTATTCTCAAATTTAGCCTTGGGCTTTGGCGCTGCAGTGACCCCGTGGAACTTGATCTACGCGTTCATCGGTTGCTTGCTAGGAACTCTCATCGGCGTTTTGCCTGGCATTGGCCCTGTGGCCACCATTGCGATGCTTTTGCCTGCGACCTACGCGCTACCGCCACTTTCTGCATTGATCATGTTGGCGGGTATTTATTACGGCGCCCAATACGGTGGTTCGACCACTGCCATTTTGGTGAATTTGCCTGGAGAGGCCTCTTCGGTGGTGACCACCATTGACGGCTACCAAATGGCTCGCAAAGGCCGTGCAGGTCCAGCTTTGGCTGCGGCAGGCTTGGGTTCTTTCTTTGCCGGTTGTATTGGCACCTTGATTTTGGCAGCCTTTGCTCCTCCTTTGACAGAATTGGCTTTCAAATTCGGCCCCGCTGAATATTTCTCCCTCATGATTTTGGGCTTGATTGGTGCAGTGGTTCTGGCCTCCGGCTCCTTGATCAAGGCCATTGCCATGATCATCTTGGGCCTCTTGATGGGCTTGATCGGTACCGACGTGAACTCTGGGGTCGCTCGCTTTAGCTTTGACATCCCTGAGCTCACCGACGGTGTGGGTTTTGTGGTGATCGCCATGGGTATTTTTGGTTATGGTGAAATCATCAGTAATTTGTCTTTGCCCGATGAGGAACGCGAGGTGTTCACTTCAGGCGTGACCGGTCTATTCCCCACCAAAGAAGACTTTAGGAACATGATTCCTGCTGTGCTTCGTGGAACGGCTTTGGGCTCAATTCTCGGTGTGTTGCCAGGTGGCGGTGCTTTGCTTGCAGCTTTTGCGGCTTACACGGTTGAGAAAAAAACCAAATTGCGTCCTGGTGAAGTACCCTTTGGCCAAGGCAATATTCGTGGTGTTGCTGCCCCCGAGTCAGCCAACAACGCGGGTGCTCAAACATCCTTCATTCCATTGCTCACTTTGGGGATTCCACCCAATGCGGTGATGGCGTTGATGGTGGGTGCAATGACGATTCATAACATCCAGCCTGGTCCTCAAGTGATGACGAGCAACCCTGAACTTTTTTGGGGTTTGATTGCGTCAATGTGGATTGGTAACTTGATGTTGATCATCTTGAATTTGCCTTTGATTGGCATGTGGATCAAGTTGCTCACTGTGCCATATCGCTTTTTGTTCCCCGCGATTGTGCTCTTTTGTGCCATCGGCGTGTACTCGACCAATAACAACTCGTTTGACATTTGGATGGTGGCCGCCTTTGGTTTTATCGGCTACTTGTTCATCAAACTCGGTTGCGAACCTCAGCCACTCCTCTTGGGCTTTATCCTGGGCCCCATGATGGAAGAGAACTTGCGCCGTGCTTTGCTACTTTCCCGTGGCGACTGGACCGTGTTTGTGACACGTCCATTGTCAGGAAGCTTGCTCCTTGTTGCGTTGATCTTGCTAGGTATTGTGCTGTTGCCAAGTATCAAGGCCAAACGCGAAGAGGCCTTCGTCGAAGAATAACAACAATGATTTGATTCTTCAGTTTTGGAGTTGATCCAACAGGCCCACTCTTCTAAAGAAGGGTGGGTTTTTTTTTAAGGTTGAATGATGAAAATTTCCCACATACTCGCAGGCTTACTTTGTACTTGGTTGGCTGGAGGCGGCGCAACGGCCTTTGCTCAAGCCACCTACCCCAGTAAAGTCATTTCTTTCATCGTGCCCTATGGTGCAGGAGGGGGTGCAGATTCGCGCAGTCGGCAAATGGCGCAAGGCATGAGTGCCATTCTCAAGCAGCCCATCATTGTCGACAACAAGGCGGGAGCAGGCGGCAACATTGGAACGGATTTCATCGCCAAGGCCGCTCCCGATGGGTACACCATCGGCATGGGTAACTTTGCCCCCTTGTCGGTCAACAAGACGCTTTTTGGGAATTTGAAGTACGATCCTGAGACCGACCTCACCCCCATCATGCTCATTGAAAAAGGCCCGTTGATTTTGGTGGTCAACCCCACATCAAGTTTCAAAAGCGTGAACGACATCGTGGCGGCTGCCAAAGCCAAACCGGGTGTCTTGACTTTTTCGTCGGGCGGTATCGGTGGCTCACACCAATTGTCGGCCGAGCTCTTCAAACAAAGTGCCGATATCGACATGATTCATGTGCCCTATAAAAGCGGCTCTGCCGGCCTCATGGACTTGATGTCAAGCAATGTGAACATGATGTTTGACCAGATGTACTCGGCCATGCCCAGCATCAAGGCTGGCAAGTTGCGCCCCATTGCCATCACCAGCGATAAGCGCTCGCCTTTGTTCCCTGATTTGCCCACCTTTGGCGAAGTGGGCTACCCCAAAGTCAAAGTGCAAAACTGGCAAGGTTTGGTCGCCCCCAAAGGCACACCCAAGGCCATCATTGACAAGCTCAACGCCGCGGCCAATGAGGTGCTCAAAGACCCACAATTGCGCGGCCTCATGCTCGAGCAAGGCAATGAAATTGGTGGAGGCACCCCTGAGGAATTTACCGCGCTCATCAAAGCCGAATCGGCCAAATGGAGTGTGGTGGTCAAGACCGCCAACATCAAGCCTGAGTGATCGCTTTGGTTTTCATGGAGCTGGGCTTGGCGTGGGATTGTTACACTCTTTGGTGAAGGGCTTGGGTAGGTTTTGTTATGCTTAGGGGGTCCAAAGTCCCTAGAGCACACCATGAACTTCAATTACTCAAACCCCTACACCAGTACCCGTTTACCCATTTTTGCCAGGAATGTGGTGAGCACCTCCCATCCTTTGGCGGCCCAAGCGGGGCTGAGGATGCTTTGGCAAGGCGGCAATGCCGTCGATGCGGCCATTGCGGCCGCGGCCACCATGACCATTGTGGAGCCAGTGAGCAATGGGTTGGGCTCAGACGCTTTTTGTCTGGTGTGGGATGGCAAAGAGCTGCATGGTTTGAATGCCTCTGGCACGGCACCCCAAGCCTGGACACCTGATTATTTCCACAAGAAATATGGATCGAACCAGGCCCACCCCCCCAAGCGAGGCATGGATGCGGTCACGGTCCCGGGTGCCGTTGCCTCTTGGGTGGAGATGAGCCAGCGGTTTGGCAAACTGTCCTTTGAAGAGTTGCTCCAGCCCGCCATTGAAGTGGCCGAACGTGGCTATTTGCTGCCCGTGGTGGTGCAACAAAAATGGGCCGCCGCTGTCCCCGAGCTTCACGCATTGCCAGGATTTGCCGAACATTTCATGCCTTGGGGGCGTGCGCCCGAAGTGGGTGAGTTGTTCAAATTTCCAGCGGCCGCCAGAGGCTTGAGGGCCATTGCCAAAAGCCATGGAGAGGCTTATTACGGCGGCGAGATCGCCCAAGCCTTGGAGGCTTTTTCCAGTCAAAATGGGGGTTCCCTGAAGGCGAGCGACTTTGCTGCTTACCGCGCCCAGTGGGTCAAACCGATTGCCAAAAATTACCGTGGTTACACCTTGCATGAAATTCCGCCCAATGGACAAGGCATCGCGGCTTTGATCGCCTTGGGCATTTTGAGTCATTTTGACGTGGCCAGTTTTCTTGTGGATGGTGCGGCCTCTCAGCACTTGCAAATCGAGGCCATGAAGCTCGCCTTTGCCGATGTCTACCGTTATGTGGCTGAGCCCAATGGCATGCAAGTCACGGTCGAGGAGATGCTCGACGATGCTTATTTGGCCCAACGTGCTCGCTTGATCAATCCCAAAAAAGCGCAGGATTTCAAAGCCGGCAACCCCGCAAAGGGCGGCACCATTTACCTCACCACTGCAGACGAGAGTGGGATGATGGTGAGTTTTATCCAAAGCAACTATCTTGGATTTGGTTCGGGCTGTGTGGAGCCCAACTTTGGCATCAGCCTTCAAAACAGGGGACATGGATTTGACTTGCAAGCCAATGCACACAACCCGGCCAACTTGGTGGCCCCGGGTAAACGCCCCTTTCACACCATCATTCCCGCCTTCTTGAGCAAGGAGGGTCAGCCCGTCATGAGCTTTGGTGTCATGGGGGCCAACATGCAACCCCAAGGGCACATGCAGATGCTGGTTCGGATGCTGGACTATGGGCAAAGTCCTCAAGTTGCGTGTGACGCGCCACGCTGGCGCTACAACGAAGGGATGGAGATCAATGTGGAGAGCCAACTCAATGCGCAAACGCTCACAGACCTGCGTGGCTTGGGCCATGAGGTGGGTGTCATCAATGACAATTACCAAGACTTTGGTGCGGGTCAATTCATTTGGCGCATGGGAGACCCCAAGGTCGAGGGCTATGTCGCGGCCAGCGATGCGCGCAGAGACGGCTTGGCTGCAGGGTTTTGAGCACTGTTTTGAAGGCGCAGTCGACCCAGATGTTGGGCTCCAAAGCGCAGCGCTTGCCTTTGGCCGGGATGGTGTTTGCGCTTCTCGGGGCGGTCGCCTTCAGCGGCAAAGCGATTGTGATCAAACTCAGTTACCGCTATGGCGTGGATGCGATGACGCTCATCATGCTGCGCATGCTCTTTGCATTGCCGTTTTTCTTGATCATGGCCGCATGGGCCGAATACAAGGCTCGCAGGCCTGCTGACTCTCATGCCACGGCGCCCCCAGCGTTTGAGGGGCGACCCGAGCGTCAATGGCGGGTGGTTTTGACGTTGAAGGACATGCGAGACATTGCATTTTTGGGCTTCATTGGCTACTACTTTTCAAGCTTTTTGGACATCTTGGGTCTTCAATACGTGAGTGCCGGACTGGAGCGTTTGATTTTGTATTTGAATCCAACCTTGATTCTTTTGTTGGGCTGGGTGTTTTTGAAGCGCCGGGTGAGCCCCAAGCGGTGTTTGGCCATGGGGGTCAGTTATGTGGGGCTGATGTTGGCCTTTGGCACCGAGCTCACCGTGTCTTCGAGCCACGTTTGGTTGGGTTCCTCATTGGTGTTTTTGAGTGCGATCACCTACGCGGTTTACCTGATGCTCAGCGAGAGACTGCTCGAGCGCATCCAGTCACTGCGGTTGGTGTCTTGGGCCAGTTGTGTGGCCTGTGTGTGTTGCGTGCTTCAGTTTTCTATTTTCCGTTCGTGGCAAGATTTGTCCCTGCCCATGGAGGTGCTGCAATTGGCCATGATCAACGCGACCGTTTGCACCGTCATGCCCATCTTCTTTGTGATGAAAGGCATTGAACACATGGGCGGAGCCATCACTGCACAAATCGGTATGATTGGCCCCATGTCCACCTTGCTGTTGAGCTTTTGGATTTTGGACGAACCCTTGGATGTTTGGATTGGTTTGGGAACGCTGCTCGTGCTGGCTGGCGTATTTTTAATGTCTCGATTGGGAGTGGAAAAATGAATTTTGGATTGTCAGGTAAATGGGCCTTGGTGTGCGGTGCCTCCAAGGGCTTGGGTTTTGGTTGTGCCAAGGCGTTGGTGCAAGAAGGTGCTCATGTGGTCATTGTGGCCAGGCGGGCTGAACCCTTGGCGCAAGCGGTGGCCGAACTCCAAGGGTTGAACCCGAAGGTGACTGTCTTGAGTGTGGCCACCGACATCACCACGGTTGAAGGTCGCGAGCAGGTGTGGTCTGTCCATGGTGGTCCCCACAAAGCCTATGACATCGTGGTGACCAACGCTGGAGGTCCTCCCCCAGGAGACTTCAGGCAATGGGATCGCGATCAATGGATCAAGGCTGTCGACGCCAACATGCTCACCCCCATTGAGCTCATCAAGGCCACAGTGGACGCCATGAGCGAGCGTGGGTTTGGCCGCATTGTCAATATCACCTCAGGCGCCGTGAAGGCTCCCATTGACAACCTCGGCTTGTCTAATGGCGCACGCAGTGGCTTGACTGGCTTTGTGGCCGGTTTGGCGCGCTCAGGCCAATTGGCGGCCAACAACGTCACCATCAACAACTTGCTCCCCGGTGCCTTTGACACGGACCGCATTCGTGAAACTCTCAAAGGTGCTGTGCAAAAAACGGGACTCTCGATGGAGGAAGTGATGGGTCAGCGCATCAAAACCATTCCCGCCAACCGATTTGGCAACAGCGATGAGTTTGGTGCGACTTGTGCCTTCCTTTGCAGTGCGCAAGCGAGTTACATCACCGGTCAAAACATTTTGATCGATGGCGGCGCTTATAAAGGGACCTATTGAGGTTTGAGCGGCTCCAGTGCCCCCGGCGATGGATGGGTTCAAGGCCGTCTCCCCTTAGAAATGGGGGATTGATCCCATCACTCGCGCACAGAGGGCCTGAGGCCAGCGTGTGCAAACAAGTTCAAAAAAAGCTAACATCCACTTTGTTCAACCTTTCACAAGTGGGCGTTTAGTGTCCTCACATTTTTTTAGGAGTCTCTCGCATGTCCAAACTCGTCAAAGCCGTCATCATCGAACGCCACGGTGGTCCAGAAGAATTGAAATTGGTGGATTTGCCAGTCGGAGAGCCTGGTCCTGGTGAGATCTTGATTGAGCACAAGGCGATTGGTCTCAATTACATCGATGTCTATCAGAGGATGGGCCTGTACCCGATGGCCATGCCCCTCAAAATGGGCATGGAAGCGTCTGGGGTTGTGATGGCCGTGGGTGAAGGGGTGACCCACTTGAAGGTGGGAGACCGAGCGGCCTATGCCAGTCAACCGCCTGGGAGCTACTGCGAAGCGCGGGTGATGCCCGCCAAGACCGTTTGCAAATTGCCCGACGCCATTGATTTCGAGACGGGTGCGGCCATGATGCTCAAGGGTTTGACCGCGCAATATTTGCTCAACCGCACCATGCCCCAAGGCGGGCTCAACAAGGGTGACTTTATTTTGTTCCATGCCGCTGCAGGCGGTGTGGGTTTGATCGCTTGTCAGTGGGCCAAGGCCTTGGGTCTTCAACTCATTGGCACGGCCGGCTCTGACGCCAAATGTCAATTGGCCAAGAGCCATGGTGCAAGCCATGTGATCAACTACAGCACAGAAGATTTTGTGGCCCGAGTCAAAGAGATCACGGGCGGTGTGGGTGTGAAGGCTGTCTACGACTCGGTGGGCAAGGATACGTGGTCCAAGTCACTCGACTGTTTGGCGCCTTTTGGTTTGATGGCCAGTTTTGGCAATGCCTCTGGCCCTGTGCCCGATATGTCACCTGGCATGTTGGCGGCCAAGGGTTCGATTTATGTGACCCGTCAAACCTTGTTCACCCACATCGCAACGCGTGAGACCACACAACTCATGGCCGATGATTTGTTTGACAAGGTCACGCGCGGCTTGGTGCATATCCCCATCGATCAGCGCTATCCACTCGCAAAAATTGAGCAAGCCCACCGCGACTTGGAAGCCAGAAAGACCACGGGTTGCACCATTTTGACCTTGTCTTGACACCGGTCAGTGCTTCGCATTTACGCGCCAGGTTCCTCTAGGGCCTGGCTTTTTTTTTGGCAATTTTGATCAATTCATCCACGATCAAACACAGGGCGCCCAGCGTGATGGCGCTGTCGGCCGCATTGAAGGCGGGGAAGTGCCACGCTTGCCAGTGAAAGTCTAAAAAGTCGACGACATAGCCCAAACGCAATCGGTCGATCACATTGCCAATGGCGCCTCCCATGATCATGGCCAATGCGAATGAAAACAGCTTTTCAGTGGCATTTGACCTCAAGAGCCACACCATCATGGCGCTTGCCAAAACACCCAGGGCCGAGAAAAACCAGCGCTGCCATCCTTCGTTGGAGGCCATGAAAGAAAAGGCCACGCCAGTGTTGTGCACGCGAATGAGATTGAAAAAATCAGTGACGTCGTGTCCACCACCCCACAGAAAGGCGTCCAAGATGAGGCCCTTGGTCCACTGATCAATGCCCACCACCACCACCGATAACGTGACCCACATCCACCAAGGCGCAGCAGCGCTCAAGGGCTTGGAGGTGACGTTGCTTGTGTTCGTACTCATGCAAACAATCTATTCTCGCCACTCCCAAACAGATTGTGTGAGCAGCGTAGGCACAAGGTGGGGTGCGCCGTGTCTTGGCCGACATCGGCTTGGTAGTGCCAGCAGCGCTCGCATTTGGCATCGGGACTTGGCATCACCTTCACCTCGGGCTCTGCGTCCTTTGTGGGATGCGCCAACAGTTCGACCTTGGAGGTGATGAAGACAAACTTCACGTCCTCTTTCAATGAAGACAAGAGCGCCAAGTCACTCTCGCCCAAGTGCAGTTGCACCTGCGCTTGAAGTGACGCACCCACCAAGGACGCACTCCTCAAGGTTTCGATTTCTTTGTTCACCAAGTCACGGATGAATCGAATGCGACTCCATTTGGCAAGCAGCAATTCCCCGCTTGGCAGTGGCAGATAGGTCTCTTGGAAAATCGAGCTCTCATGGCCCAAGAGGCGCCAGGCTTCTTCGGCGGTGAAACTCAAAAAAGGCGCCATCAAGCGCAGCAAGGTTTGGGTGATGTGCCAAAGTGCTGTTTGCGCGCTCTTTCTCGCTTGTGAATTTTGCGCCGTGGTGTACAGTCGATCTTTCAAGATATCGAGATAAAAGGCGCCGAGCTCCTCTGAACAATAAATTTGCAATTTGCCCACCACGGGATGGAACTCATATTGACCAAAGAGGCCGCCTTCATAGACCTGTGTCGTGGGGTTCAAGTGACCTGCGATTTCACTTTGTAATTGCGCCAATCGTTGAATGGCGTATTGGTCGATTTCAAGCAAGCCTTCTAGGGGCAGTGCTTGAGTGGCGTGGTCAAAGTCACTCACATTGGCCAACAAAAACCTGAGCGTGTTTCTGATGCGTCGGTAGGCGTCCACCACGCGCGCCAAGATCTTGTCATCAATGTTGAGGTCGCCCGAGTAATCGGTCGAGGCCACCCATAAACGCACGATCTCGGCACCCAGTTTGTCGCTCACCTCTTGCGGTGCCACCACATTGCCCAAGGATTTGCTCATTTTGCGGCCCTGTCCATCGGTGGCAAAGCCGTGGGTCAGGAGGCCTTTGTAGGGCGCTCTGCCGTAGAGGGCGCAGCCCAGCAACAAGGAGCTGTGAAACCAGCCGCGGTGCTGATCATGGCCTTCGAGGTACAAATCGGCCTCGGGTCCGTGTTCGTGAAAGGGCGGTGTGGCGTAGGCGTGCAAATGGGATCCACGCAAGACGTGCTCAAACGTGGAGCCAGAGTCAAACCAGACTTCCAAAATATCGGTGCTCTTGGTATAGAGCGGGGCCTCCTGGGGGCCCAAGACGTCTTCACAACTCAAGCGCGACCAGGCCTCAATGCCACCGAGCTCGATCACTGCGGCGGCTTGATCCACAATGTCCAAGGTGCGTGGGTGCAATTCTCCACTGGTGTTGTGGATGAAAAAAGGCAAAGGCACGCCCCAACTGCGCTGCCTGGAGATGCACCAGTCCGGGCGAGAGGCAATCATGTCTCTCAGTCGTGCTTTGCCATTGGCTGGGTAAAACGAGGTCTGCTCGATGGCGTTCAATGCGAGTTCTCGCAGACTCTCTTTGGGCTTGTCGTGGGTAAAAATGCCTTCGCCGTGATCCATGCGAATGAACCATTGCGCAGCAGCGCGGTAAATCACCGGTGTTTTGTGGCGCCAGCAGTGCGGATAGCTGTGGGTGATGGGGTGGGTGGACAAGAGCCGTCCAGCCTCTTTCAAGCGCTCAAGAATATGGGGGATGGCCTTCCAGATGTGCTCGCCGCCAAAGAGCGGGAAATCACTGGCGTAAACGCCATTGGGTTGCACGGGGTTCAAAATCTCATCGATGGTCATGCCGTGAGACACACAACTGTTGAAGTCATCCACGCCGTAAGCCGGCGCAGAGTGCACGATGCCCGTGCCCTCCGTGGCCGTGGCGTAGTCGGCCAAATAGACAGGGGACATCCGATTGAATCTTGCGTCCACCTGGGCCAGTGGGTGCAAGAATTCAATGCTTTCAAGCGTTTGTCCAAGCGTGGTGGCAACAACGCTGCCCGCCAAGCCCCAGCGCTCAAGGGCCACGTCCACCAAGTCCTTGGCCACCAACATGAGGCCTTTGGCCGTGTCGACCAAGGCGAATTCAATCTCGGGGTTCAAGTTGAGGGCTTGGTTGGCTGGAATGGTCCAGGCGGTGGTGGTCCAGATCACGGCGAAGGCTTGCTTGCTGAGTTCGGTCAGTCCAAATGCCTTGGCCAAGCGGTCCGGTTGAGCGCATAAAAATGCCACATCCAGGGTGTCACTTTTTTTCTCGGCATACTCGATTTCGAACTCGGCCAAGGAGGATCCGCAATCAAAACAGCAATACACGGGCTTTAAGCCTCGGTACACAAAACCGCGTTCAATCACCCGTTTGAAGGCGCGCAACTGACCCGCCTCGTTTTGTGGGTCCATCGTCCGGTAGGGGCGGTCCCAGTCACCAAGCACTCCCAAGCGCTTGAAGTCTTCGCGCTGTTGGTTGATCTGTTCGTTGGCAAAGGCGCGGCTTTTGGCTTGCATGTCGTCGCGACTCAATTTGCGGCCGTGGAGTTTTTCAATCGCATTCTCAATGGGCAATCCGTGGCAGTCCCAGCCTGGAATGTATTGCGCATCAAAGCCCGCCAATTGACGGCTTTTGACGATCATGTCTTTGAGCACTTTGTTGAGCGCGTGTCCGATGTGCAACTTGCCATTGGCATACGGTGGGCCATCATGCAAGACAAACAAAGGCGCACCGACTCTGGCCAATCGTAGTTTTTGGTAAACCCCCTCACTGGTCCACTGTTGAGCCCAAGCGGGCTCGCGCTTGGGCAAGTCTCCACGCATGGGGAAGGGGGTATCTGGCAAATTGAGCGTGGTTCTGTAGTCTGCGGACTGGGTCATGGGTGTCGTGCCAAAAAACAAAGGCGTTAAAGCTCCATTCAGAGCTTGGGCGGGTGCGTGTTGAAGGGATTGAATTAGTTAAAAAGTTCCCACTCCATTATAAGCGCCCACTCGAGGGGGACGCGACTTTTTAACAGGGTGCGCGCAAATCCTCTGCGTTAAGGGGGTGGATGTCAAGCTGTGCTGGATTGGCCGTGATGGGCATGCCACTGAAGGGCGTCGGCGCAGTCTTTGGCGATGCCCGATTCAAGAGCCGCTAAGCTCTCGTACTTGAGCTCGTCATGCAATTTGTGCAACAGCTCAATCTGAACAACCCGACCATACGCACCCTCTAGGCCGAGCGACGTGGGCCAACTCAGGCAGTGGGTTTCAAGCAAAATTTGGCCTTGATTTTTATCGGTCGGGCTCAGACTCGGGCGCACGCCAAAGTTGGCCACGCCCGCCAGGGGCTCCTGAGTCAGGCCATGGACCTTCACCACAAAAATACCTTGGGTGGCTGCGCGTTGAGGACGAAATCGCACATTGAGCGTGCGCGCATTGAGACTTCTACCCAGTTGACGCCCATAAACGACATGGCCGGAGATGGTGTAAGCGCGCCCCAGGAGCTTTTGTGCCACGTCCATGTGCCCTTGCTCCAGTGCTTGCCTGACGGCAGAACTCGAGACCCGCACCAAGGCGGAGTGGGGGCTGTGGGCGTTGTTGGCGCTGCTAGCGAGAGCGACGGATTGGAAGCCTTGGATGTCTTGGATGTCTTGGGAGACAGGGATGGCAATTTCGTAGCTGTTCATTTTGGCCACGTCAAACCCCAATTGAGAGCCAACGCGGCTGAGCATGGCATAGTCACCCGCTCGCTTGGCGCCAAATTTAAAGTCGTCCCCCACGAGAACGTATTTCACACCCAGCCCTCTCACCAAGACTTGATCAACGAAGTCGTGTGCGCTCAGAGCGGCCAATTGCGCGTCAAAGCGAAGCACCACGCATTGGTCAATCCCGCAGCGTTCTAGCTCGGCCAGTTTGTCGCGCAAATGGGTGATTCTGGCAGGAGCGAGTTGGGGCTTGTTTTGCAAGGCGGCAAAGTAATCTCTGGGGTGGGGCTCGAACGTGAGCACGCAACTGGGCACACCGCGGTGGCGGGCCTCAGAGCGCAACGTGGCCAGCATGGCTTGGTGTCCACGGTGTACCCCGTCAAAATTGCCCACCGTGAGCGCACAAGCGCTCGCCAGTTGTGGGTGATGAAAGCCTCTAAAAATTCTCATGTTCAAGGTCTTGAATGGCAAAGGTGACTCAAACCGTCACAAAAACAATGTATATTGTCTCTGATTGCAGGGAGAGTTTGGATAAAACTTGGGATTTGCCCTGAATGATGTTTGAGAGTATCGTGGTTTTTGGCTTCGAGGTGTCTGAGTTGGCCCTTGACTGGGCAGACCAGCGCTTCGTTGAATGTTGATCTTCATCGGAGGCCTGCATTGAAAGTTTTGAAACTATCGGCCCAAGGACTTCCCCAGTCTTGGATTAGCCTTGAACAAGCAGTGATTCATTATGCGTCCCACGAGGTGAGGTGGGAGGCGGGTGCCAAGGTGGCGATTTTCAGAGGCGGCCACAATGCCGTCACCGGCCAACAATCGGTGATTGAGGTCAATAGCATCATTGGCACGCGTGGTGTGCCCAACATCAACCCCTTTGCGTTGAGACCAGGACTCACCAATAGCAAGCTGTTTGCCAGAGACCGCAACGTCTGTGCTTATTGCGGGGGCTTGTTCACTGAGCTTGAACTCACTCGCGAGCACATCATCCCGTTTGCTCAAAAAGGCCCCGATACCTGGATGAATGTGGTGACAGCGTGCCGCTCTTGCAATCACCGCAAAAGCTCGCGCACCCCAGAGCAAGCCCGCATGCCCTTGCTCTACACCCCCTATGTGCCCACCTTGTGGGAGGATTTCATTTTGCGCAACAGGCGCATTTTGACAGACCAGATGGAATTCTTGATGGCCCATTTGCCCAAGAACTCAAGACTCATTGCCTGAGCAGCAAAAGTGCACAAGTAGAGATCAAAAGCGCTTGCCTTTTCATCACAAGGTGGGCTGGTTTTTCGTGTTTTCTAGCCAATGTTGAATCACTTTGGGGTAAAGCACGTGCTCTTGGGTGAGCACCCGTTCAGCCAGTGTGGATGCGGTGTCACCATCCAACACTGGCACCACGGCTTGGTCGATGATGGCGCCAGCATCCAATTGAGCCGTAACCCAATGCACCGTGGCGCCGTGGAACTTGCAGCCCGCTTGCAGCGCCCGTTCATGCGTGTGCAGTCCTGCAAAGGACGGCAATAAGCTGGGGTGAATATTGATCATTTTGTTGGCGTAGCGCTCTACAGTCGCTTCACTCAAGATGCGCATAAAACCAGCCAACACCACCAAGCAAGGGTGTTGCGAATCGATGGCTGCACAAAGATCCTGTTCAAACGCGTTTCTTGCTTCATCTCGTGACAAGTGGGGGTACGCCTTGTGCGACAAGACCTGCGTCTTCAAGCCCAGCTCTTTGGCCCAGGCCAAGCCTGTCGAGTCTGGGTCTGAACTCAGCACCAGACTCACACGGGCTTGGTAACGCTCGAGCCAGCGTTGGCTCTGGCACTGGCGCACAATGGCCTTCATGTTGGAGCCTGAGCCCGAAATCAAAATGACGAGATTGTTCATGCGAATGAGGGTGTCTGTGAAGAAGAGGATCAAGCAATGGGCGAGTTGAAGGCTTGGCCCATTGCCCGTGCACGGTTTGCAATGACGGTGTTTTCATGTACGGTGATCACGCCTCATCGATCGGGGAGAACCGCGCGATGGTCTGGCCATTCACCATGACTTCTTCCAAGAACATGCGGGCCGGGCGCACCCACAAAAGGCCCGTTTGCAAGTTCCTGTAGGCCACCAGGGTCTCCAAGGTTTCGCTGTGCAGGGCCATTTCCATGACCTCATAGAGGCCGCCCTTGTAGTGGCGATAGCGCTTGGGTGAAATAAAGAGTTCAGGTTGGGGGTTGGAGGGGTTCATGGATGAGAGAATACACCCATATGCATCCACAAGTCCTTGTCCAAGCTTGCAGCGAACTCGTCGCGCAAGTCCTCACCTTTGAGCACCCCGCCGACGCGGTGATCTCCAAGTTTTTTCGCGACCAACGCAAAGCGTTGGCCATTGGCCAGCGCGAGCGCTCAGCCTTGGCGCAAACGGTCTACCAAGTTTTGCGATTCAAACTGCGTTTTGACCACTTCTCACCCTCGGGCTCGGGGCCCAAGGCCAGGCGGATGGCCATTTTGGGTTTGGCCAAGCACCTCTCCGAGCAGCACGTGACGGGCTCACCCTCCTTGAGTGCAAAACCCCAGACCTTCAAGAAAAAAAGCAATGGAGAGGTCGTGGGCTCCAAGTCTCGATTTGTCGACCATGCGCACGAGGCCAAACAAAACGCCAAGCAAGCCACCAAAGATTTGGGGCCACTCGCCTTTTTGCAAGCAGGTGTGACCGATCATGAGTGGCTTTGGCTGCAATCGTGCCTCAAAATTGATACCCAAGAATTGCTTGAGCGTCATCGCCACAATTTGCCAGAATGGCTACTCGAGCCTTTGAAGGCACAAGTCGGGGACGGGTTTTGGCCCTTGGCCGAATACTTGATGACCAATGCACCATTGGACTTGCGAGTCAACACCTTGCTTGTCAAGCGCGAAGAAGTTCAAGCCGAGCTCAAAGCCTTGGGGATCAAGGCATTGCCCACGCCTTACAGTCCTTGGGGCTTGAGGATAGCAGGCAAGCCGGCCTTGTCGGATTTGGATTGCTTCAAGCTCGGACGCTTGGAAGTGCAAGACGAGGGCTCACAACTCTTGGCCTTGATCACCGACGCACACCGGGGTGAGATGGTGGCGGACTTTTGTGCAGGGGCGGGTGGCAAAACCTTGGCGCTGGGTGCCATGATGCGCAACACCGGTCGGTTGTATGCCTTTGATACGTCTGCGCACCGATTGGACCAATTGAAGCCTCGCTTGGCCAGGAGTCAACTCTCCAATGTTCACCCCAGCGCCATTGCCCATGAAAGAGACGAACGCATCAAACGCTTGTCGGGCAAGCTGGACCGCGTGTTGGTGGATGCGCCTTGCTCGGGCTTGGGTACATTGCGCAGAAACCCAGACTTGAAATGGCGACAGTCCCCACAAAGTGTGGCCGAGTTGGTGGTCAAGCAGCAAGCCATTTTGAGCAGTGCGGCCAAACTCTTGAAAGTCGGCGGCCGCTTGGTGTATGCGACTTGCAGTTTGCTCACAGTGGAGAACGAAGAGATCGCTCAAGCGTTTGGCCTGGCCCACGCTGGATTCAAACCCTTGCCCATCGCTGAGGTGCTCAGCTCACTCAAGGTGGAGTCGGCACAGTCGCTGTGCACGAGCGATGGTCTGTACCTTCGTTTGTGGCCACACCTGCACCACACCGATGGGTTTTTTGCAGCCGCTTGGCAACGTGAGTCCTGAGTTGGCCCAGTGGCTTGAGAAAAAAAGCGAATTTGGTCTTTGATTTCCTTGGGATGCAGCCCGGGTCGTGGCGTGATCTTGGCATCATTTTGGTCTCAATGCGAATTGGACGCATTTAGAAGGTTTTTTTAATGCACGATCTTTGGTGTTGCTCAATCAAAGGCGTCAAGAATTTGAGCGTTGAAGCCTTCGGTGTTAAAATTTTTTAGTACGCTGTGTTGGCGTCTGAAGGGTTTATGGCTATCAATTACATCGAAACTGCAGTTTGGTCCGTGTTGGGTTTTTTGAATCACGGCTTGTTGAATTTGAGTGCTTGGCAGTGTGTCTTTGCCGCCTTGCTGTTCACGCACATCACCATTGCCGCAGTCACCATCTATTTGCACCGCCACCAAGCGCATCGCTCTTTGGATTTGCATTGGGCGCCTTCGCATTTCTTTCGCTTGTGGTTGTGGATGACCACGGGCATGCTCACCAAGGAGTGGGTGGCCATTCACCGCAAGCACCACGCCAAGTGCGAAACACCCGATGATCCACACAGCCCCCAAACGCGTGGCATCAAGACCGTGTTTTGGCGCGGTGCTGAGCTTTACGCGGCTGAAAAAAGCAATGTGGAGACGATGCAGCGCTATGGTCACAACACCCCGAACGATTGGGTCGAGCGCAAGGTGTACACAGCCTTTCCTTGGCAAGGACTGGGGCTCATGTTGATCATTGATATCGCTTTGTTTGGCGCCATTGGACTGTCCATTTGGGCCGTTCAGATGATGTGGATTCCTGTGACTGCTGCAGGTGTGATCAATGGCATTGGCCACTATTGGGGCTACCGAAACTTTGAGTCGCCCGATGCCAGCACCAACATCTCTCCTTGGGGGATTTTGATTGGTGGAGAAGAATTGCACAACAATCACCACACCTATCCCACGTCGGCCAAATTGTCAGTGAAATGGTTTGAGTTCGATTTGGGTTACGCCTATATACGTTTGTTCAGTGCATTGGGACTGGCAAATGTCAAAAAAACACCACCCAAAGTCGAATTGGGGCAGATCAAGTTAAAGCCCGATGCGCTGACCTTGGAGGCCTTGATCAATCACCGCTATGAGGTGATGGCCGCGTATGCCCAAGGGCTCAAGGCCGAGTGTGCGCAAGATCTCAAAGACTTGAATGTGCATTTGGAGCGCAAAGTAAGGCTCGCTGCCAAGACGTGGATGCACCGAGATTTGGAGCGTGTGCCCGCGTCTGTGCAAACCGCCCTCATGCAAGCTCGCCAGGCCATGCCCCGAGTCGACACCATGCTGCAAATGCGTGAAGAGTTGAGGCTCTTGTGGTTGAGCACGAACCGCAGTCGCGATCAGTTGATCGTCGACTTGCAGGCGTGGTGTGACCGTGCTGAGAGCAGTGGCATTGCGGCTTTAAAAGACTTCTCCACCAGTCTCAAAATGGTCAGGGTTTGAGCCTTGGATCGAACCCAGCCATTGGTGCTGTTGGGTGCTGTTGGGTGCTAATGGGTCCTAATAGGTGTATCGGCTGCTGGGGTGCATGAAAAAAGCTCCAAGACCGTGAAGGTGTTGGAGCTTTTTAATGAGAGCCAGTTGATTATTTCAGCTTGGTCTCTTTGTATTCCACGTGCTTGCGAGCTTTGGGATCAAATTTCATGATCGAGATTTTCTCGGGCATGGTTTTTTTGTTTTTGCTGGTCGTGTAAAAGTGACCAGTGCCTGCTGATGATTCGAGTTTGATTTTCTCGCGTCCGCCTTTAGAAGCCATGATGGTGTCCTTTCAATGGGTGAATCAAGCTTGACCACGGGCGCGCAAATCTGCGAGCACGACATCAATGCCTTTTTTGTCGATCAAGCGCAAAGCTGCACTTGAGATACGCAAACGGATCCAGCGGTTCTCTGTTTCAACCCAAAATCTGCGGTATTGCAAATTGGGCATGAAGCGGCGCTTGGTTTTGTTGTTGGCGTG
>CAIPFK010000195.1 GCA_903864315.1 uncultured Burkholderiales bacterium | reverse complement strand
CCACCGCCTGCGGAGGCAAAGAGCGTTTTGGGGGTGTTTCTCTTCAAGTGATTGAGCAAGGTGGGTGAGTGGCGAATGGCTTCGTTGACCACCACGTCCTGGGTGTCGAGCATTTCATAGAGGGTGTGCATGAGATACGCTGGGTTGACCTCGCCAGCCTTGCTGGCGGCTTGCACTTCAAGTGTCAGTTTTTGCAAGCGTGCTTCTTGCAGGGCTTGAACACTTTGACGGCGCTCTTGAATTCTGGCTTGATGATCTGGGGTGATCAGGGGCTCGATCACGCTCAGCAAGTCCTCTAGCCACTCGGCGCTGTTGGCTTGGACGCGGGTTTGACTGGCAAAGCCCCACAGCGGGAAATCCTTTTTGATGGGGTCGATGTCCACATGAATCCAATGGGTGTCGACTTGGGGTTGGACGTATTTGGGCAGCCAAGGCACGTCCACGTCAATCAACAGGCCCAAATCGGTGCCCGCCATGGCTGCACTGGGGTCAAATCCACAAAACCAGGGGTGATCTCGGGAGATATTGTTGTTGATGGGGCTGGCTTCGTACACGCGTATGCCCAACTTCTCAGCCAAAGCACCCAAGGCCTTGAAGCCTCGAACGGTTCGCCCGGCATAACAAGTCACGAGCATGGGGCTCTTGGCCGCCAAGAGTTGTTGAGCCGTTTTTTTCAGCTGAGACAATGACGATGAGCCCAAATGAACGCTGCCGTAGTCGTGCTCTGAAAATGATTGCACTTGCTCCTCTGGCCATTGTTGGGTCAAGGTCTCGCGTGGCAAACTGAGGAACACTGGGCCAGGTGGGTCGCTGTGCATGACGCTGTGTGCCCTTCGAAGCACTTCTTTGCTCACCACACCCGAGGGCAAGTTGTATTCCCATTTGGTGTAAGGTCGAACGAGGCTGGCCATGTCAAAGGGGTCTTGAACAAAGTGCACATAGTTGTCTCGTGAGCCCATGAGCTCACCGCGCACGGTGTAGGGTGCGCGTCCCGCCATCAATAAAACCGGGAGTCTTGAGCGCATCAAATTGTGCATGCCCATGACCGCATTGGCCGTTCCCGCATCCACGTGCACCAGCACCCCTTGACCTTTGCCCGTCATGGCCGCATAGGCACCGGCCATGTGGATGGCTACGTTTTCATGCGGGCAGGTGATGAGCTTGGGGATGGCGTGACCGAGTGCTTTGAACTTGGCCATCTCTTCAATGAGGGTGGCGTGATCTGTGCCCAAGTTGCAAAACAAGTAGTCGATGCCCGACTCCACGAGGCCCTCTAAAAAGTAGTGAGCACTGGTGTGCATGGTGTTGGGGAGAGAAGATGTGCTCATGGGCCGTGACGAATAAAAGTTGAGAGACCCAACGCAGCTGGGGCGCTGAGGGCCTCAAGAAAATAGATTACAAATTGGAGCCAGTGCCGAGTTGTCGATCGTGCGTTGATGCATCTGTGAAGAGGGGAGAGACACCTGGTTTCAATTGTGCAGAGGAATATCCCTGATGGTTGTGAATGCGCATGCAAGACCCCAACGGTGTGGGCCAAGGGTATTGTTGATGTTGTGCCCACACCGTTGCGTTGCAGTCTCTAGGCACTTATTCCAATTTGATTTTGGCGTCTTTGACCACCTGTCCCCATTTGTTGATTTCCGACTTGATGAAGAGTGCAAATTCTTCGGGGCTCTCGCTGCTGTACTCGTAGCCCATTTCAGCGCCATGCGCCTTGGCCGCTGGTGTGCTCAATGCTTTGGTGAACTCCGTGAAGACGCGGTTGACAATGGGTGCTGGTGTGCCGGCTGGCAAGAAGATGCCATTCCAACCCGCGGCCTCGACGTTGGGTAAACCCGCCTCAGCAAAGGTGGGGACGTCAGACAAGATGGCCAAGCGTTTGGGAGACGCAATCCCCAAAGCAATCAGCTTGCCAGATTTGATCAACTGGGCGACCACCACGGGTGCCAAATAGGCGGCATTCACGTGACCGGCCATCACATCGGGGAGTTCTGCACCAATGGCTTTGTAGGGGACTTCTTGGATCGAGACGCCAGCCTTGACTTTGACCAATTCGCCCAAGAGTTGAGTGATGGAGCCGCCCCCCCCCGACGCATAGGTCAAGGTGTCGGGTTGAGACTTGGCCATGGCCATGAATTCTTTCAGTGTTCTGGCTTTCACGTTGGGGTTGATGACCAACACCAAGGGGGTGGAAAAGAGTCGTGTGACGGGAATCAAGGTGTCTCCCAAACGGCAACAATTGTTGTTGACGTTGGTGGACAAGTCATTCAAGGCGTTGTTGATGTTGCCGTGAAAAATAGTGTATCCATCTGCAGGTGCACGCACCACTTCTCTTGCGCCAATGAGGCTATTGCCACCGGGCTTGTTGTCAATAAAAACTTGTTGACCAAAGCCTTCGTTGAGTGTTGGCAAGATGTCCCGCACGGCAGTGTCCACTGCGCTTCCTGGCCCAGCAGGCTCGACGATGCGGATGGTTTTGGTGGGGTAGTTTTGGGCTTGGGAGGTAAGGCTGCCAATGGCCAGCATTGCCATCAAGCACAAACGCATCATGGGTGCAAAAGTAAGTTTCATTTGGGTTTCAAGGTAATTGGAAAAAAACGGTCAGAGCCGTGATGAGTGAATCAGTCAGCGCATTGAATTGCGATCAGCGCACAAGGCATCAGGCTAAACCCTAGGATTATGGGTGTGTTGGGCTTGAAATGACTAGAGGGTTAGTCCTAGCTTGGAATCGTCGATGAGGGGTGAGTTGAGCGTTCTTTTGAAGGGTGGTTCAGGGAAATGGAGGTTTGTCGGCAGGCCAATTCAGGGATAAAAGGCATTGACTTTTAGGGTGTGTATTTTCTAATCGGTCCTTTCAATTCTTGAAAGAATTCCAAATGCGCCAAATTCAATCCAACTCAACCCTTTTACTCAAAGGATTGTTGTCATTATCCGTGTGCTTCTTGACCCAGATCAGTCTTCACGCTCAAACCAAAGCGGTGGACCCCAACATCATCAATGAGTTGGTGGCTGCCAATAAAATTCTTGCGTATGAAGGGATTCTTGATGGTTGGGGGCATGTGAGTGTGCGCAATCCCAAAGACCCAACGCATTATTTTTTGGCGCGCAATTTGGCGGCCGAGCTGGTCACGGCCAAGGATATTTTGGAGTTCACGCTGGACAATGTGCCCATTGACGCCAAAGGACAAGACCTCTACACCGAGCGATTCATCCATGGGGAGATCTACAAAACGAGGCCCGATGTGAATGCCGTCGTCCACACCCACGCACCACCCCTCATCCCCTTCACAGTGACCCAAGTGCCAATGAAGCCACTCTACCACCGCGCTGCGTTTGTGGCGCAAGGCATTCCCGTGTTTGACATCCAAGACGATTTTGGCATGACCGACATGCTCATCCGAAATGGTCAGCACGGTCACGCTTTGGCCAAATCATTGGCCGACAAACCCGCTGCCCTCATGCGCGGTCATGGGGCGACCGTGGTGGGGCCTTCTCTACCCAGGCTTGTGGGTAGAACAGTGTTTTTGGTGAAAAACGCCACCTTGCAGCAGCAAGCCTTGGCCTTGGGTGGGCCCATCAAGTACTTGAATGCCGAGGAGGCGAAGTTGATTGAGGCGAGGGAAGGTTATGGTCTGGGTCGCCAATGGACAGCTTGGAAGCTCAAAGTGGGTATCACAACGAGCCAGCCATGAGCTCGGGCGTGTTGATTGCAGCGCATTGTGAGCCCAACGCTCCCCGGTGAGCGAGGCGTCACTGGTGGGCGCGGCTGCGTCCTTATTGGCGTTTCAAAACGGCCATGACTTCGCCAACAATGCCTTTTCTAAACGCCAACACACACAGCACAAAAATGCTGCCAATGATCACGTTGACCCAGGACCCCACTTTGTCAGCCAAGGTATTTTGAAGTGTCACCACCACGGCAGAACCCACCACGGGTCCGAGCAAGGTGCCGGCACCACCGAGCATGGTCATCAAGATCACCTCCCCCGAGGTGGATTGAAGGACATCGCTCAACGTGGCAAAACTCAAGACCAGGCATTTGAGCGAACCCGCAAAGCCTGCAAGGCCTGCGGACATGACAAACACGATCAGTTTATGGGTGTTGACAAAGTAGCCCAAAGACTCGGCTCTGACTTCGTTTTCTCGAATGGCCTTGAGCACTTGCCCAAAGGGGGACTCGATCACGCGTTGAATCCATAAGAAGACTGCGCACAATGAAAACAGCACGACGTAGTACATGGCCGTGTCTTGGCTCAAATCCAGTCCGAGAATGCTGCCTCTGGGGACTCCTTGCAAACCATTTTCTCCACCGGTGAAGCTCGCTTGCAAACAGACAAAATAGACAATTTGCGCCAAGGCCATGGTGATCATGGCAAAGTAGATGCCTGAGCGGCGAATGGCGATGAAGCCAAAGACGAGTCCCAGTAGGCTTGCCGCCGCCACCCCGCCCAGGATCGATGTGAGCGTTGAGACGCCTTGGCTGGTCACGAGCCATCCAGTCACGTAGGAGGACAATCCAAAAAAAGCCGCATGCCCAAAGGAGAGCATGCCCCCAAAACCCAGCAGCAAATTGAACGCGCAGGCAAAGATGGCAAAACAATACAAGGTCATCAAGTAAACGGTGTACACGCCAAGCCACGGGGCGATCAGCCCCATGACCAAGAGGGCGAGGTACAGCAGTTGACGCTGGCGGGTATGCTCCATGGCTTAACCTTTTCCAAAGAGACCGTTGGGGCGCCAACACAGCACGATGGCCATGATCACGAAGACGACGATATTGGACGCTTCTGGGTATAGCACCTTGGTGAAGCCTTCGATCACGCCCAGCATCAAGCCGCTCAAGATCGCCCCCATGATGGAGCCCATCCCACCAATCACCACCACGGCAAAGACCACGATGACCAAGGACGAGCCCATCAAGGGAGAGACTTGGATGATGGGTGCGGACAAGACACCCGCAAAGGCCGCCAGTGCCACCCCCGCCGCATAGGTGAGGGAGACCATGCGGGGCACATTGATGCCAAAGGCTTGTACGAGTTTGGGGTTTTCTGTGGCGGCTCTGAGGGTGGAGCCCAGTCGAGTTCTCTCAATCACAAACCAAGTGATCCAACACACCATGAGGGAGGCCACAATCACCCACACCCGGTAGATGGGCAAAATCATGAATCCCACATTCACGGCGCCTTGCAGCAACTCGGGCACGGGATAGGTCTGGCCTGAGGCACCAAATGCCTCGCGGATGAAGCCCTCGGCAATCAGTGAAAGTCCAAAGGTGAGCAGCAAGCCATACAAGGGGTCCACTTGGGTGAGTCGCTTGAGCATGGTGCGCTCGAGTGCGATCCCCAAGATGCCCACGCCCAAGGGTGACAAGGCCAAGGCGCCCCAGTAACCGATGCCCAGGTAATTCAACAAGGCCCACGTGCCATAGGCACCGAGCATATAAAAAGCCCCATGGGCAAAGTTCACCACCCCCAAGAGACCAAAGATGACCGCAAGCCCCAGACTGAGCATGGCGTAAAAGCAGCCATTGACCAGTCCCAGCAGCAATTGACCTAGGATCACTTGGATGGGGAAGCCCAAAAGCTCAGTCATGTCTGCGTTGAGTCCTTGTTGAAGGTTGTTTCATCCACGGTATGCTGGCTTATTTCTTTTTCACCAACGGGCAGGTCGAGTCAGACAAGGGGCCAAAGGCCTCTTCGCCTGGCATGCGCTTGACCACTTTGTAGTAGTCCCATGGATACTGAGACTCTTGTGGGGTTTTCACTTGCATCACATACATGTCGTGGATCATGACGCCGTCAGCCCGGATGTAGCCGCCTTTGACAAACATGTCATTGATTTTGATCTTGTGCAACTCCTCCATGACTTTGTCGGAGTCGGGTGTTTTGGCGGCCTTCACTGCATTCAAGTACGCCATGGTGGCGGAGTAATACGCCGCTTGATTCATGGTGGGCTCTTTCCTCATTTTCTCAAAGTAGCGTTTGCCAAAGGCACGGGTGTCCGCATTCAAGTCCCAATACCATCCTGTTGTGAGGTACAAGCCTTGTGCTGTTTGAAGTCCCAAGCTGTGGATGTCACTGATGAAGGCCAAAAGCGCTGCTGGCTTCATGGTCTTGGTGATGCCAAACTCGTTGGCGGCCTTCAAAGAATTGGTGAAATCGTTGCCTGCATTGGCCAGTCCGAGGACTTGCGCTTTGGAGCCTTGCGCTTGCAACAAGAATGAGGAGAAGTCAGAGGCAGACAAGGGCACACGAACCGAGCCCACGGATTTGCCGCCGTTGGCGTTCACGACCTTGGTGGCCGCATCTTGGAGTTGCGTGCCAAAGGCATAGTCTGCGGTCAAGAAGTACCATGATTTGCCGCCTTCCTTGGTGATCACGGAAGCGGTGCCATTGGCCAGTGATGTGGTGTCATAGGAGTAGTGAACAATGTAGGCGTTGCAGTCTTGGTTGGTGAGAGATGAGCCTGCTGCACCGATGGCGATGAAGGGGACTTTTTTCTCGCCCGCCACTTTGGCCATGGCCAAACTCACTCCCGTGTTGGAGCCCCCGAGCAGCATATTGAGTTCATTTTTGTCGGCCCACTCCCTGAACTTGGAGGATCCT
>CAIPFK010000194.1 GCA_903864315.1 uncultured Burkholderiales bacterium | reverse complement strand
TGGGCTTGGCTGCACTTTGCTTGCTGGTGGCCAGATCCCTCTTTTTTTCCAAAGCGGGTTTGGGTCTCTTGGCCATCCACGATGATGAGGACGTGGCCCAAGTGCATGGGGTGCCCACCGTTGGTTTGAAGATGGCGGCCTTTGCCTTGTCGAGTTTTTTTGCCGGCATGATGGGCAGTGTGCACGCACTGTATGTCTCCTATGTCACGGTGGGGGAGACTTTCAATATCACCGTGCCGTTGACCGTGGTGCTCATGAGCGTGCTCGGTGGTGTCAGGCATTGGGCCGGCCCCATGGTGGGTGCGGTCTTGATCACTTTCCTTCTCAACGCATTCACCGATGGCGCAAGCGCATTGATCGGTCGCATTGCCATCGGACTCATTTTGACGTTCTCCGTGCTCCTCATGCCCAAGGGCATTTGGGGGACGTTTCAGGCGTGGGGAAAAGCACGGCAAAAAGCCCAACATCGCGCAGGGAGTCAAGGTGCAGACTCGCCCCATGCCTCCTTTGCAGACTCGCAGTCAACACCCCTGAGCCATGCCGCCACCATAGCGCCCGAGGCCTCTCCAAAGCCTTTGAATTGGGAGCGTGAGCCCGTGGCTTTGCGCGTGAGCGGTCTGAGCAAACACTTTGCTGGAATCAAGGCCCTTGATGGGGTGGATTTGACCCTTTACCAAGGAGAAATTTTGGGCCTCTTGGGTCCGAATGGCTCTGGTAAGTCCACCTTCATCAATGTGGTGACGGGACATTTTTCTCCCACAAGCGGAGTGATTGAACTCGCTGGTGTTGGCTGTGCCGGTATGCCCTCGCACCAAATTCGCCGCTTAGGGGTCTCGCGCACCTACCAAATTCCAAGACCTTTTGCGGGTCTGACTGTTCTACAAAACGTCATGCTCTCGTCCCAGTATGGCGTCTCGAGCACCACCCACGAGGAGGCTCGAATTCAAGCCATGCAATGGCTTGAATTCACAGGACTGGCCAGCAAGGCCGATGATTTGCCCGATGAACTCAATTTGCATCAACGTAAATTTTTAGAGTTGGCCCGTGCCTTGGCTGCCAAGCCCAAGGTCTTGTTGCTCGATGAGGTGCTCTCGGGCCTCACGCCAGGCGAGATTGATGTGGCTGTGCAGACCATACGGCGCATTCGCGATCAAGGCACCTCCATCGTGTTTGTCGAGCATGTGATGTCGGCGGTGATGGCCTTGTCCGACCATTTGTTGGTGCTCGATCAAGGGCGGGTCATCGCTTACGGCTTGCCGCAAGCGGTCATGCGCCAGCCTGAAGTGGTCAAAGCCTATTTGGGCGAAGGCCACGCGGAGTTGTCTTTACCGAACTGAGGCCCTACACACGCCATGCTTGAACTCCAAAACGTCCATGTCAATTACGGTGCTGCGC
Source organism: uncultured Burkholderiales bacterium (assembly GCA_903864315.1). Classification (GTDB taxonomy): domain Bacteria; phylum Pseudomonadota; class Gammaproteobacteria; order Burkholderiales; family Burkholderiaceae_C; genus Limnohabitans. Next base: position 2,181 of record CAIPFK010000194.1, on the reverse strand, counting down.
CAGCGCTGTGGGAGGTGTCGATGAGCATCTTCCCGAAAGAGTTGGTGTGTGTCATTGGCCCCAATGGTGCGGGAAAAACCACCTTGATCAATGCCATCATGGGGCTCAATCGGACAAGGCTTGGGAGCATTCTCTGGGATGGAGAGGATTTGACCGGACTGCCTGCGCACCGTTTGTGCGAGCGCGGATTGGCCTTGGTGCCAGAGGGCCGGCGGCTCTATGGTTCCATGAGCGTGCACGAGAACTTGTTGCTCGGCGCCGTGCACCCCAAGGCGCGGGCTAAACGGGCAGACACCTTGGAGTGGGTGTGTGAGCTCTTTCCCGTGGTCAAGGCCAAACTCAACCAAGCTGCAGCACAACTCTCGGGCGGGCAGCAACAAATGGTGGCCATTGGGCGTGCCTTGATGGCCTTGCCCCAACTGCTTTTGCTCGATGAACCTTCCCTCGGTCTGGCGCCCTCGATCGTGATCGAGATGTTCAATGTCATCCAAACGATCAACCGCGGTGGCACGTCGGTGCTCTTGGTCGAGCAAAACGTGAGCCGTGCTTTGGCCGTGTCTGAGCGCACTTATGTGCTGGAGAACGGTCGAATTGTGAGCTCTGGCCCATCAGATGTGATCGCCAGCCAGCCTGAGATCAAAAAAGCGTATCTCGGACTGTGAATTTGCTCGTCTTGGTGCAGCGCTTTGGGATAATATAGACCTCGCCCATCTTGTTCAGTCGTTCACAAGCGGCTATCTTGACATGGTGGGTCTCTCGCTCGAGTCCTTTTTGGCTCTCCAAGGCGTCTTCGTTGTAGAGCCTTCAATGCACGTGCTCTCACGTTGTCAAATTTTAATCTTATGATCAACTTTCACATTTATCCGCCCATGACCATCGCCAAAAAACAGCCCAGTGCTTCAAAAAAAATCATGGCGGACTCACCTTTGTCACTGGCCTCATGGTGTGGCTTGACGCTTTGCTGTGTGCTTGGTGCCTTTTCCTTGAGCTCTTGGGGTGCGGATGTCTATCCCAATCGCGCCATTCGGATCGTGGTGCCATTCGCGCCCGGCGGTGGTGGGGACTTCATTGCGCGGTCTTTTTCTGACAAACTCTCCGAGGTGCTGGCGCAACCCATTTTGATTGAGAACAAAGGTGGGGGCAATACGGTGGTGGGCACCGAGATCGTCTCCAAAGCCATGAATGACGGCTACACTTTGGGGCTGGTGAGCACGAGTTTGGCCACCAATCCGAGCTTGATGCCGCAAATGCCTTACAAGACGCCCGAAGATTTTGCGCCCATCTCTTTGGTGATCACCTATCCCTTTGGTTTGGCGGCCCGTTTGGGGTTGGGGGTGAGCACGGTGCCTGAGCTCATGGCCTACGCCCGGCAAAACCCAGGGCAACTGAGCATGGCCACGTCGGGGGATGGCTCGGGTTCACATTTGGCTGCACTGATGCTGCAAGAGGCACTCGGCAGCCCATTGGTGATGGTGACCTACCGTGGAGCGGGCCCAGCCATCAATGATGTGGCCGCAGGCCATGTGGATTTACTCTTTACCGGGATGTCTCAAATCAAACCCCTGGCCGATGCCAAACGCCTCAAAATATTGGCCAGCTCTGGGATCAACCGGATTCAGTCTGAGGCCGATATCAAAACCATTGCCGAGCAAGGTATCAAGGGCTTCAATGCCGTGGTGTGGTGGGGCATGATTGCGCCAGCCGGCACGCCAGCGGCCATTGTGGATAAACTCAACTCGGCACTCAAAGTCGCTTTGTCTCGCCCCGAAGTGGCCAAGCGTCTTCAAGTGGTTGACGGAGAGGTGTCACCCTCAACACCCCAGGAGTTTGAGCACATGATCCGACAAGAGGTGCAGCGTTGGAAAAAACTCCTGGTCAAAGTGCCTGAAAAAGCGCCTGAAAAAGCACCGTGAAACTTTCCTGATGTCGCACGCATCACATGGGGCTCAGTTCAATGGAGTGGGAATAATGATTAAAAAAAGCTGCATTAATCGTTTTTTGGCAATTGCATTTCACAAGCAAAAGGTTAAGCTTGATATGTTCCCAGGAGATCCATAATGAGTATTTCAGAACTAATTGAGAAAGTTAAGAATCTGCCAAAAGATAAGCAAATTGAGGTCATGGACTTTGTGGAGTTCATGTCCTCCAAGAAGATTCAAAGCGTTGACAAAATACCTAATC
>CAIPFK010000193.1 GCA_903864315.1 uncultured Burkholderiales bacterium | reverse complement strand
GGTGATGGCCGCCGCTTCACCGCCCGTGAAGTTGGGGATTTCAGCGTTCTTCGTGACCGCCATGCTCACCAAGATCGAGCCAGAAAAAACCGGCCCCATGACAACATAAGCACCGTCATCGACGGCTTTTTCTGCCAAACCTTTGGACACACCGGGGTTGGACTGGGTGTCATTGGACTGGTAATCGATCTTGCGACCCAAGATCCCACCCGAGGCATTGATCTCTTTCACCGCCAATTTGATGCCATTGTCAAAATTCGTCCCCGACGTTGCACCCGTGCCGGTGAGCTCGACGAGGCCGACAATTTTAACGTTTTGCGCTTGCGCTAGACCCGCACTGGCCCAGAAAAGTGCTGACACGGTCGTGATCGCCACTTGTTTGAAGATTTTTTTCACGTCTATTTCTCCTAATATTGAATCAAGTTCATGGTCATTTTTATTCTGAAAGTTTAGTCCATTCATCCATGGCGAATGAACTTCATTTGCAATGGATTACCCTAAACGTTTTGAACTGTCAATGAATGACCTGCAGTGTAAAAAAGCACTGAAATAGAGACAACGCAAGCTGAACTGGGATTGATCGGCCAAAAAAAAACGGCCCGAAGACCGTTTTTTCAAATGCAAGCCCAACCTCAACCCCACAGGGCTCAGATTGCAGGCAACTCAATGGCTGGTGGCAGCCGCTGGGAGCAACTCGTTCAAAGCACGTGCATAAGCCATGCGCGCAGTTTGAGCAATGGCCATGTCGCGTTGGAGTTCAGCAATTTTTGCGTCCGTGGCTTGTAAAGAAAGCAACTGTGCACGGGCTTCCTCGCTCAATTCAGAAAATTTGTACTCTTTGTCGTCAATTTTAATGGTATCCATCTTCGCACTTTCATAAAAAGGTTACAGCCAACATTATAACGGACAACGCAAGTGTTTCAAATTTCTCATTGGTTTTAGACTCCACTTGGGCCGCTTCACCTCAACACCCTGCCCTCGAGATTGATCACAAAGCGCAAAGACCCAAGGTGCGCCCATCCACGCTTGATGTGAACCCATCCCTAACTCCATCGCCATCTCGACCTTGATTCATGTTACTGCTGCGCCCTTTGGCGACTGATTGTCCAAGAGCACACGTCGAGAAATGTCTCCTCGCGTGCCAAGGTGGCAACTGCCCGGCATTTGCCAGCCTTTACTCACTCGGGTGGCCACATGAAGAGCAACATGATTAATGTATTACTTTATATTATCAATATAACTTATTGATATTTAACAATTATATTTAAAAATTAGTGTTTGCATTGATCCATCCCTGGACCATGATGAATGGATCGCCCAGCGGAGAGAAATTGCCGTAACAACCGTAATCGGCCATAATTTGCCGTAACGTGGCGTAAATCTTCGTAATCACGCGTAATAATTCGTAATCGAGGTAATGCGTTACGTTGCGTTGAAAAATTTTGCCGGCTTGTGGGACTGCCCAGCAAGATTTTTTCTTCGCGAGAGCCCATCACCTCTATCTATACGAAGGGACTCCAAGATGATCAATAGCGCAACACTTTCCCCCAGGCTCATGGGCAGTGGCATGTCAACGCCGGCCAACACGCCCAATTCAAAAGCCCAGATGTTCAGTGGCTTTGAGCCTCCCAGCATTGCACAAAATGCACGCGACGCGCTCAACAAGTTTCCACCCAACCCAGCCGTGGGGCCCATTCAATCCAAGTCGCCCAATCTAGACGCACTCAAATTGACCCCGCCATCAGGCGAGCCGCATCAAGCCCCGATTCCGGCCCAAACCCACGTGAACCCCTTGTCGCACGAAACGGTGAACGGCGCCTTCGTCAAAAAGGAGTTTGAACAGCTTCACTCGAGCATCAACGACTCGGTCGCTCAGCAAAGGAAAACAGCCCTGGCCGCTTTTTATCACAAAGAGCAAGTCAAACACCAAGGCCACCAAAATGCGCAAATTTTTGACGCCAGTTTGAGCACCATCGCGCAGTTGAATCAAAAAGCGTTTGAATTACAACAAACCAGCTCAAAGAACAAGGCCATGCAGGCCTATACCAACTCGGTCAAAGACCACGCCATGATTCGCCAATTGGATCGGGAAAATCAAACCAGCCACAAAATCAAACAAGCCACATTGGACCAAAACGCCATTTCAGAAAAAACCGCGCACTACAACCGCAGTATCGAAGCACAAAATTCAAACGACAACGTGAAGGACAATGAACGATTGAGCAAAAACCAAAATCGCCAACGCATTTTGGCGGGCAATCAACTGTTCAAGGCGCAATCGACCGCCAATGTGCTGATCCACCATCAGCATTTGGACAAAAGCTCTCAAACCCTCAGGCGCTCGAGCGTGGCCCATCACGCTTATGCGAATTTGACCAACAAGACGCATGACCACTTGAAGGCCAAAAACATCTACGAGACCCAGGGCAAGCAAATCGGGCAAGAACAACAAAAGTCAGACCACAACCGAAAAGCCGCCATCCACGAACACTACCAGGCCTCGGACTTTAAACGCGCTGCAGCGGCTCAACTCTACAGCGCCAATGATCGCGCAGTCAACAAAGCCTTGACCATACGCGAGCCCGCTGGCGCGATGGCCTTTTAATCAAAGAGCTCGGTCCACGGAGTTGGAGAAACGCCGGCCCAAGCTCGGACTTCCACGTCCCGTGGGACGTGGCATGAGGGGGGTGAACCCAATGGATGCTTGTGAATGCTTGTGAAAAATTGGACCGGACGTGGGGGGCTTGGAGAGCTGCGTCGTGCACTAACGGACTAACGCATTAACGCATCAATGCACCACTTCGATCACGTCGCGCTTGCCGCCCTTGTAAGTGTAGAGGGTCAAGGCACCGTTTTTGATGTCCCCCTTGGCATCAAAGCTGATGATCCCAGTCACGCCCTTGTAACCGGTGGTTTGCGCCAAGAATGGCAGATACTTTGCCGGCTCCGAGGATCCCGCCTTGACCATGGCCGCCACCATCAAATTGATTGAATCATAAACATAGGGGGCATAAAGCTTCACATCGGTGTTGAAGCGCTTTTGATAGCGAGTCGCGAAATCATCGAGGTCTTTCTTTTGACTGGCGTCGACGCCCCCCGCCTCAGCACAATACACCTGTGAATCCGCCAGCGCGTCCCCGGCCAATTTGGACAACTCGCTCGTGCAAATGCCGTCTCCGCCCATGAATTTGGCCACCAGTCCCAAGGACTTCATTTGCTTGAGCATGGGCCCACCCACCGCATCCATGCCACCAAAGAACACAACGTCGGGTTTTTTCGCTTTGATGCTCGTCAAAATGGGACTGAAGTCGGTGGACTTGTCGCTGGTGAATTCCCTGGCAACCACCACAGCACCTGCCGCCACAACGGCCTTGGCAAACTCATCTGCCACCCCTTGGCCATAAGCAGTTCGGTCATCGATCACCGCAATCGAGCGGGACTTTAAATTCTTCACGGCATACTGCCCGAGCATCAACCCAAGGTGCACATCGTCGGCCACCACCCTGAACGTGGTGTTGAAGCCTTGACGGGTGTATTTGGGGTTGGTGGCTGAAGGGGAGATTTGTGGCACCCCCTCATCGTTGTAAATCTTGGAGGCGGGAATGGTGGTGCCCGAGTTCAAGTGTCCAATCACCCCCTTGACCTTGGCGTCCATCAATTTTTGTGCAACCGTCGTGGCCTGTTTGGGCTCAGATGCATCGTCTTCGGTCAAGAGCTCAAAACGAACCTTATTACCGCCAATCACCACGCCTTTGGCATTGAGCTCTTCGATGGCCAAGCGTGCGCCGTTCTCATTGTCCTTGCCCAAATGCGCAATGGCCCCGGTGAGCGGGCCCACGTGCCCGATCTTGACCACCTCTTGGGCTTGCGCCACAGCCAGCAGGCCCACACCTTGCATGAGCAGTGTCAAGGTCATGGCCAGAGAAGCTTTTGAAATGGTGGTGGACCTCGTGCTGAATGAGGTGCCAAGTGCAAAGATGCGTTGTGTTGTCATTGAAACTCCAAGGGCAATTGATTGAATTCTCTTGGTGTCAAATATAAACCAAAATTGACACCCCCCAAAAAGGACGGTTGCTCCAAATGGCGGATGGTCGCGCGTGTGCACCGACCCCAAGTGGGCCGGCAAAAGCGTTGATTGATCGAGCGCAATGGGCCTGCAGGCCCATCAGAGCAAGCGTTTACTTGAGCTCAAAGCCCAAATCTTGCACTCGGGTCTTGAGCTTTTCGCGGCCTCTCAAGGCCTTCTCGCCAGACAAACGGCTCAAGGTGTGCAAATCCCACTCGCCGGGTGTGTTCATTTTTTGCTCGGTGTAAAAACGGTTCATGATCACGTTGTAATCCCGCGTGGCTTGATCGAAGGCCTCGGGGTTGTACTGCTCTTTGTGAAGCACGGCAGACATGGGTAGCCGCGGCTTGATGCTGGCAGGTTTTTGAGCATCGGGGTAGCCCACACACATGCCAAAGGCAGCAAAGCTCGATGAGGGCAGCCCCAATTCTTTGGCCACCACGTCGGCGCTATTGCGGATGCCACCGATGTAGACCACACCAAGGCCTGCCGCTTCGGCAGCCACGGCAGCGTTTTGTGCAGCCAAGGTCGCATCGATATTGGCCACCAAAAAAGCCTCCAAGTAGTCCAAGCTGCCATGCGGGACTTGGCGCTGTTCACCCAAGGAGCGCAACCTCGCCAAGTCGGCAATCCACACCAAAAAAAGTGGACAAGTGTCGATTTGTTTTTGCTGGCCCGACACCGCATTCAAACGCGCTTTGCGCTCCGGGTCGGTCACACTCACCACACTCCATGTCTGAAAATTCGACGAGGTCGAGGCCGATTGCGCCGCTGCGACCATCATCTCCACGGTGTGTTCAGGCACCGCACGGGCATCGAAAGCGCGAATGGATCGATGACTGAGCAAGGCCTCAAAGGTCTGGTTTTCAAAAACTTGGAGTTCATGGACACTCAAATGTGCCAGGGGATGATCAGCGCAGCCATAACGGGCATTCAACAAAGCAGAAATAGACATGACAAATGGGGGGTAAAAAATAAAAGAATGATCAACCGCGAGACCTCAGCGCTACGCCCTGAGAGCCTCAACAGGTCTAAGCTCACCCTATTTTAATGAATTGGCAAGCTCTCGCTCAGAGGGGAAATCCTGAGTGCGCAAGCAATTCGCCCAGCACAACACACACTGGGGACTTGAAGGCTCAAAAGTTCAGGGTTCGGTTTGAGCGATGGGGCTCGCTCGCTGAGTCCATTGCTGAGTCCATCGAAGACCCAGCCGAGGCTCCGCTCAAAACCTCTTCAAGCGTAGAGGCAATGAGTTCGGGCAACAAATCCTCCAGTTGCTCCAGCACGCGCTGGGTCACCTCTTGGGTGATCATCTTCAAATGCGTGTCTTCAATTTGCCTGGGCGTGAGCGGTGGTCCGTCTCCTGACTCAAGTTCATTGCTGATGGCTCGATCTGGTGGCTCCACTCGAACGTCACCCGTCCCATAGGACAAAGCTGCCATGGACGGGGTTGGCTTGAAGTTGGACTCGGCGTTTGCATGTTCGGCACTCAGGGCCGGGTTCAAGGGTTGTGCATCTGGGTGGGAACGTGCTGGGTCTGCCTCGCTGGCATTGCTGTGCCCTTCTGCACGGGCTGGAACCCGCTCGAGCCCAGTGTCATCTGGATTCAGGGTGGGGACACGCGCCAAGAACCCCGGGTCTTGCAAGATCTTCAAAGACAACAAATCCTCTTGGGCTTTCAAATCCTCCTCTTCCCATTGCGTTGAATGGGGGGAATGCAGGGGGTGGGCGTTGGGGACCTCACGGGAATCATCCATGTTCACAGTCCCTGGGTCATTGAGGCCGCGGAGGCTTTTTGTTTCAAATCGTGCTTGATGATGGCGTACCCACGGTCCTGGTAGGTTTTCCAGCGCGCACGGGCAAACTCGCGATCGAGCTGCTCCAGGCTCACCAATTCAATCACACGCTCGAACTTCTCAAACCCTGGGGGCACCACGTCTTCTAAATTCAACAGCATTTGATGGTGCGGCAAGGTGTGCAAATCACTCACCTGCTCGGCCAGCACGATGGGGCTGCGACTGAGGACATGCTCTGGCGCCCCAAGCATGCAGTGGGGAATGAAGTCCTGGGGACTCAACGTCCACAGCGCCCGATCCAAATTCTCCAAATGCGTCAATGACCCCGTGACCATCACCCGTGCCTGCAAGTTGTAGGCCTTGCGCAAAAACCGACAGGCATAGTCCATCTTGTCGGGCGCGTTGAAATGAAACGTGATCTCGGTCATGGCTTGGGCTCTAGAGAATCAACGCTTGGCGAGCGCTTTGACGGACTTTTTCGTACCCGCAGACTTGGAGGTTTGGCTGCTCTTGTGGGACGCTGAGGCATTGGAGGCATGGACAGCGGCAGAAACTTTGGACTGGCGCGCTTGGTCAATCAAGTACGACAGCACCATGGGCAAGGGCC
>CAIPFK010000192.1 GCA_903864315.1 uncultured Burkholderiales bacterium | reverse complement strand
CCCCCTCAACCGCGACTTGGCATTTGAGGATATTTTTCTCTACAGTGCTGTTCCCATGCAGATGCAAAAATTGGCCAATATTGAGCGCTATCAACTGCTCATCGAATGCGCCTCGCGGGCCCATTTGCAACGATTTTTAAGGTTGCTGCATGAGCCCCTGCGCAGCTTGAAGAAAAAGCATCCTGGGGTTTTGCGTTGGGTGATCGATGTTGACCCACAATCTTTGTGATCGTCGCTTGAGGCTTGACGCTGTCTGAGATGCTCTGCTAAACCAAAAAAAACCATTCATACGCGGTTTTGATCACTGAAAAACTCAGGAATGAAACCACCGTCGTGAGCATGACGATACGGGCAATGCGCTCTTGACTCGCGCCTTGTCGAAATGCCAAAAGCACCACATTGCTGGCACTGGGCAAGGCCGCCACCAAGACCAAGACCTCCACACTCAGGGGGTCCATGTTCATGCCCCACTTCAAGGCCAATTGCACCAAAACCACGACCAACACAGGATGAACAAGCAGTTTGATCACCGCAATGAGCTCAACACCCTGCCATGGCGATGGTGTCTTGGACATGGCGGGCGCCAGGTGAGGAGAACTCAATGCACCAGAGACGGTGGAGTTTGGCGGTTGTGCGCCCTTCACATGAACTCTGCAGAGCACACCACCGAGGGCAAAAAGGGCCACGGGCGAGGCAGAGTTCGCGAGCAAATCGAGCGTGCTCTGCAAAGGTTTGGGCAAGTCGAACCCGTGTGCCGAACTCCAAGCCCCCAAGCCAATGGCCCAGGGCAAGGGATTGGTGAGCACGGTTTTAAAAATGGTCCCCCATTTCTTGCCCTGCTCAGACATTGTCGGATATTGCCCTTGGGCAGTCAGTCCAGGCGATAGGGCAATGCAAAGCGAAGACGTGAGCACCATGTCAACCCACAAGGTGAGCATGACGGCACTGCCAGCGTCTTGGCCCAACAAACTGATAAGCAAAGGCAAGCCCAAAAACCCAGAGTTGGGAAACGCCGCCACCAAGGCTCCCATGGCCGCATCCCCCGAGCCCAGGCCCCAACGGCGCGAAAGCGCCATGGTGAGCCCCACCACACTCAACGCACTCAGCGCATAAATGGCAAACAGCAAAGGATCAAAAATGGCTTCAATCGAGGTGCTCGAACCCAGTCTCCACAACATGCACGGCAAGGCGAAGTAAAGGACATACGCATTCAACCCCGCCACGGCCGCGTCTGGCAGCATTTTTCGCTGGCAAGCGACAAAGCCCAGCAAAACCAGGGCAAAAAAAGGCGTGGAAATCAGCAGCGTTTGAAGCATTGTTGCGGTGCGCCCGTTATCATCGAACTCTTTTTCTTGAATTGCATGTTCTATGTCCTCGGGTCTCAATTTATCCCAACACGAAGCCGTCAACTATACACAAGGACCCTGTTTGGTCATTGCTGGGGCAGGATCTGGAAAAACCCGTGTCATCACCTACAAAATCGTGCGTTTGATCCAGTCGGGCTTGGCCCCTGAAAAAATTGCCGCCATCACCTTCACCAACAAGGCCGCCACGGAAATGATGAGCCGCACCAAGCAACTCTTGGGGCAAAAGGGCCAACGCGTGATGGTGAGCACGTTTCACTCCCTGGGGGTGCGCATCTTGCGCCAAGAGGGCCATATCCTGGGGCTGAAGAAAAACTTCAGTGTGCTCGACAGCGATGATGTCCTTGGCTTGATCAAGGACGCCAGTGGCTGCACCGATTTGGCAGGTGCCAAACGCACCCAGTGGGCCATCAGCGCGCTCAAGAACAACGGTCTGAATGCTGAGCAAGCCCAGGCTTTGGCACAAAGCGATCAAGAGCGGGAAGTGGCCACCATCATGTCGCACTACCAAGACCGCTTGAGTGCATACCAAAGCGTGGATTTTGATGACTTGTTGGGCCTACCGTTGATGCTTTTTAAAAACAACGCCGAGGTTCGTGCCCGCTGGCAAGACCAAATCGGACACCTCTTGGTCGATGAATACCAAGACACCAACGTCACACAATACGAGTTGCTCAAGTATTTGGTCGGGTATCCAGAACGCCAAGATGCCCGCTTCACCGCGGTGGGGGACGATGACCAGTCCATTTACGGCTGGCGAGGCGCCACGCTCGACAATTTAAAAAAACTCCCCATTGAGTTCCCGCAACTCAAAGTCATCAAGCTTGAACAAAATTACCGCTCCACCAGTGCAATTTTACGAGCGGCCAATCAGGTGATTGAGTCCAACCCCAAGCTTTATCCCAAGACGCTTTTTTCTGAATTGGGAGAGGGCGAACCGGTGCGGGTCGTGCAAGCCCAAAACGAAGAGCACGAGGCCGAGCGCATGGTTGCGCGCATCCAGTCACTTCGGGCGGGCGCCTTGGTGGCCGAGGGCTCCACAGGGCCCCTGGAGTGGAGAGACTTTGCCGTCCTTTACCGCGCCAATCACCAGTCACGGATTTTGGAGCAAGCGCTTAGAAAAGCCCAAATCCCCTACAAGGTCTCGGGCGGACAGAGCTTTTTTGACCGGGCAGAAATCAAAGACCTGTGCGCTTGGCTCAGACTCATGGTCAACAACGAGGACGACCCCGCATTCCTGCGCGCCATCACCACCCCCAAACGCGGCATTGGTCACCAAACCTTGCAGCAGTTGAGCAGCTTTTCCAGTCAGTACAAGTTGAGCCTCTTTGGCGCTCTCTTTAGTCACAGCCTGGAGGCCGCCTTGTCTGGTAAAGCGGTGGCGGGGCTCAAGGAGTTTGGCCGTTTGGTCAATGATTTGGAGTACAAGGCCAAGCACATCGAAGGCCAAGAGGGTGCAGCAGCCTTCTTTAAAGACTGGCTTGAAGACATGGGCTATGAAAAGTTTTTGCTCGAACACGAAGACCATGAAAAGCAAGCGGTGGCCCGATGGGGTCATGTGCAAGATTTTTGTGCCTGGGTGGCATCGCGATGTGGTGGTGTCAGTGAAAGCTCCGGTGCTGGCACTTTGGTGAGCGAGCGAAAAAACTTATTCGAAGTGATTCAGACCATCTCCATCCTCTCGACCTTGAGTGAGGGTGAGAAAGACCAAAACGTGCTGACACTCTCGACACTGCACGCCGCCAAGGGGCTTGAATGGCCTCATGTCATCTTGGTGGGTGTGAGCGAAGGCTTGCTGCCATTTCAGTCTGAGAGTGAGTCCAAGCAAGAGATCGATCCTGACATCTTGGCCGCCAGACTTCAAGAAGAGCGCCGCCTCATGTACGTGGGCATCACCCGCGCACAACGCTCACTGTGCGTGAGCTGGAGTCAAGCCCGGAAAAAAGGGCGCGAATCGGTCTCGGTCAAACCCAGTCGATTCATTGCTGAAATGGCCTTGGAGGCAGAAAAAACCCAAGAGGATCCCCGCGAGCGTCTGAAGGCCTTGCGTGCGGAGTTTGCCAACCGCATCGCCCAAGAGCAATCCACTGCGCCCTGAGCGCTGCACTTGGTCGGCGCGGTCAGTGTGGGTCACGTGTATTCATTCTGAACGGTGTTTCATCCGCGCCACAGGCTTGATCAAGACCACCAATGGAGTGAGGGCCAACGTGAGGGTGGCCAACAGCTTGGAGAGCGTGATCATGGCCTTCTTGGACGGTTGAACACCCATGGACTGAGTCCATTTGAAATAACTGACCGCGATGGGTGCATTGACTCTCAAAAAATCAAAGCGATTTTGTCAAGTTGGCCGAGGCGACAAGCCTTCAGTGACGTGCTCCACGCGCTCCCATGCCTCAAACCACCGTTGACTCCGTGGGCAAGCGCAAATCGTGCCGATTGATGGAGCTCACGATGGCTTTGATCGAAGCGCTCACGATGTTGGCGTCAATCCCCGCGCCAAACTTGGAGCCTGGGGCCGCGTTCACCGCGGTCTCAATGACAGCAATGGCTTTGGCATCTGCACCCGAACCAATGGAGCGCTCCTCATAACTCAAAATGGTCATGGGCAAATCCAACGCATCCAACGTCGCCTCGATGGGGCCATTGCCCGTGCCTTTGAACACCTGGGATTGGCCCTCAATTTTGAGGGTGAGCGCAATGTCTTGCGTCACACCGTTGTCGGTCAAGTGGTGCGACTGGTACTCAAACGCATGGCCACCTTGAATGATGTCGATATAGGTTGCTTGGAACACCTTGTAGAGTTCTTTGGCGGTGATTTCGGTCTCCGATTGATCGGTGATTTTTTGCACGACGCTGCTGAATTCAACGAGCATCCTGCGGGGCAAAACCACGCCGTAGTTGCTCTCTAATAAATAGCCAATGCCCCCTTTACCAGACTGGCTGTTCACGCGAATGACACTGTCGTAGTTTCTGCCCAAATCGGCCGGGTCGATGGGCAAATAAGGCACACTCCAAACAGCTTTGCCTTTTTGGTAATTGAAGCCTTTTTTGATGGCGTCTTGGTGCGAGCCAGAAAAAGCCGTGAACACCAAGTCACCCACATAGGGGTGGCGTGGGTGAATGGGCAACTGGGTGGCTTGTTCCACCACATGGGCCACTGCGTTGATGTTGGAAAAGTCCAAGTTCGGGTGCACGCCTTGTGTATACAAGTTCAAGGCCAAGGTCACAATGTCCACATTGCCACTGCGCTCGCCGTTGCCAAACAAGCAACCCTCAATGCGATCCGCTCCAGCCATTTGGGCCAATTCTGCGGTGGCCACACCCGTGCCACGGTCATTGTGGGCATGCACAGAGAGCACCACATGCTGGCGCTCATTCATGTGGCGGTGCATCCACTCCACGCTGTCGGCAAAGACATTGGGTGTTGTGTTTTCAACGGTGGTGGGCAAATTGATGATGATGGGACGCCCTTCTCCCACACCCCAGGCCTTGATGGCCGTGTTGCAGGCCATCAGGGCCACATCGAGCTCGGTGGCAGAAAACGTTTCGGGTGAATACTGAAGCGTCCAATGGGTCTCAGGATGCTCATCCGTGATTTTTTTCAAATAGAGCACATGTTTTTCAATCAAGGCCATGACCTCAGGCACGCTCATGCCGAACACAATCTCTCTCCAGGCGGGGGCGGTTGCGTTGTACAAATGCACAATGGCAGACTTGGCGCCCTTCATGGACTCCACCGTTTTGTCGATCAAATCCTCCCGCGCTTGCGTGATGACCATGGGGGTGACGTCATCGGGGATGTGGCCCTCCTCAATCAAGGTTCTGGCAAATTGGTAATCAATCTCGGAGGCCGAGGTGAAGCCTATTTCAATTTCTTTGAAGCCCACCTTGACCAATTCTTTGAAAAACTCAAGCTTGGTTTTGCCATTCATGGGCTCAAACAAGGACTGGTTGCCGTCTCGCAAGTCGGTGGACAACCAAATAGGCGGTTTGGTGATGGATTGATCGGGCCAGGTGCGGTCTGTCAATTGAATCGGTTTGAATGGAATGTATTTGCTGGCAGGATTTTTTAACATGGGGGCACCTCGATGCATGAATCAATGGAGTCATTGTATTGATTTGCACCGACAACTTATTGCTAATTCGTCTTCCAAAATCTCAATTCAAGCTATATAATTGCTAAAAAATGTACTATTTTGTGTTTTTTTATCAATTTATCAGTATATATTGAAATTCAATGACTTTGGATCGTTTCGACAAAGAGATTTTGCGCATTCTTCAAACCCAAGGCCGCATCAGCAACCAAGACTTGGCCGAACAAGTGGGTTTGTCAGCGTCGCCTTGTTTGAGGAGGGTCAAGGCATTGGAAGATGCGGGCATCATCACGGGATACCGTGCTCACCTGGACGCCAAAAAAATCAATTTGGGATTGACCGCCCTCATTCAAATCTCGATGGACAAGCACACGCCTGAGCGGTTTGAGCATTTTGAGAAAGAAATCAAAGGCATCCCAGAAATTCTGGAGTGTTTGCTCATCACGGGCCAAAGCGCCGACTATTTGCTCAAAGTGGTGGTCAAAGACCTGGATGACTATCAAAAACTCTTGCTCACCCAAATCACGAAAATTCAAGGCGTGACGGGTGTGCACTCGAGTTTTGTGCTCAACAAGGTGGTCGATCGAAGCTCGCTACCGATCGCTTAGCCTTCAAAATTTCATTGGAAAGAATGCAAGCCAATCGCATTGCCTTCAGAGTCTCCAATGATGGCAATGAAGCCGTCTGCGCCTATGCTCCACTTGGATCGGTGAACACTCGCACCAAGAGCAGCAGCACGATTGGCAATGAGGCCACAATCATCCACATGAAAATAGATCAAGGTGCCTTCACTGGAGGGCTTTCTCATGGGATGCTTCATCAAGCATCCCATGGCCCCTAAACCGGGCATACCGCCAGGAAAACGACAGGCCTCAAACTCGGCAGAGGACTCTTGGGGTAACAATTGAACACCCAAAAGAGTTTCATAAAATTGTTTGGCACGCGCCAAATCGTCGACGCAGATCTCAAACCAAGTGACGGGATTTTTAAAGTGGTCCATGTTTCACTGTCCTCAAAAAAAATGGGGCCATATTGTCAACTAACGCTCACGAAACCACTTGGTGATGACAAACTTTTCACCCTCGAGCACTGGTAATCCAGCGTGCAGTGTTTCAGGGTTGACCTCGCCTGAGGGCAACCGATTGTTCCATACCACCGCCATTCCTTGTCTGGGTTGAATGGTCTTTTTGATGCTCACAAATTGCGTTCCCCCACCCAACTTCACCTCATTGAGGTAGACCATGAAGGTCCACGTTCGGTTGCCCCGCTCTGTGGCAAATCGCACATACTCCTCACTTTGAGGCGAGAAGTAGTCCGTGTGCGCTTTGAATTGCTCGCCCACTCGGTAGCGCTGCAATTGCGTGCCTTCGGACAATGCCGCATTGACACCCAAAGTTTGAGCAATTCTTTGGTCCAAGGCCAACACCTTGGGGTGGTTCAAAAGCGCCAAATCACACGTTTGACTGGTGCGAAACGACAAGTCCACATAGGTCTGATCCCCCAGTTGTTCAAGGACTTGGGCTGAACCACTTTGAGCGTGTTGGTCGGGTAGCGACACTGTAGAAGCGCGCAGATGCTTGGCCCCGAGTTCGATGAGAACTTGACACTCCGAGGCGCTCATGAAGTCAGCAATCAAATACAACTGCATTTTGGACGTCAAGACTTGTGAGACCAACGCTGGGTTCAAAGGGTCTTGCAAAAAAACAGAATTGCCCTGGCTCTCGTGTTGGAGATTCAAGGCGGACATGCCCATGAAAACGGGTTTGGCGTGGTAAACGATCGGCGCCTGAGGTTGGCCCAGTGCTGGAGCAGACAAATGACTTGCCTGCGGCTTGAGCGGTGAATGAGCAGTTTGAAGGGCTTCATCAACCGAGCCGGTATCAAAGCCATTTTGGAGCAAGAGTCGAGTGAGATCTGCTCGATCACAACCACGGGCCAGATTCTCTCGCATCCAACGCAACCACTCCGGATGTTGATCCAAAATTTTGAGCGCACTCATCGCCGATCAACTCTTTTGCAAAACATAATAAAGACCCATCACATCTTCACCTTGGTTTTTACGGATGAGTGCCCGACTCACCGATTGGATGCGAAAACCATGACGCTCGGCCAAGGCATCGCAATAAAACTTGGCATGCTTGAAACGCATGGTATCGGGTTGAAGTGCGAAGCTTGTGCCCTCCATTTCCTCGGTCGTGAAGGCGAAATAGCCACTTTCACGCAAAACATGACGAATATTGTCAAACACCGACTCTAGATCCCCTAAATAAATAAAGACATCCAAAGCGGTGACCACATCGAAATGATGGGAGCTTGTGGTCAAAAATTCGGCAATATCCGATTGAATGAGCTCGGTGTATATATTCTTTTCGCGGGCCACATCAAGCATGCGGTTGGATAAATCAACGCCAACGAGGCTTTTGGCCATGGGCGCCAAGACCGCCCCACTGAGACCCGTGCCACACCCCAAATCCAAAATCGAGTATGGACCGTTGAGCAAATAAGGCTGTAACTTCGCGAGCATGTATTGAGGACCTTGGTAGGCCAAATCGACCAGCAATTGCCTCTCAAAGTAAGGGGCATATTGATTGAATAAATTGGTCACAAATTGCGCTGGTGGCGCATCCTTGAACTGATCGCCCTCCAACGCGTTCAAAATATACTCGGCCTCGACTTTTCGTTTGAAGCCAACTTGGATCGTTTTCTCGATGTCGGTTTTGGCCAATAGAAAGTTTTGTTGCTGAAAGTGGATATTGGCACGGTGGAAATAGGCATCTGCAAAGCCAGGATTGATATCGATGGCCTTTGAAAAGCTCTCCAAAGCCCACTCAAATTGTTGCAACTCAAAATACATCAAACCCATGTTGAAATACGTGGGCTCGTAAGCAGGATCGAGCTCAATCGCTCTTTCAAAACTTTCCTTGGCTTTTTGATACTGCCCTTGCGCTTTGAAGGCACTGCCCAGGTTTGCATGGGTTTGAGCAACAACGGCATTCAACTCAATCGATCTTGCGTAACTTTGTACAGCCAAATCCAAATGGTTGGTTTCTTGGTACAACACACCCAAATTCAAATGTGTGAGATAAAAACCGGGATTGATTTCCAACGATTTTTGATAACTGGCATGGGCCAATTCAGGGCGATTGAGTTGGGCATAGACATGCCCTCGGTTGGTATAGGCTTCGAATGAGAGCGGTTGCTTGTCTAAAAACGTGTCATAGTTTTTCAATGCCAGTTCATACTCATGCAAATCACTGTGGGCTTGCCCCTTGTAAAAATAAACCTGAAACAAACGGCCCTCTTTCTGAATGACCCGATCCAGATCCTTCAAGGCTTGCTCAGGTTTTTTCAATTGAAGCGCAATGAGACCTCTCTTTAAAAGCGTTTGAACCGAATCAGGATTGATCTTGTGCGCGTTGTTCATGCAGTGCAACGCATCGTGCAACCGATTCATCTTGAACATCAAATTGCCCAAATTGAAATGAGCCAGCGCATATTGAGGCTTGAGTTCAATGGCCTTGGAATAGCTCTCCAGAGCACTCTCTAATTCGTTGAATTGCTCTTGAATGACCCCCAAATTGACATAAGCATCCACTTCTTTGGGGTGATGGGCGATGGCGGTTAAAAAAGACGCCTTTGCTTCCTGATGTTTCCCCGTTTGTGACCACAAAACACCGACATGGTTTAGAAGTTTGGCATGGTGCGGCGCTGCCTGCAATAAAACTTGGTATTGCTGCAGTGCCTGATCAAGCTCTCCCCTTTGATGCATTGTTTGCGCTGCGGCCAACTGACGATCAAAGGCAGACGCATTTCTCGAATCGGAACCTGAAGATTTTCTTTGAATGGGCTTCATAAAATTAATCAGGTTAGATGCAACGTCAAGGCATGGGACTCATGCCATGTGCACGCTTGACCTCATGCGTTGTCTCAGAACTCAAATAATGAAAGAAGTCTTTAATTGCATGAATTCGCTCAGGCTGACTTGATACGGCACTGGGAATGGCTGCACAAAACGTGGTGATAAAAGCCACATCCTGAGGCAACTTGCCCAAAATATTGATGCCCGATAGAGAAATCAACTCACTCATTTGTTGAAATCCCAATGCAACTTCCCCCTTGGCCACCAAGGAGCCTACGGGTATGCCTGGTGGGGGCACCACCAAGCGAGCTTTGATGTCATCCAGCACCCCCCAACGCTCAAACAACTTCTCCAAATAGACACCACTTGGACCCGTTGAATAACTGATGCTAGAACTGCCCAAGACGGCTGCTTTGAGCGTTGCCTCGTCCTTGATCAAGGGGGAGGAGGCGCCAGAGGGTATCGCCATTGCAATTTCTGACTGCACCCAATCGTGTGGGCTGTTGGCAATGACGCTCCCAGCGTCTTTCAGACGAGCAATCGCATCGGAGGCGAGCAGCACCATGTCAAACTTTTCTTCTTGTTGAATTCGTTTGGCAGCGTCGACACCACCCACCGATTCAATTTCAACAGTGACACCAGTTAGCTCTTTGTATGACTGCGTCAATTGAGCCAATACCGCTTTGGTGGCCATTGAAGAAATTCCGCGCAATACTATTTTTTGATCCATTGTGAAGTTCACCCTTTAATCCTTTAATTTTAGCCACTCCCATGAGATGTTTTTCTCGAACTTCAAACAAAATAAAATCACTCAACATCATCTTTGATGTTTGGCTTCAACAATCTCTGTTATTATTTTTGAAGTGGTTTGATGCATCAACATCCTGGAAATTCATCCCATATTGTCTTTTTGAAGCTCATCCAAGCCAGACTGAGGAAGATAGACTGTGTTAAAAATCTTTTTTTTACTATTTCTTATGCTCAATAGTGCAATATCTGTCGCCGCCAACTTTTCCTCACTTAAAACCCAAATTTGGCACGCTCCTGACTTTGAGTTTCACACTGGCGAAGTTGTCAAAGATCTGTCGATTGGCTATGTAACGCTTGGGGATCCCTCCAAGCCTGCCGTATTGATCCTACACGGCACAGCGGGAAGTTCAGTAGGCATGCTCAACAAGGAGTTTGGGGAGGAGTTGTTCCTGAAAGGGCAACCCCTGGATGCAGAGCGTTACTACATCATCATTCCGGATGCCATAGGAGTTGGGCACTCCAGCAAACCTTCCGACGGCCTAAAAGCCAAATTTCCAAGTTATAACTATGATGACATGGTCAAAGCCCAATATCGCTTGGTCACTGAGGGCTTGAAAATTCAAACCCTCAAATTGGTGCTTGGCAACTCCATGGGGGGAATGCAGGCTTGGATATGGGGCTCAAAGTATCCGGACATGATGCAGTACTTGGTACCAATGGCCTCCACGCCCATGGCCATGTCAGGCCGCAATTGGATCCTCAGGCGGATGATGACCGAGTTGATTCGCAAAGATCCAGCATGGCACAATGGAAATTATGAGCACCAACCGGATATCACCCAATTGGCCAGTGTATTTTTTGGGCTGGCCACTTCGGGGGGAACTCAACATTTGCAATCATTGGCGCCCAATAGCTCACTTGCAGACAAGCTGATTGCAGACCGTTTAAGTCAACCCTTTACGATGGACACGAACGATTTTTTATACCAGTGGGAAGCCTCAAGAGACTTTGATCCAAGTGCCAACTTGCAAAATATCAAAGCCCAAGTCTTGGCCATCAATTCTGCAGATGATGAGCGTAACCCACCAGAGATCGGCGTCATGCAAGAACAATTGAAAAAAATTCAATTTGCCAAACTCTTTTTAATACCTGCATCAAAAGATACAGCGGGTCATTCCACCACAGGTCAAGCCAAGTGGTGGAAAGAAGAATTGCGCCGTTTCATTCAACCTTGACTTGTTCCATATTTGACAACTTTGTCTTTTTAATCGCCTTTTAATTGGTCGAAACGGTTAAAGTACTTTTTAGCATAGTCAACAATTTGAGGGTCTGTTGGATGGTCTACTGTCTCGACTCCTACAATTTTCTTTGCGACAGCTGGGTCATGAGATGCGGCATGCTTGGATAATTCCTTCTTGGCGGATCCCGGACCGATGATCAATATTTCATTCACGCCCGACACGGCCTCTATCACTTGATGAAAGTAATCTTTGTCGTTTGGCGCTTTACCATCGCCAATTTCATTGGCCTTGTGATGCAAATGGCTATGCGTGGATTGGCTCTTGATCAACTCATTTTTTGATGGGTCAAAATAGAGCACATGGGCTTCATGGTGATCGATCCAAATGACAACATGATTTGTTTGCATACTTACCCGTTAATTGATTGAACATGGTCAGTATAGAAGCCATCGCCATGAGGCTGTTTCAAATTAAAGGGCGTTTCTTGATCTACAACAATCTGCTGCGCATCAACGCCATGTGTTGACACACCAAGAAAATTCACTATAAAAGCGTTTTTAGTTGCTCAAACGTTAGGCACTGGGAGAACCCCGTTGAGCCCCAAGCTTTTAAGTCTGTGTTCGGTACGATCTGTAAACCATGTCTCTGGTATGGATGTGAAAATTTTTCAGCCTAGGGTGGTATTGAATCAACAGCACACGTATTTTCTATTCTCTACTCTACCGACTGAGCTAGCGGGTCAAGGGCACGCAAAAAAAGAGGCGAAATTAATTACTCGTAGTGAGTCCACATTCTTAAAATTCGAACTGTTTTTTCTTTTCGAAAGATTTCGTAAACCAAACGATGATGAATATTAATTCTCCGTGAGTAAGCCCCTTTTAAGTCACCAACCAGCATCTCATATGGCGGCAGATTTTGGAGTGGATCTACTTCTAAAATGCTCAATAAAGCGTGTGCTTTTTCTTTAAGGCCTGCGGCAGACAGTTTTTTAGCATCCTTAATGGCGAATTTGGAATAAACCAAATTCCAAGCTACCATTTCAAATCCTTGTTACTTTTGGCAAGAGGCTCAGCCATCGCCTGTTTAATCGATTCACGCATTTTTGGAACTGCCAATAAATACAAAGTTTCTTGGATGGCGCTCCAGTCCTCTTCAGAAACCAAAACAGCATTAGCCCGCTTACCATTAATGACAACTGGCTTGTGTGACTCTGCCGTCTGATCAATCAGACGGTATAAACGAGCTCGGGCTTCACTTGCGGTGATTGTGGTCATGATATTCACTCCTAAAGACTATAGTACGCTTTAGCGTACGTTTTGTCAATTGATCACACTATTGGAGTCACACCATCCGCGCGGCAAAAAAAAATGCCCCACATAGAGCAGAGCATTCTGAAATATGGTGGTCAAGTTCCCCGCCACCACAAACCCTCATCCCGTCCTCATGCGAGGTTAGTGGCTCAGTTTATGGTTCATGAGAGGTTCATGGTGCTTGGTAGCCACTACCCTCATTTACGCACACCCCCGTTTCCCCGCATCAATCCTTGGCCAGCATTGGGAACAGCACACGCATACCGAAACGATGGCATGCATCTATTTCCCCCCACTTATCAAGTCAATCGTTGACATTTCCCTTTTTGGGAAATACAATATGAGACTAAACATGAACATACCGTCCCTACATGCGAATTCTGGGTTTGCCCATCCTCGAGGCGTTCAAAAAAGATCATGCAGCCTCACTTGGGCCACTAGACGCGTGGCAGACGGATGTTGAACGTGAGAACTTGAAAACGCCACATGACATCAAGCGCAGATACAGAAGCGTGGATTTCTTGGCTGACAACAGAGTCATCTTTGACATCAAGGGCAACTCATATCGGCTTGTGGTCAAGGTTCGATATCAGAACGGACTGGTAGTGGTTGAGTGGGTTGGGACACATGCAGAGTACGACAAGAAGAAGTTCTAGGCAGACGTGTATGAGGCAAGCAAACAACAAGTGGAGATGGCGATGAATGTGAAGATCATCAAGAGTGCGGAAGACTACGAAGCAGCGATGGCGCGTCTGTCTGCTCTCATGTCGCGCGACCCCAAGGCCAACTCCAAGGAAGAAAACGAGCTCGAACTGCTGGCTCTGGTCATCCAGGACTTCGAACGCCAAACCGTCCCCCCAGTCAAGGCCGACCCGATCGAGTCGATTCTTTTCCGGATGGATCAGATGCAGCTCTCCCGCAAGGATCTGATTCCCTACATCGGTTCGATCTCCAAGGTCTCAGAAGTGCTGTCGCGCAAGCGCCCACTGTCCTTGCCCATGATCCGCAGACTCAACCAGGGTTTGGGCATCCCGGCTGACATCCTGATCGAGGATGTCGAAACGGACAGCTCTGTCGTAGCGCAAGAGCCAGCGATGGACTTCACCCGTTTCCCCCTCAAGGAAATGCTGGAACGGGGTTGTTTCGGGGACTTCGAAGGGAATGCGCAGCGCCTCAAAGAGTACGCCGAAGACCTGATCAGGAAATTCATGCAAGACCTGCTACCAAAACAGGTCAGTCCAGCTTTTCTGCGCGCCCCGATGCATCAGCGCGGGGATCGTCAAGCCGATGAGATGGCTCTCACGGCTTGGCGTATGTGCGTCTTGCGACAAGCACGAGCCGTCAACACAGTCAAAGAGTACAAACACGGAACCATCACGCCAACCTGGTTGCGTGAACTGGCCAAGCTCTCTGCCTTCGATGAGGGCCCCAAGCTTGCGCGCGAGTACCTTGCTCGTCACGGCATCACACTCGTTATCGAAAAGCACTTCAAGCGCACCTTTCTCGATGGCGCCGCAATGCTCGACAATGATCGACCGATCGTTGCGCTGACATTGCGACATGATCGCTTCGACAACTTCTGGTTTGCTTTGCTCCATGAGCTGGCGCACGTTGCCAAGCACCTCACGCCCGAGTCTCCCGTATTCATCGACGACTTGGATCGCAGCAATCCCCAAAAAGTCGAGGCGGAAGCTGATGCCATGGCTGGGGAAGCACTGATCCCCGAAAAGAGCTGGCGCACAGCCAAAGTTCGAACAACGCTTCTGTCAGAAGATGTCATCGCTTTTGCCGATGAAACTGGCGTGCATCGGGCCATCGTGGCAGGACGTCTGCGTCACGAAGAAAAGAACTTCCGTCTGCTCTCGCACCTCATCGGCAAGACGGGACAAGTCAGTCAACTACTGGATCAATGAACAAAAGTCCCAAAAAGGGAATCAACCTCTTGCATCAATCCTTTTTCGGGATTATCATAGGCTCCACTTGCCAGTAAGGAATCGAACTCACGATCGAATTAGTGACCGTTCTGGCAACACCAATCGGCAAAGGGGGGAGCCGTAAGGCTCCGCCCCTGCCACACCACCTAGCATGCGGGTCCGCACCAGGCGGTTCAAGGAGTTGAGGTTCATGTGAGACGGGGGGCTCCAAGTTCATCAAAGTACTTGATGGTCATCACCATTTTGATATGACCGTCGCTGTTTCTCTACCAGCACCTCGAATTGGCTGCAACCTTTCTAGCAACACCCTCCGGTGCGCCTAGTTTCAGCAGTTCTCGGTACATTGTGCTGCCTCTTCTCCATTGCTTAAGCTGTATGGCCCTCAACCGGTGACGCATCCACTCATCTAGCGCGAGCCAGACTCGTGGTGTGTCCGCCAGTTTGAAGTAGGCCTTCCACCCATTCACATAGAGTTTGAGTTTCTCAACCACCTCGGCCATGCTCTTGCCCCCCATGCCCCGAGTCAGTTTCCTGACCCTTTGCTTGTAGGCCTTGATGGCCTTGTCGGCCACTCGGCGTTTGACAGCACCGCCCTTAGCCACCCATAGACTATAGCCAAGGAACTTGCGGCCGAATACGCTTGCTACTGCACTCTTCGATTCATTGATCTTGAGCCGTAGCTTTGCATATCGTCGCTTGAGCAACGCCATCACCCGCTCGCCAGACTTCCGACTGCTTACGTAAACATTGCAGTCATCCGCATAGCGTGCAAAGCTGTAGCCCCGCTTTTCCAGTTCCTTGTCCACCTCATCGAGCATGATGTTGGCGAGAAGCGGGCTCAAGGGCCCGCCCTGCGGCGTGCCTTCCTCCCGATCCATGACCACCCCATTCACCATGATCCCACTGTTGAGATATGCCCTCACGAGCCGGATCACGCCGACGTCGTTCACGCGTTTACTCAACCGGTCGATCAAGATGTCATGGTTCACGCGGTCAAAGAACTTCTCCAAGTCCACATCAACCACGATTCTCTTGCCCAACTGCACGAACGACTGCGCCGCCAAGACGGCATCGTGCGCTCGCCTGTTGGGCCTAAAGCCGTGGCTGTGCTCACTGAATGTGGGATCTATCAGGGGTTGAAGCACTTGAAGCAGCGCTTGTTGGATCAACCGATCCACCACCGTTGGGATACCGAGCTCGCGCTCGCCACCATCCGGTTTAGGAATCGTTACCCGTCGCACCGGACTGGGCCGGTACGTCCCTGTCAAGAGCTTTGATCGGATCTCCTCCCAGTGAAGCTTCAGGTACTCAATGGTTTGGTCAATGTCCATTCCATCGATGCCTGCCACTCCCTTGTTGGCTTTGACCCGTTTCATCGCTCTCAGTAGGTTCTCTCTTGCCAAGACTTCGAGTAAAAGTCCTGACCCTGTGTTCTCGGGGTCCTGAGTCGGCCCGCAGGTTTCATCGCTGACAGGGTCGCGCAGGGCTTCACCCTTTGCTACGTCTGCCCGCTCAATTTTCATTGACATCTGATGCATGACCTTTGACATACTCACGTCCTCGAACACTTCTCCTCGTTCGGTCCTTCGCTGTTTCAGTTGCGCCTCATCGGCCTCCTACTCCAACTACTACGACCTCGGCTGACTTCTCACTCCGGCTCGACACCGTCACCCTTTCAGGCATAAAGTGAGATCTCCCCAGGTAAGAACGCACTCCTTCACTGCACAACCGCCGGATATACACCACCTCGCT
>CAIPFK010000191.1 GCA_903864315.1 uncultured Burkholderiales bacterium | reverse complement strand
AGAGGTGTTTTCTCAAAGCGCGGGAACGCGTTGGGTTGCAAGACACCGTCAACCTCGACCAAGGTTTCTCGTTGTGCCATGTGAGGATGCAAGTGAGCATTCTCTAAAGTGAGGACAGGGGCAAAGCACACATCGCTGCCTTCGAGCAATTGACACCACTCTTGTTGGGTTTTGGTTTTGAAGATGTCGGCCAAGGTCTGGGTCATGCGTGGCCACGCCTGGGTGTCCATTTGAGGACCAAATTGTTCTTTGTCGATCCCCAACTTCTCCAAAAGCAAGTCATGAAACCGACCTTCCACGGGAGAGATGGTGATGTAGTGGTGGTCTGCACATTCGTAGACGTTGCAAAAATGAGAACCCGAGTCAATCGAGTTGCTGGCACGCTCGGTTTTCCACATTCCTGCGGCCATGAAGCCGTAAAACATGGTGGCCAATGACGAGACGCCATCGACAATGCTTGCGTCCACCACTTGACCTTGGCCTGAGCGTTGTGCCTCCAACGTGGCTGCCAGCACGCCCATGGCCAAGTAAAGCGCTCCCCCACCGAAGTCGCCCAGCAAATTCAAGGGAATGGAGGGGGCTTGGTCCTTGGGGCCGATGGTGTTGAGCACACCGGTGAGGGCGATGTAGTTCAAGTCATGACCAGCCGCTTGGGACAAGGGGCCGTCTTGTCCCCAACCCGTGATTCGACCAAAGACCAGTTTGGGGTTCACCGCGCGGCATTCTTCAGGCCCCAAGCCCAGTCTCTCCATGACTCCTGGGCGAAAACCTTCAATCAAAATGTCGGCCTCCTTGATCAAGTCGAGCACGAGTGCAATGCTGTCCTTGTTCTTCAAATCCAAGCCGATCGTGCTTCTGGAGCGCTTCAAGAGGTCAAACTTCAAGGGCCGCTTGAGGCCCAAGTCAATCTCTTGGAGACGATCGATGCGAATCACCTTGGCGCCCATTTCTGCCAAGAGCATGGCGGCCATGGGGCAAGGGCCCAGGCCGGCCATTTCGATGACTTTGAGGTGTGCTAATGGTCCCATGGTGTACTTTTTATTTTCAACGTTGTTGTGCTTGATAAACAAGATGGTTGTTGGGTTCATCCGATGAGGATTGAGGGGCCGCCAAGCTTGCGCATCAAGGCATGTAAAAACCACCCGTCACATCCAAGACCGAGCCCGTCATGAAATTCGCGTCAGCACTGGCCAAAAATGAGACCGCTCCCACCACGTCTTCAACGTCGCCCACACGTTGTAGCGGTGTTTTGGCGCGGTACACGTCCTCGACCTCCTTGGCCTTGGCGTAGGAGGCGGCCATGGAGGTTTGAATCTTTCCGGGTGAAATGCAGTTGACGGTGATGCCAAATTCACCCACTTCGCCAGCCAAGACTCTGGAAAAACCAATGATTCCCGCCTTGCTGGCTGAGTAATGGGCGCTGGCAAAGCCAGTGAACATGCGGCCTGCTTGTGAGCTCATGTTGATGATGCGACCCCAGCCCTGGGGTTTCATCAAGGGCAACGCATATTTGCAAGTGTAGAAGGTGCCTGTTAAATTGATGGCAATGGTTTGCAACCAGTGCTCGGCTGGGGTGGTCTCCACGGTGGGCTTTTCACCATTGAGCCTGGGTGAGATGCCTGCATTGTTCATGAGCACATCCAGCCGTCCCCAATGGGACTGAATGCGCTCAAACATCACGCGCACACTTTGCTCATCGCTCACGTCGCTGGTCACGCCAAAAATGCGATCCTCTCCAAACTGTTGGGCCAATTCTTGGGTGGCTGGTGACAAGGACACTTCCTTGCTCGAGTTCAGCACCACCCGATAGCCGTCTTGGCACAATCGCTTTGCAATGGCCAATCCTATACCGCGACTCGATCCGGTGATCAGTGCAACTTTGTCTGAGGGTGTTTTCATCGTGGGGGGTGAAGTCTGTGACTCATTCCATTTTGGTGCCAGTGTCCTTGACCACTGGCCCCCATTTGTTCATCTCGGTTTTGATGAATTGAGCGGTTTTGTCAGGGGTGAAGCCTGGGCTGGGGTCAATTGAGATGGCCTCGAGTTCTTTTAAAAATGCACTCTCGGACAAAGATTTTTCCACGGCTTTGTAAAGCGCTTCGATCACAGGCCTGGGTGTTTTGTTGGGCGCCAACAGTATTCCCGCTGTCGCCGAGGTGAAGTTCACAAAACCTTGCTCCATGGCCGTGGGAATGTCAGGAGCAGACTTGGCCCGGGTGCTGGCGGTCATCGCCAAGACCTTCAATTTGCCTTGTTTGTGGTACGGGTAGGTGGTGCTGAAAGAGTCGGAGATGATGGGCACATGCCCAGCCAACACATCTTGAATGGCAGGTCCACCGCCTTTGTAGGGGACGTGAACAATGTCCAAATTGCCAGCGAGTTGCTTGAAAAGCTCTGCCGTCAAGTGGGCGATTCCTCCGGCACCCGCTGAAGCATAGGACAGCTTGCCTGGTTGCTGCTTGGCCAAGTTCACCAAGTCGCTCAAGTTATTCACACCCAGGGATGGGTGAACTGCCAAAGAAAAGGGCTGCGTGCCCAAGAGTGCAATCGGCGCGAAGTCCTTCACTGCATCGTAGCTAGGGTTGATCATGGTGTAGGGGTTGATGGCATGCGTACCCGTGGTTCCCAAGAGCAAGGTGTAGCCATCCGGATTGCTGTGAGCCACCTCGGCGCAACCGATGGCGCCCGCAGCACCAGCCCGGTTGTCCACCACCACACTCACCCCCAAAAGAGTGGTGAGTCTTTGCGCGATTCGTCTGCCCAAAATATCAGTCGATCCACCCGGAGCAAAGGGAATCACCAAGCGAATGGCGTGATCCGGATATGCGCTTTGTGCCCATGTCGATGCATGCCAAGACAGGGTGGGGGTGACCCAGGCCAGGCCCAACGCCTTGAGTGTTTTTCTCCTGAGGCGGGAGTGTGGCGGGGTGCTGTTGT
>CAIPFK010000190.1 GCA_903864315.1 uncultured Burkholderiales bacterium | reverse complement strand
GTATTCATTTCTCCACGATCATTAAGTGGAAAAGAGAATACTATCGAGACAAGGCTAAATCAATGTGTGTTGCCGAGACGCTTACGGTGGGAACCCAAGATGGTGGCCCAATGCTTGTCTCACCCGACTTGAATCGGCATCAGGAATTGAAAGTTGATGGAAAGATCGGGGGCATTCGTCATTTTAGGTAACTTTACATTGAGACTGCACATTGAAGGGTCGGCCAAGGAGGGTTGAGCCGTTGTCAAGCGGCAATGCTGCTTTGGGCAGCGTTCCCAGTTATTTCACCCGCCCATAGGTGTCTTCAAAGCGCACGATGTCGTCCTCCCCCAAATAACTGCCCGACTGCACCTCGATCATCTCAAGCTCTGTGACCCCGGGGTTGTGCAAGCGATGAACCTCGCCGATGGGAATATAGGTCGATTGGTTTTCCCCCAAGAGAAAGACCTCCTCGCCTTTGGTGACCTCGGCCGCCCCTTTGACCACAATCCAATGCTCGGCTCGGTGATGGTGCTTTTGCAGTGACAGTGAGGCACCGGGCTTGACACAAATGCGCTTGACTTGAAAGCGCTCGCCTTGGTCGATGCTGTCATACCAACCCCAGGGGCGGTGGACTTTGCGGTGCAGGAGTGCCTTGGGGTCATTGTTTTTTTCTAAAAGTGCCACCACGGCCTTGACACCCTCGGCATGGGCGCGGTCGGCCACCAAGAGTGCGTCTGGGGTGTCGATGATGAGGAGATCCTCCACACCCAGAGCCACCACGGTGCGGTTGGGTGCGTGAATGAAGGTGTTGTGGGTTTGGTGCGCCAAGCCGTGGCCAACAATCTGGTTGCCCTCTTGATTCTTGGGCGTCAAGTCCGAGACCGCATTCCAAGACCCCACATCGCTCCACTGGCCCTCAAAAGAAACCACCTCGATCTTGGGGTGGTGCTCCATGACGGCGTAGTCAATGCTCTCGCTCCTGCAACTCAAAAGGGCGTCAGCGTCGGGGCGAACAAATCGCGAGTGCATTGAGACGGACTTGGCCTGTATGTGCTCGAGTCGAGGACTCTTCATGGCCGCTTGACAGCTCAGCAAAATATCGGGGGCGTGCCGCTTCAACGCATCCAGCAAGGTGTCGCAGCGCGTGAGAAAAATACCCGCATTCCACAAATACTCACCGCTCAAGAGATAAGTCTGGGCGGTTTGAACATTGGGTTTTTCGACAAAAGCACGAACTTTAGAGACGGTGAGCGACTGGGGATTTGAATTTTTTTCGAAATGGATGTAGCCATAGGCAGAACTGGGGCTACTGGGGTGCACGCCAAAGGTCACGATGGCACCCGACTCGGCGCTCGCGACCCCAGCCCTCACCGTGTGCTCAAACGCTGGGATGTCAGGGATGTGGTGGTCGGACGGGCAAAACAACAGCAAGGGTGAGCCCTTGGAAGGGACGTTGGAGTGAAGTTCTTCTGGGTGTTGACGATGGTGTTGGTCTTGCATCCAAAGTGCAGCCAGCCCCATGGCCGCGGCCGTGTTGCGGGCATGGGGCTCCAGGATCAAGTCACCCTGGACCTGGGCGTCCTCCAAAGTATCGGCCAATAAGAAACGGTGCTCTTCAGAAGCCACCAAGAGCATGTGATGGGACAAGGCTTGAAGCCGCTCAATGGTGAGGGCGAGGAGGCTTTTGCCATCGATCAAGGGCACAAATTGTTTGGGCAGGCTTTTGCGGCTCAAGGGCCAAAGCCGAGTGCCTGAGCCACCACACAAAATAACGGGCGTTACGCTTGGCGCAACGGTTGCCCGTGCCGTTGCTGATGGGTTGGATGGGTTGTGAATTGTTGACATCATGTGAAGATTATGGTTCAAGTTCAGCGCGAATGTACCGATCTTAGTGGACGTAACAGATAAAAACACTTCTCTGAAAAGCTTTTGGAGAAAGGTTGGGATCTGTCAGTCGCCTCGGATGGATTAAAGAAATCCAGGGCGGAGTCGATTTACAAAGTTCATGACATTAAACAGGTGCTCAAATGTTTATACTAGAAAAAACCCAACCCGAAGCGCTGAATCTAACGCGTGCGACCTATCCCTTCCAAGAGATGGAGGTCGGTGACTCATTTTTTATCGACAACTACCGCAAAGCCGAAAGTGCGCGTATCGCAGCATTCCAATTTTGCAAGCGAAATGGCAACTCATGGAAATTCACCATGCGGAAAATGGAAGGCGGCTGGCGCGTCATTCGTGTGAACTGAAATGACTTTCAAATTGGATCATACAGTTGAGACTTTAAACCTCACTTTTGTCTGGCTTTAAAGAGCTGTGCAGGGGTTTGACGGGTCAACTGTTGCAATCTTTCAAATAGATGGCCTGAATCACGACCGAGCTAATTTTTTAGCAAATTGTGAATCGGATATATGTCATCATTTTGGCCATGGGTTGAACCATGAATTGAGTTTCGACTTGGTTGAGTTAAAAAAGGACGCTGTTCTAAAAGACAGGCGTCCTTTTTGCTTTATGACTTCTACTATAGAGCCACTCCTAGTTTGCTACTGTTGTCCTTGTGTATTTCTTGGGCATATTCCCTTTCAATGACCGCTTTTGACCTCTATTTTTGAAGCTGAATCTCGCAGACTTTCAATATCAATTGAAGGCGACACACGCATTGATCAAAAACTCGAGTTTTTGGGAAATAGTGCGTATATTTGGGTGATGGGGACATGGGTCTTAAACCGGTTGAATTGTTTTATAGGCCAATAAAAAGCAGGTTTTTAGGATTTTTTTACGCTTTCGAACTTTTCTCCAGATTTATTTTCCGTCTCATTGAGAACCAGTTCTTCCCCAAGGGCATGAGAATTCATGACTTTAAAGGCCGCAAAGTGGCAAAACACCATGGCATCGAAATTGCTTTATTTGCTTGTGTTCCAACATTTTGGCAAATTTGCTCACCATGGCCTCACCCAATTTACCCATTCTTGCTCAAGCAGCCAGCGTATTTTTGCAGGATCAGCCCACCACGGCTGAGCTCAGTGCATTGGCCTTGTCTGTAGACCAAGGGGTGGTGAGCCTGCCGCAAGCCATCATTCAATTTGCCAACTCGGCCGATCGAACCTTGGGCAATACCGATGAGCTGGCTCGCATGTTTTTCATGCTCTTTAATCGTCCCCCTGATTTGGCGACCTTTACCCAAGCCTTGAATTTGATGGGGAAAGGAATGACATTGGTCCAAATTTGCAGTACTGGCCTACAGTTCAGCACGAGTTTGGTCTCCAATAGTCTTAATTTAACCAACAAAGACTTTGTCTACACCTTGGCTTCTTTGGTGTATTTTGATCCCAATTCCATCAATGGCTTGAGTTATGTTCTCGACAGTGTGGTGACCTCTCTCAATGCTGGACTCATCAACCGGGGCCAGGTGGTGGCAGCAGCCACTCAAATCACAGGATCCAATGTCAAATACGATAATTACATTGAAACTTCGCTCGATTACTTGGCCGCCAGCGGCCAGTCTCCAAGCCAGGCGGAACTCAATGTCGGCCAAAACTTGCCAGAAAACACTTTGTTACGGCAAGTTTTGACCCAAAGCGGCTCCTCCCCCTATGGGAGCAACCCGTACTTCATGATCAATGGCAATGCCTTGGCCATCACGGGCAACGTCACCACGGCCTACAGCGTCGATTTGTCAACAGGACTGAGCTCATCTGGTGGCAACAGCTATTACCGTCTCTTTTATTCCTTGGATGGAGGAGCGACAGAGAGCAGTGTGACGTACAACACTGCATTGCTCAACAAGATCAATTACGTCGATGCCACGGGGATGGCCAGTACATTGAAGTCATTCACTTTTAAATCCAATACGACGGGCTCGACAGTGCTCGCTCCCAATGTCTCTTCAACATTGACAGGGGGGCCTGGGACCGATAGCCTCAAGGCCGGAAGTGTCAGCAGTATTTTGATCGGCGGCAGCGGCACAGAGACATTGGTTGGCGGCGCAGGAAATGACACCCTTTACGCTGGAACGGGCAATGATATTCTGACGGGCGGTGCTGGGTCGGATACTTTTGTGTTTCCCACCAGTGTTGCTGTCCTTCAAAACCATTCCACCACCTTGGTCACCGATTTTGGGACAGGTCAAGATGTGCTCAATTTGGCGGTTTTGGCAGGTGACAGTGGCACGCCCAAGTCCGTGGCCCCGATTGTGGGCTCGAGCGCCAGGGGTTCTGGTTTCGTCAATACAGCGTCCGCTGTCAACAACAGTGTCTTCTTGGTCTACAACACTGGGCAGTGGGTGGACGACACGGCCTCAGGTCTGACGACTCGAACACCTACACAGATTTCTCAATTGTTCACACAGACCTACACCATACCCGCCTTGGGCAAAATCCCCGCTTCAGTCGGTGTTCAACCCGTGGTCTTTGCAACCCCTCCCACCATTGGGGTCACGTATTTTGTGGTGTCTTATGACAATATCAATGGCGCAGACCTGTGGATGGTGAACAATTTGGCACCTCTTGCGTCCATAGACCCATCGGAGTGCGTATTGGTTGGGCACTTGTCCACCACCGGCAACCTGTGGTCTGCACTCAACAGCAGCGGATCCATTGTGATTTGAAGTAAAAAATAAATAAATCAGAAAAACAAAAAAGTCTTTAAACAAAATACACGGTATGCAACAAGCAAGCTCAAGCATCAACAAGCCGATGAAAGACAACCAATTCAAGTTATTTTGAGTGGATAAAAAATAAATGTTAAACGTTACCCCCACACTCACCTCAACTGGCGCAGCAGCCCAGACCATTAAAACGGTTTGGACCCTGGCCAGTCAGGACACGCCCGTGGTGAGCACTGGTTACTCTACGTTTACCCTTGAAATCCG
>CAIPFK010000189.1 GCA_903864315.1 uncultured Burkholderiales bacterium | reverse complement strand
TTCCTTGGATCATGTGCCGATGAAGCTCTTCTGACTCGGCTTCGGTCAAACCCGTTGGCCAAACTTTATGGTCTGTCATTGGTTTTTCTCCTATCAAAGTACAAATACAGTGCTCTACCTGCACCAAGGTTTTCCATGGCCATCATGGTCAGGAATCGTAAAACATTGCCATTAAAGTGTCATTCTAGATATACACATTTAAAAGTCAACTTAAATATACACCAAAAAACCAATTATTTCATCTAGGGGTAAACAAGGAGTTGGTGTTGGATTCATATTGCATCGCAACATAGAAAAAAGTGCTTTTTGTGGACAAAGGCTAGGTAGTCCCTGATATCAGGAGAAGGGGCTGGTGAATAGAATCTTTTTAAAAGGCGACATTCACCATCAAAAACGTGGCTTCATCAACAAGACAAGGGGCAAACATCATGGGCGATATTTCTGACAACAAGCCAAGGCGACAGTTTTTAAAACATACCGTCTCCAGTGCAGCCGTGGCAACCGCGTCAGTGATTGGTGTGGACAAAGCCACAGCTCAAGCAGCAAGCTCAGGCCCGGTGGGGACAACAACACAAGGAGCCCTGGCAGGCTATCTCTGGCTCAAACCGAGCGAACAAGGGTTTGTCGAGGCGCTCGTTGACCACCTGTGCCCGCCCGATGCACTCTGTGCCAGCGGAGTGGAGCTTGGGTTGAATATCTATTTTGATCGAGCCCTGGGAGGAGATTGGGGCAATGGAAACCGACTTTATTTGAAAGGTCCGTTTGTCAAAGGATCCGCCAATCAAGGTTATCAATTGGGATTGACGCCAGCGCAGTTGTTTCGCGCAGGCACCCAAGCGTTGATGGCCTATTGCAAAAGTAATGTTGGGAAACAGTTTGATTCACTCTCGAGCGAACAAAAAGAAAATATTCTTATTTTGATGCAGTCTGGGAAATTGGAGTTTGACAATGGCATTCCCAGTCAAGTCTATTTTGAGCATCTGCTGCAAATGTTTTATGAAGCCATGTTTGCTGATCCTATTTATGGTGGCAACCGCGCTAAAGCAGGATGGAAGATGATTGGTTACCCCGGGGTCACGGCCAATCATCGACAAAATATCATTCAATTTAAAAATAAACCGTATCGGGTTGAGCCCACCAGCATCGCCGATGTCAGTTGATTAACAATAGTCATACAAAGAATACGATGAAAACATTAAAAGAAGTCGATGTGGTCTTGGTCGGTGCAGGCTGGACCGGTGGCATTTTGGGCAAAGAGTTGTCTGAGTCTGGCCTTCAAGTGGTGTGCCTAGAAAGAGGAGCAGAACGCAATTCGGCGGATGATTTCACAGTCCCGCGAATGCGCGATGAACTGGCGTTGGCGCATCGGCACTCCCTCATGGTCGACACCAACGATCAAACCGAGACCATTCGAAACAATGAGCAACAAAGAGCGCTTCCCTATCGGCGCTTGGGCTCCTATTTGCCTGGTACCGGTGTGGGGGGGGCCAGCACCCATTGGAATGGCCATACTTGGCGTTGGAACGATACTGAATTCAAAATCAGAAGCATGTATGAGAACAAGTACGGGAAAAAGTACATTCCCCAAGACATGACCATTCAAGACTGGGGCGTGACCTATGAGGAACTTGAGAAATACTACGATAAATTTGAAAAAATAGCGGGTATCTCTGGCAAGGCTGGAAACTTGAATGGCAACAAAGACACGCGGGGCAATATTCACGAAGCACCCCGGAAAAACGAATATCCACTACCGCCTCTTGAAAAGAGCTTGGCCGGTGAGTTGTTTGAAGTCGCTGCCACCGCCAAGGGCTACAACTGTTTTCCTAGGCCCACGGCCAATGCTTCCAAAGCCTACACCAACCCCGATGGTGCCAAGTTTGGTGAATGCCAATACTGTGGTCACTGCGAGCGTTTTGGATGTGAGGCCAATGCCAAAGGTGGGGCCCACATGACCGTCATTCCTGCGGCGCTGAAGCAAAAAACATTTGAGCTGCGCACCAACACGTGGGTGACCAAAGTCATCACCGATTCAACCGGCACGAAGGCCACGGGGGTCCAATACACCCATGTGCTCACCGGTGAAGAGTATTTCCAACCCGCACAAATGGTGATACTTTGCGCTTTTTCTTTCAACAATGTTCACCTGATGTTGACCTCTGGAATCGGTAAAGTTTATAACCCTCAAACTGGGGAGGGGCTCATCGGTAAAAACTATTGTTATCAAACCGGAACGGCTGCCACTTTATTTTTTGAGGATAAATTGTTCCACCCCTATATGGCCACCGGTGGGATTGGCATGGGAAGTGATCATTTTCATGCCAATTGGGATTTTGATCGTGCGCCGTTCGGATTTGTAGGTGGATCGACCCTGGGCGCGGGTCTCTATGGGGGCAGACCCATTTCATGGAGACCCACACCCGCGGGCACCCCGATGTGGGGCTCGGCTTGGAAGAAAAGTGTCTCGAAATGGTATGAAAAAACGATGACCATCTCTTCAAGTGGCAGTGTCATGCCCAATCGAGGTAACTTTTTG
>CAIPFK010000188.1 GCA_903864315.1 uncultured Burkholderiales bacterium | reverse complement strand
ATGTCCAAAAGACAAAGTGCGCGAAGGTCTTTTGGGTGGAGAGGCCCCCATCTCACAAGATGTGCACCAAGCTCAGATGCGGTCCAAAGACTCGCCATGCCGCAATGTGGTCCATGCCTCGAGAGCTCGCCCGCCATTGGCTCATAAAGCATTGATGAAATCGTGCGTGATCGGCAAGTCCAGTTCATGCGGTTGTCTGAGGCTTGGCAATGCCCTCAAACAAAACGCTTAAAAATCAAGGTGCCATTGGTGCCGCCAAAACCAAAGTTATTCTTCATCGCGATGTCAATGGGCATGTCTCGTGCCGTATTGGCGCAGTAATCCAAATCGCACTCAGGGTCTGGGGTCGTCAAATTGATGGTGGGGGGACTCTTTTGATGATGCAAGGCCAAGACAGTGAAAACACTCTCGATGCCGCCCGCACCACCGAGCAAATGCCCGGTCATGGACTTGGTTGAATTGACCACCAAGTGCTTGGAGTGATCCGCAAAAGTGGCCTTGATGGCCTGGGTTTCATTGACATCTCCCAATGGCGTCGAGGTGCCATGGGCATTCAAGTAATTGACCTGATCGGCATTGATGCCTGCGTTGTTGAGCGCATGCTTCATGGCGCGCATGGGGCCATCCATGTTGGGGGCAGTCATGTGACCTGCATCCCCACTCATGCCAAAACCGATGAGCTCGGCATAAATTTTGGCGCCACGTTTTTTGGCGTATTCGTACTCTTCCAAGACCAAGGCGCCAGCGCCCTCGCCCAAAACAAATCCGTCACGGTCTTTGTCCCAAGGGCGAGACGCCTCTTGGGGACTGTCATTGCGGGTGGACAAGGCGCGCATTGCCGCAAAACCACCCAATCCCAAAGGCGAGATGGTGGCCTCAGCGCCACCAGCGATCATCACATCGGCATCCCCGTATTCGATCAAACGGCCCGCCATCCCAATGCTGTGAAGCCCCGTGGTGCAAGCCGTCGCCATGGCCAAATTGGGACCCTTAAAGCCCATGCGAATCGAGACGTGGCCCGAGATCATGTTGATGATCGATGCGGGCACGAAAAAGGGAGAAATCCGCCGAGGACCTCTGGCGGTCAACTCTGCGTGCATGGACTCTATCAAAGGCAATCCACCAATGCCTGAGCCCATCAAACAACCGATGCGGTCAGCCTCATCTGCAGACAACCGCTCCAAGGTGGGCAAACCAGAGTCGGCCACCGCTTGCAAGGCGGCAACAATGCCGAAGTGGATAAAGTCATCCATGCCACGCGCATCTTTGGCAGTGATGTAGGACTCCAAATCCAGTCCCTTGACCTCACCGGCAAAATGACAAGCAAAGCCAGTGGCATCGAACTTCTTGATGAAATCAATGCCACTGCGCCCAGCCAAGAGATTGGACCAAGACTCTGAATACGTGTTCCCCACTGGACTCACGCATCCAAGCCCAGTCACGACAACGCGACGTCGGGTCATGCGGTTTTAACTTTCTCTACAAACGCTTACTCTAAAAGCGATTTCAATCAACCCTTTTGGTGGGTCAGGGCGTAATCGATGGCGTTTTGCACCGTCGTGATTTTCTCAGCATCTTCGTCGGGAATTTCAATGGCAAATTCGTCTTCCAAGGCCATCACCAACTCCACGGTATCCAAAGAGTCTGCACCCAAATCGGCAACAAACGCTTTTTCGTTGCTCACTTGGGACTCTTCAACGCCAAGTTGCTCGGCAATAATTTTCTTCACACGAACTTCAATATCACTCATTTTTTACTCAGAGGGTTGTAATGGAACAAACGATTTTACTCGCGCTCAGGGGTTTGAAATTTTCATATTATAAAAAAATCTCAAACCATCAACATGCCACCATTGACATGCAATTCTTGACCCGTGATGTAGCTCGCTTGGGGACTTGCCAAAAAAGCAACCGCATGGGCCACATCGCTGGCCAGTCCCAAATGCCCCAGGGGAATTTGGGCCAGCAAGGCTTCTTGTTGGGCGACAGTCAAATTGGCCGTCATATCGGTTTGGATGAACCCAGGGGCCACACAATTGACCGTGATGCCGCGAGAACCCAATTCCCTGGCAAGAGCACGGGTCATGCCGGCCACGCCCGCCTTCGCGGCAGCATAATTGGATTGGCCCGCATTGCCGCTGGCACCCACCACGCTCGTGATATTGATGATTCGACCTTGGCGCTGCTTCATCATGGGGCGAATGGCCGCGCGCGATAACCGGAACACTGCGCTCAAATTGGTTTGAATGACCTCGTCCCAGTCTTCGTCCTTTAGTCGCATGGCCAACATGTCTTTGGTGATGCCCGCATTGTTGACGAGCGCATGCAAACCAGAAAACTCCGCCACCATGGACGTCACCAAGTCATCGCAGCCTTGGCGGTCGTTGACATTCAAGACCACCCCACGGCAGTGGCTGTAGGGCTTGAGGTCTTGACTGATGCGATCGGCTCCGGCTTGCGTGGTGGCCGTGGCGATGACCGCCCAGCCCGCTTGTGCCAACTCCAGCGCAATGGCTTGACCAATGCCTCGGGACGCGCCCGTGACCAATGCCACTTGTGGGCTGCTGTGTGTCTCGCTCATGGTCTCTCCTCAGTGGCGGGCTTGGCGGTGAGTTCTGCAAGAGAGTGCAAAGTCTGCTGCACCGTCTGCACATGGCCGAGGTCTTTGAGCGAACAACTCTCAAGCTCAGGATCAATGCGTTTGGTAAAGCCACTGAGCACTTGGCCGGGTCCGCACTCGACCAAGGCTTGGATGCCAAGCGTTCGCATGGCTTGAACTGTTTGCACCCAACGCACTGGGTGATAGGCCTGGCGATACAAGGCGTCCTTGATCTCCTGTGGTGTGCTCGGGGTCAAAACATCCACATTGTTGAGCACGGGAACTGCTGGGGCATGGAACTCCAGCGTGCCCAACATCTCTCGCAATCTCTCGGCCGCAGGCTGCATCAGTGTGCAATGGAATGGGGC
Organism: uncultured Burkholderiales bacterium; assembly: GCA_903864315.1. GTDB lineage: Bacteria > Pseudomonadota > Gammaproteobacteria > Burkholderiales > Burkholderiaceae_C > Limnohabitans. Next base: position 12,040 of record CAIPFK010000188.1, on the reverse strand, counting down.
AGAGACGGGCAACTTCAAAGCCCGTTTGGCTCCCAAAGCTTTCAACGCTTCACACGCCTTGTCCACCCCAAGAGCGGTGCCAGCGATGACGGTTTGGCTGGGGTCATTGAAATTGACGGCTTGCACCAAGTGAGGCTCTTGGGCGGCGCTGAATTCTGCGCTCAACGCCTCGCAGGCAGCCTGAACTTGATCGCTCGAGAGTCCCAAGATTGCAGCCATGGCGCCTTCGCCCACCGCCACCGCGTCTTGCATCGCCTGAGCCCTAAAGCGCACCAAGGGCAAGGCTTGAGACAAACTCAGCACGCCACTGGCCACCAATGCGGCGTATTCACCCAAGGAGTGGCCCGCCATCAACTGTGGCACCATGCCGGTGTCTTTGATCCAAGCACGGTAGATGGCCACATCGGCCAAGAGCATCAAGGGCTGGGTGTTGGTGGTGAGGGCCAAGGACTCCTTGGGCCCATCCCGCATCAAGGCACCCAAGTCCTGGGACAAAGCGCTTTGTGCCTCTTCAAGGGCCAACACCACCTCCGGATGTGCCGACCACGAGTCGAGCATGCCCACCGATTGCGAACCTTGGCCCGGAAAAACAAATGCAAAGTGTTTGGTCATACTTTCAATCCATCAACAACAATATTTTGGGTCAAAGACGGGGGGGGAGCTGGGGCGGGGAGTCAAAACCGCAACACCACCGCACCCCAAGTGAACCCGCCGCCCACCCCTTCAAGGAGCAAGTGCTGTCCGGCCTTCACTTGTCCAGTCCTGGTGGCCACATCCAACGCCAAGGGAATGGAAGCGGCCGATGTATTGCCATGATCTTGCACGGTCAGAATCACACGCTCCATGGAGAGCTTTAACTTTTTCGCAGTCGACTGAATGATTCGAACATTGGCTTGGTGAGGAATCAACCAATCGATATCCCCCGCTTGCATGTGCGCCTTCTCGAGTGCCTTCAATGCAGCACCATGAAGCAATCCCACTGCCAATTTAAAAACCGCTTGACCATCCATTTGCAACAGGGGTTGACCCGAAATGGCGCCCGCGTTCACGTGTCCTGGCACACACAAAATATCCACATGCTGACCATCGGCATGCAAATCACTGGCCAAGATACCGGGGTGATCGCTCGCTTGCAAGACCACCGCTCCCGCACCATCGCCAAAGAGGACACACGTCGTGCGGTCCTTGAAGTCAAGCAGCCGCGAAAACACCTCTGCACCCACCACCAAAGCGCGCCGAGCGTTGCCGGCTCGGATCATCGCATCGGCCACGGTGAGGGCGTAAATGAATCCACTGCAAACGGCCTGCACATCAAAGGCGGGAGCGCCGGCAATGCCAGCCGCTTGCGCGTTCAATTTCGACAATTTGTGTTGCAAGATGCACGCCGTGGACGGAAACACCATGTCTGGCGTGGACGTGGCCACGATGATCAAATCAATGTCTTGGGGGCCCAAACCGGCCGCATTGAGCGCATTGACGCTGGCATGAAAGGCCAAGTCGCTGCTGAACTCATGGTCCTGGGCAAAATGCCGCGCTTGAATACCGGTGCGCTCGACAATCCAGTCGTTGGACGTCTCCACCCCACTCAAGGCCAATTGAGCCACCAGCGCCTCATTGGTGACGCGTTGACTGGGCAAGAAACTGCCCGTTCCAACGATTTTGGAGAATTGACTCATGACAGTCCCAAGTCGGCTTTGAATAAAGGATCCAACTCGGATGATTCATCGGGTGAGTTGGCTGACGTGGTGGACTGCAAAAGAGGCAAGGCGCGGGCAATTCGTTCATGAACTCGGTCCAGCAAGCCGTGCTCGGCCGCTTCATAAGCGCGGTTGAGCGCGGTCTCAAAGGCCAAGGCATCGGCCGAGCCGTGACTCTTGAAGACCAAGCCTTGCAGACCCAAGAGAGCAGCGCCGTTGTGACGGCGATGGTCAACCCGTCGCTTAAAACCCGCCAACACGGGCGAGCTGATCAAATACGCCATGCGAGTGAATATGTTTTTCTCAAACCCTTGCTTGAGCAGACTGCCCACCATCCAGGCCAGTCCCTCACAGGTCTTCAAAGCGACATTTCCCACAAAACCATCGCAGACCACGATGTCGGTGGTGCCCTTGAAAATATCGTTGCCTTCGACATTGCCGACAAAATTCAAATCCCCACTCAGGGCCGCGGCGCGCAGCAATTCAGCGGTTTTTTTGATCATCTCGTTGCCTTTGATGACCTCCTCGCCAATGTTGAGCAGCCCCACACTGGGATTGGGTTTGTCTTGAAGAACAGACACCAAGGCCGAGCCCATGACGGCGAACTGGAGCAAATGCTCAGGGGTGCAGTCGACGTTGGCACCCAAGTCCAGCATGGTGGTGACACCACCACTCACATTGGGCATTTGGCCAGCAATGGCAGGCCGGTCGATCCCGTCCAAGGTCTTCAACACATAACGAGAAATGGCCATCAATGCGCCCGTGTTGCCAGCGGAGACGGCCACTTGGGCTTGAGCGGATTTGACTTGTTCGATGCAAATGCGCATGGAAGAATTTTTCTTGCGCCTGAGCGCCACTTCCAAGGGATCGTCCATCTCGATCACTTCGCTCGCATGGACGAAATTCGCGCGCGCATGACGCCAGCCGTGAAGAGCCTCTTCGCGGCCAATCAATAGAATTTGAGCGTGCGCATGGCGATCCAAAAAGCGTTGACACGCCAGGAGCCTCACCTGAGGGTCGTGATCCCCTCCCATCAAGTCAACAGAGATTGTCAACATAGGATCGGGTCAAAAAGCGCGGGCAAAGTAAGTTCCACTTTGTCTATCAGAAGGACCGAGCATCGCGCTGTGCAACGGGCCGTCCTTGGCGCTGGACAAAAATTAAACTTCAGTCTTGGTTTTGAGCACTTTGCGGCCACGATAAAAGCCGCTGGGGCTGATGTGGTGGCGCAAATGTGTCTCGCCAGTGGTGGGCTCGACGGCAATACCAGGCACATTCAACGCATTGTGTGAGCGGTGCATGCCGCGCTTGGAAGGAGATTTTTTATTTTGCTGGACAGCCATGTGAGGCTCCTAGACGAAAGGTTAGCGACAAAAGACCTGAGTAAAAGGCCTCCAAGGAGTCTGAGCATGGCACGCCTTCGGCGCAGTCAATAGCTAGACACAGAACCCACGATTATAGACCAAACCCCAAGGATTTAGCTCTTTTTGACTTTCAGGCCTGATAAAACAGCAAAAGGGTTGGGGCGAATGGACAACAATTCCTCTTCTGTTGACAGCCCCAATTGTTGGGGCAACGCAACAAGACAGGTCTCGTGCATGGGCACCAAGGGCAAGGACATGATCAACTCATCCTCAATCAACGCTTGGCCATCAAAGGCGGAACTCGAGACCAACACATCTTCCTCCATGGCCTCATCCAAGGCCATGGCCGTGTCTTCGTTCATGACCCAATAAAATTGGCGCTGAACATCCAAAGTTTCCTCCATCGGGCCCAAACAACGCTGGCACACCAAGTCCACGCGGGCACTGGCATTGAGCACCACACTGGGCAACTCGCGCGTGAGCAGTTGACTCAAAGGAGGAACATTGGGGCTAGCGATGGCGTGGTTGGGCGTGGCAACGAGGGGCGGGAGTTCGGACTCGAAAAATTCCATGGACCAGTGCACCAAGCCTGATTTGGCCGGACCAGCGCCTGAAGGCTTACCGGCCTTCGTCGCCATGTTGGTCAAATCGGCATCACTGGCGTCGAGCTCCAAGCCGAGTCTCAAGCGGGAGAATTCCTCCTGGGGCAAGGTTCCTTGCAAATGGGCGTTTTGTTGGGCCAACTGTGGCACATTCAAACGCTTGAGATCGACAACTTTGGTCATGGTTGGGTGGGCTTGAGAACAAGAATAAGGGTGAGCGGGGCCCTCTTGAGTCGACAAAGCATGGACCAGGAGCAATGTCCTATTGTGGCATCAGGCGCAAAAGGTCACCCCAAAGACACAAAGCTTGCACAAAGCTTGCACAAAGCTTGCACAAACCCAGCACAACCCGGCACGAACCCTGAACGAGTTTTCCAAGTTCATCTGTTCACACGCTATCATCAGTCCCCATTGTAGGTGGCTTTGCCTGCATTGGCTCGAGCACGTGCGAGCGTGTTTTGGCCCCTGTTTTGTGCACTGCCCGTGCCTCTGTGAGCGCGCCAGCCTGTACAACACCTTGGCACCAACAACAGGTGGCCCACGCGAAGGGTCCACCCATGCCTTCAGGCAGGGTGCGAGCTTTCTTTTTGCTTGTTTTTTTACGTTTTCCTTTGATCTTTGACCTGCCATGCCACAAACCACCACTGCACGCGCTTTGATTTTGGCCTCCACCTCGAGCTACCGCAAAACCTTGATGCAACGACTCCAGTGGCCCTTTGAATGCGTGGCCCCGCTCGTCGATGAGACTCCAGGCGATGGAGAACGCCCCGTGTCCTTGGCCACCCGATTGGCCCTGGCCAAGGCGCAGGCGGTGAGCCGTCAATTCCCACACGCCTTGGTGATCGGCTCAGACCAAGTCGCCGAGCTTCACGGCGAGCCCTTGGGCAAACCCATGAGTCATGCCGTGGCCGTACAACAGTTGCAACGCATGAGCGGCCAAGAGGTGACCTTTCATACCGCCGTGTGCGTGAGGTGCGAAAACTCCGGATTTGAAGACGTGCAAGTGGCCCCAGTTCACGTGCGGTTTCGCACGTTGAGCGACCCCGCCATCGAGGCCTATTTGCTCAAAGACCAACCCTATGACTGTGCCGGTGCCTCTAAAAGCGAGTCCTTGGGGGTGGCACTGCTGGAGAGACTCGACAGCGACGACCCCACTGCGCTCATTGGTTTGCCCCTCATTCGCACCCTTCAGATGCTCAGGGCCGCGGGTCTGGATGTCCTCACCATGACGCCCCACCAATCTGTGGCGTCAAACCATTAACACTGGAAACTCCACCTCATGCACACCGGCACCTTGTATCTTGTCCCCACCCCTTTGGACTTTGGCTGTACTCACCAAACACCGCTCTTGGAGTGCTTGCCGCAAAAAACAATCGACATCGCGGCCACCTTGAGCCACTGGGTGTGCGAAAACGCCAAGTCCCACCGCGCGTTCTTGAAACGCATTCATGAGCTCTCACCGCTTCAAACACCGCTGCAGTCTCAAGTCATGGTCGAGTTGCCACGAGAGGCCCACAAAAAAGGAGACCACCAAGGCGCCTTCAATGGCAAAGAGCTCTTACAAATGGCCATGCAAGGGCATGACATGGGCTTGGTGTGTGAGGCTGGCATGCCAGCCATTGCCGACCCTGGCAGCTCTGTCGTGAGGGCCGCCCATGCGCTTGGGATTCGCGTGCGCTCGCTGGTGGGGCCGAGCTCATTGATGTTGGCCCTTGCGAGCAGTGGCATGAATGGACAAAATTTCAGTTTTGTGGGCTATTTACCCCAGGCCCAGGAGGCCAAGCTTGAGCGACTGCGTTATTTGGACCAATGGGCGCGAAAGTCTTTGCAAACCCAAATTTTCATTGAAACGCCTTACCGAAACCAAAGCATGCTGGAGTCTTTGCTGCAGACGCTGTCAGCGCAAACACGCTTGGCCGTCGCATGTGGCTTGGGGCTCCCCAGTGAGCGCATCGAGTCTCACTTGGTTCAGGTCTGGAGAGAGAGGTCTATCAAACCCGAGCTCAAAGACCCTTGCATCTTTTTATTGGGCACGTGAGCGAGAGCATTCGCCAACATCATGGTACTTTGGTCTCTAGACTCACTTTAAGAGGTGGTTTTGCTGCAACAATGTTTTGACAACACCCGCGCCCATTTCAGCCCCAAAACGCTTGGCCAGTCGTTCAGCCACATTGTCTCGATGCGTGTAGTCCACCACATCTTCGGCTTTGACCACTTCGCGCGCAACATAGTCCAAACTGCCAAGCTCATCGGCCAAGCCCAATGAGATGGCTTGCTCACCACTCCAAAAAAGACCCGAAAAAATCTCCGGTGTCTCGTGCAGTCGTTTGCCTCGGCCTTCACGGACCACGGCAATGAATTGTTGGTGTATTTGCTCGAGCATGCTCAGTGCAAAGGCTTTTTGGGATTTACTCTCAGCAGTGAAGGGGTCCAAAAAGCCTTTGTTCTCCCCAGCCGTGAGCAGTCTGCGTTCAATACCGAGCTTGTCCATCAATCCATTGAAGCCAAATCCATCCATCAAAACACCAATGCTGCCCACGATGCTGGCTTTGTCAACATAGATGGTGTCCGCAGACACCGCGATGTAGTAAGCGGCTGAAGCACCCATCTCCTCAATGACGGCGTAGACCGGTTTTTGGTGCAGGGCCTTGAGGCGCTTGACCTCGTCATTGATGATGCCCGCTTGGACTGGCGAGCCGCCAGGTGAGTTGATGAGCAACACCACGGCTTTGGCGCTGTCCTCCTCAAAGGCCGATCGCAAGGCCGCGATCACGCTGTCAGCACTGGCTTCGCTATCGGACGCAATCTCGCCTTTGATTTGCACCACGGCCGTGTGCACACTGCTAACGCTAGAAGATACGCCGCCCTTGTAAAAGCTCAGCAACAACACCGCCACCACCAAAAACAACCAAGCAAACCGAAAAAATACCCGCCACCAGCGTTGTTTTTTTTGCTCATCAAGGCTCGCCATGGCCAGGCGCTGCAGCACCTCACGCTCCCAGTTCATGTCGCTGGCAAGAGGTGGGTCACTGGGGGTGTCATGCGCAAAGGCTGGGCTTGGAGCCTGCTCTGGAGCGGGTTTCTCAATGGAAGGCGTGGAGTCTGTAGTCATGAATCAACCAAAGTTCGTTATGAGCCAATGCGGCCAGCAAGCCGTGCGTGGGGTTCAATCAACCCCAAAGCCACCGAGCGGCCTCCATCAAAGGCAAGCCCATGAGCCCTACGCTGACCCATCAAGGCCAGCGTCCAAGAGTCGCTGGCAAAAGTCAAAGACCTAGGAATAACCCTAGAGTTTACGCCAAAGGCCTCAAATTGTAAGCGGTATGCCAAAAGACCACACCATCCGACTCGCTCAGAAGAATTTTGATGAGCCCACCCCGGCACGGCCCCCCCACACATCGCCCGGTTGGAGGCTCGTACAAGGCGCCATGCGATGAGCACATGAGCCACTGACCCTTGGGATCAAAGAAGTGATTTTCTCTGGCGTCCATCTCCATGGCGATGTGAGCACAGCGGTTCACATACGCGTGCACTTCGTTTTGAAAACGAATGGCAAACGCGCGACAAGTTTGGCCACCATAGACCACATCAAAATCGACCGCGAGTGCGCACTCGAGCAATTCTTCGCTTTTGCAAAGACTCACACGCTCGGGTGTGTGCATCAGCCGTGCATCTTGAACCATTGTGCCATTTCCGCAACGTTGTGCACCAAGGCCAATGGCCCAAATGGCGTTAAGTCATGGGCTTTTTGTGCGCCATAAGTGACGGCCAGGCTGGCGCAGCCAGCACGTTGCGCCATCTCCAAATCATGGCAAGTGTCGCCCACCATCAGCGTCCTCTTGGGGCTCACCCCAAAATGCGCCATGAGTTCCTTGAGCATTTGCGGGTCGGGCTTGCCTTGGGTCTCATCGGCGGTGCGAGTCGCGTCAAAGCAATCTTTCAACGCGGCTGACGCGAGCACCCGGTTCAAGCCCGAGCGGCTCTTGCCCGTGGCAATGCTAAGCCAATATTGGGACTCTCGCAACTGCCCGAGCATCTCCAAGACGCCCTCGAACAAACTGAGCTGATCTGCCATGGCATGGTAGTGGTGCCGGTACCTCAGCCCCAAAGCCTCGTACTGTTCGGGCTGGACGTCTGGGGCGACGCGAGCCAAGGCGGCGTGAACGGGCAAACCAATGACGTAGGCCGCAGCCGACTCGTCTGGGGTGGCTCCGCCCACATCGTTCACGGCTTGCTGAATGCTGCGAGCGATGAGTTGGGTGGAGTCAAACAAAGTGCCATCCCAATCGAACGCAATCAGGTCAAAACGTCGTTTGCGGTTGATCAACTCGGTCATAAAAGGTTTATTGAAAAAAAAAGGGGGGGTGGCCAAACTTCAGGGTTGAGAACAATCCCTCACTTTAAAGTGTTGTCTGATGGGACACCCAAAGAGAGGAGCTGCGCCTTATTTTGCATGCACGCTGCTGAACTCGCCCGCTTGCGCGCGCTCCACAAAGGACTGCAACTCAGCAGGCAAGGGACACTCCAACTCAATGGGCTTGCCAGTTCTGGGGTGCATGAATTTCAAACGCCAAGCGTGCAAGAACATGCGCTTGAGCCCCACGCGCGCGAGGGCCTTGTTTTGCTCATCGCTGGCATATTTCTCGTCGCCAGCGATGGGGTAGCCCAAGCTCGCCAGGTGCACACGGATTTGATGGGTGCGACCGGTTTTGATCGTCACCTCAAGTAGTGAGTAAGGACCCACCAACTTGGCAACCCTCACCAGCGTGATGGCTCGCATGCCGTTGGGGTCTTGCGCACTCACAACCCTGACACGGCGCTCGCCCATTTGGGCACCGTTGTCGAGCAAATAGCGCTCCAAGGGCAAATCAATGACTTTGCGGTTGGAGGGCCACTGACCTACCACCAAGGCCAAGTAAGTCTTGCCGGTTTCACGCTCGCGAAACTGGTTTTGCAAATGAAGCAAGGCACTTCTTTTTTTGGACACCAACAAAATGCCTGACGTTTCGCGGTCGATCCTGTGCACCAGCTCCAAGGAGTTGATGCTGGGTCTGGCCAAGCGCAGTTGCTCAATCACCCCAAAGCTCACCCCGCTGCCCCCGTGCACCGCCACACCAGCGGGCTTGTCGATGGCCATGAAGCCCTCGTCTTCCAATAAAACAGGGAAATCGCGAGGTGGGATGGCGCCACTTTGAGCATCCAAGTTCTTTTGATCTGCAGCCTCAGAGGTGCGCATCGGTGGAATGCGGATCAAATCTCCCACTTGCACACGGGTCTGGGCACTGGCGCGGCCCTTGTTGACCCGCACCTCGCCAGAGCGAATGATCCGATAAACGTGGGTTTTGGGCACGCCTTTGAGCTCGCGCATCAAAAAATTGTCGAGTCGCTGGTCACAGGAGTCGGCATCGACTTCAATGATTCTTGCTTTTTCTGGACTATTGAGGCCCAAGGGTCGTATAATGTCTTTCACCAGCGAATGCTTCCAAGTACTTGATTTAATTTGCCAATTAGATCACGTCTAAGCATTTGTTGCGAGGTCGATGCCCCGATGGGTTTTGATGCACAGACTTAGCCTCCATTGAAGCGCAAGTGGTGCACACACCCAGCGGTCGAGCCGATGTCCATAGAATTTTGATACGGAATACACCAAAAGTTTGACGCGCGAAAGCATCGCTTGGCGCGTCAAGCGGATTAAAAGTAAGAAATGATTTTTAAGCTGGTCTGGATCTTGTTGCTGCTGCCCCTTGACTTGTTTGGGTTATCCCCAAGGACGAGCGTTGGTCGCACGCACCCTATTCAAACCCGCCTAATGCAGCGTTTGACAAGTGCTTTTGAACACTTGTTGCCCCTGAGCCTTCTTGCTCCACTCCTTGTGCCCATCCCTTGTGATCGCCCGTAAAGGGCGAATCTGACACAGGTCCTAGCGGCAATTCCCCTCATTCTTGGCATTGATTTTGGCATCGTTGGTCCGTCATGGACCTGTGATGAATTGAACAATGTAAAGGAACGCATCAATGAAAAGGATGCTGATCAACGCCACCCAAGCCGAGGAAAGACGCTTGGCCATTGTGGACGGACAAAAATTACTCGACTACGAAATTGAAATCGAAGGTCGCGAACAACGCAAGGGCAACATCTACAAAGCCGTGGTCACCCGCGTGGAGCCCTCCCTAGAGGCCTGCTTTGTAGACTACGGTGAAGAGCGCCATGGCTTTTTGCCCTTCAAAGAAATCTCCAAACAGTTCTTCAGCAGCAACGTCTCCCCCTCTCAAGCACGCATCCAAGATGTGATCCGAGAGGGCCAAGAGCTGATCATTCAGGTTGAAAAAGAAGAACGCGGCAACAAGGGCGCAGCCCTCACCACCTTCATCTCCCTGGCCGGTCGATATGTTGTGCTCATGCCCAACAACCCTCGTGGAGGCGGTGTCAGTCGACGCATTGAAGGCGACGACCGGGCCGAACTCAAAGAAGCCATGGACCAGCTGGAATACCCAGGCGGGATGTCCATCATTGCGCGCACGGCGGGCATTGGACGCTCAGCGCCCGAGTTGCAGTGGGACTTGAACTATCTCTTGAAATTGTGGACCGCCATTGACGGCGCTGCCAAATCCGGCAAAGGCGCCTACTTGATTTATCAAGAATCAAGCCTCGTGATTCGCGCCATCCGAGACTACTTCAACAATGACATTGGCGACATCTTGATCGACACCGATGACATCTTTGATCAAGCCCACCAATTCATGTCCCACGTCATGCCTGAGCACGCGGCCCGCGTCAAGCGCTACCGTGACGATGCGCCTTTGTTCAGTCGCTTTCAAATTGAGCATCAAATTGAATCGGCCTATGCTCGAACCGTGAACTTGCCCAGTGGCGGCGCCATTGTGATTGACCACACCGAGGCCTTGGTCTCGGTCGACGTGAACTCCGCGCGTTCCATTCGCGGTGGCGACATTGAAGAGACCGCCACCCGAACCAATTTGGAAGCCGCCGAGGAGGTGGCTCGCCAAATGCGTCTGAGGGACTTGGGCGGCTTGATCGTCATTGACTTCATTGACATGGAAGAGTCGCGCAATCGCCGGGAAGTGGAAAACCGCTTGCGAGATTCCTTGCGACAAGACCGGGCCCGCGTGCAGTTTGGCACCATCAGTAAATTTGGTCTGATGGAGATGAGCCGCCAGCGCTTGCGCCCGGCCTTGTCCGAAGGTGCCTCGATTCCATGTCCTCGTTGCGGAGGCTCTGGCCACGTGCGTGACACCGAGAGCTCAGCGCTGCAAATTCTTCGCATCATCCAAGAGGAATCCATGAAAGACGGCACCGCCGCCGTTCATGCCCAAGTGCCCGTTGAAGTCGCCTCGTTCTTGCTCAACGAAAAGCGCACCGAAATTGCCAAAATTGAGATCAAGCAACGCATCAGCGTGCTCTTGGTCCCCAACAAGGCGTTGGAGACCCCTAACTACAAGCTCGAGCGCTTAAAGCACGACGATCCCCGTTTAGACAACATGGACGTGAGCTACAAGATGGTCGACGATGTGGAAGACGCCACCGCCGTGACCCGTCGTTCACAAGAACCCACCAACCGCCAGACCCCCATGATCAAAGGGGTCTTGCCCGATGCGCCGGCTCCACTGACAGAGCCCAAGCCCACACCCGCATCTGCATCTGCTGGCGGCGCCACCAAATCCTCCGCCACCCCAGCGCCAGTGCGCTCCAATGAGCCCGCGAGCAGCGGGTTTGTGGGATGGTTCAAGTCCTTGTTTGGTGCAAAGAAAGAAACACCCCCCACAGGCGATAAAGCATCCTCCCCCGATGCACTGAACGGCAAAACACCTCAAGGCAAACGTGACGGCCCCCGTGAAGGGCGCGAACCCAGAGAAGGCTCTCGCGGTCGCGACCAACGCAGAGGTCGACGTGGCGAGCGCACTGATCGCGGTGAGCGCGGTGAGCGCGGTGAAAGAGGTGAGCCTCGTGGAGATCGCAACGACAAGCCAGACAACAAAGCTCGCAACACCGAGCCTCAGCCTGACAGCCGTGGTGACAACACCGCGCCCCGCAGTCCTCGTCCTGAGCGTGGTGCTCGCCCGCCCAGGGATGATTATGCAGATCGCTCCAACTCGGCCCCAACAGCCCAAGACGCTCCCGCCATGCCCGCGAGACACGAGGGTGCAGAGGGCGAAGAGCCCAAAAGAAATGAACGTGGCGACTCTCGCAGAGAAAGAAGTCCAAGACGCGCGGACAAGTCTGAGCGAGGTGAACGTGGTGACAAAGCAGACCGCGCCCCACGCTCAGAGTCCAACGACAGACCCGCGCCCACTGCAGCCCAAGAGGTCAATGCGTTGAACACGGGCCTTGTGCCTGACTTCAATGCGCAAGCACAGCT
>CAIPFK010000187.1 GCA_903864315.1 uncultured Burkholderiales bacterium | reverse complement strand
TCACCCATTGGAGAAGCGTGGGCGCGCAAGCCTCCCCCACGGTTGAGCGTTTGATCAAACAAGCGGCCGCCAAGACCGTTTAAGTTTTGATGCTGCCCTTCCTCGAGTCCGCTGCCTTGGCAGAGGATGCCATCGAAGTGGGGCGCATTTTGGACGCCTGGGGCATCAAGGGATGGTTCAGGGTTCAAGCCTATAGCGCCCAGCCTGAGGCGCTTTTTTCTTCCAAGCGCTGGTTCCTCCAGCCCTCCGAACGGGGTGCCAAGCACTTTGAGGGCACGGCAATTCTTCGCATCCAAGAAGCCAAGACTCACAGCGATCATGTGGTGGCGCGTGCCCATGACTGCTTGGACCGCAATGCGGCTGAGCTTTTGAAGGGCGCGCGTATTTTTGTGTCGCGCTCGAGTTTCCCAACCCCCATGGAGGATGAGTTTTATTGGGTCGACCTGGTGGGACTCACCGTGATCAACCGCCAAGGCGAGTCACTGGGTGTGGTGGTTGAAATCTTGAGCTCAGGTGCACAAAGCGTGTTGGTGATTGAGTCGCCTTCAGCAACTGCACCAACTGCACCAACTGCACCAACTGCATTGCTCAGTGATTCTGGCGTCACGCCAGAAGCCCAGCCAAGCGTTGAGTCCACACTCAAACCTGTCGCCAAGCCCGAGCCCTCTCGCATGATTCCGTTTGTGTCGCAGTACATCGACGAGGTGAAACTGTCTGAGCGCAAAATATTGGTCGACTGGCTCTCTGATTATTGAGCGAACACTTTTTGGACGCCTTGAGCCATGCGTTTTGACATTGTCACTTTGTTTCCGGAGCTCTTCGCCCCTTTTGTCAGCCTTGGGGTGACGCGCCGAGCCTATGAGTTGGGGGCGGTGACACTGAATTTTTGGAATCCCAGAGACTATGCCAGTGGCGTTTACCGTCGAGTGGACGATCGCCCCTTTGGCGGTGGCCCTGGCATGGTGATGATGGCCGAGCCATTGGCGCTGTGCGTTCAAGCCATTCAAGCCTCTCGCCATGCAGCCAATGCAGCCGCAGCACCCGTCATCTTGTTCTCACCCGTTGGGCAGACGTTGACCCACGAAGGCGTTGCTCACTGGGCGGGGAGCGATGGGGCCATTTTGGTGTGTGGTCGCTATGAGGGGGTAGATCAGCGTTTCATCGATGAAGTGGTCACACACCAAATCAGCTTGGGAGACTTTGTGCTCTCAGGGGGTGAAATTGCAGCGCTTGCACTCTTGGATGCAGTGGCCAGGCTCCAGCCCGGCGTGCTCAACGACGCGCAAAGTCATGCCCTTGACAGCTTTAATCCCGAGCTTGGGGGCTTGTTGGATTGCCCCCATTACACCCGACCCGAAATTTGGCGTGATTTGGAGGTTCCTGCTGTGCTGATGTCGGGCCACCATGCCCAGATCGATCTCTGGCGTGACGAGCAGCGCAGGAAACTAACCGCTCAGCACCGCCCCGATTTGTTGCCGCTTGCGGTGCAGACTTCATCCATCAAGAAAAAATCCAGCCCTAGTAAGACATGAATCTGGAGTTTTGAGCGGGTCGATGGCGAATGCAAAGCCTGGATGCTTTGCGTCGCCATGTTGACAAAAAGCGACATTTCAGTGGGGTCTGATGATGCGCGCCTGAGTGTATGGGCCGCGAGCTCCTCGGGCTTTTTGGCGAAACGACAGTTTGGCTTATGCTTTGTGCACAATCCTGTTATAATCATGGGTTGCGATCCTCTGGGTGGCCGCTTTGAGTGCACTGATCGATGTCAAATCTTTCGGCACTGCATGTCATGTCAATGCATGTCCAAAAGCCT
>CAIPFK010000186.1 GCA_903864315.1 uncultured Burkholderiales bacterium | reverse complement strand
GCGATTTGATCGCTCTAGCTTTTGTCGTCAGACATAACAAAGAAAAAATGCTCGCTTGCCACAAATTGATCTTGGCGTTTGATCGCTTCCTTTTCTGCCAGCTGTAACAGCGTAACGATCTCGCGGCCAACTTGAACTTGTTCTCGTGAGGCACTCTTGGGCAAGCGTTCGAGCAAGGCCTGCGCGGCCTTTTTCAAGCCCGAGGTGTTCACGCCTGCGCGCTGCAAGAGCGGCGCAACACCATCGGACTGATCCAGTAACGCGATCATCAAATGGGGGACTTCAATGCTCGAGTTGTCGTTTCCAAGCGCCAAACTTTGCGCATCAGACAGTGCTTCTTGAAATTTCGTGGTCAGTTTATCGATTCGCATGGCGATTTGCTCTTTTTTTGAATAATAATGTTCAATTGTGTCTTTCAATTGAGGTCCCTGGACTTGAATTCAAGTACCCAAGCCTTGTTAAATTGATTTTCATCAAACTATTTGCACGACCTCGACAAAACCCTCCGCCATGAACATCCATCAAATTTGTGTTGAACATGACCCAATCGAAGACCGGGTCTTGATGCGCATGAACACGCACGACAAAGAGCTCATTGAGATCTGGTTGACGCGTCGCATTGCGTTGCAACTGTTGCCAGCCTTGGATCAACTCAACACCGAATTGGTGGCCAAACAAACGGGGGTCAACACCCCACTGCTCGACAATCAATCCAAAAAACTCATGGCCGACTTGGTGCATCAACGCACGCTGGATCAATCGAACTTTTCCACGCCCTTTCAAATTTTTGAAAACCTGCTCACTGGCCCCAGACCCTTTTTGGTGACGCACTTGCAAGCCTCGCTTTTCGAGCATGCGGGACTGAAAATTGAACTCTTGGAAAAAGTCGCCTCCTCAGAGCGTCAATTGCAATTGACCTTGGACAACGAGTTGCTCCAAGGTCTGCAGCATTTGCTCACCAAATCGGTCGACGCCGCGCAATGGAAACAAAGCGTGTCACTGTCACTTCAAGATGATGGGGCATGGGGGAGCGACTTTGCCAATTCAACGCTTGGCCAAAGCGGTTACTTGAACTAAAGCGCGCTTGAGCACGCGCTCAAGCGTTGGGTTGATCAATGCCCCAGCGCGCCAGGGCTTCATCATCACTCACGCGCGCATCGACCCACTTGATACCTTGAGGGGTGGTTTCCTTTTTCCAAAAAGGCGCTTGTGTTTTCAAGTAGTCCATCAAAAACTCACACGCTTGAAAACTCTCCAATCGATGTGCGGACGTGACCGCCACGAGCACCACTTGGTCTTGGGGACTCAAGTGGCCAACACGGTGCACGATGCGAACGCCGCGAATGTCAAACCGCTGTCTGGCTTGGGAGACCATTGCGAGGATGGATTTTTCGGTCATGCCCGGATAGTGCTCCAACTCCAAACTGCTCACCACCTGCGCGCCTTGACGATCTCGCACCGTTCCCACAAAGGTGCACACGGCACCGACCGAAGCATCGTTTTCTCGCAAGCGCATCACCTCTAGACTCAGATCAAAGTCCTCGATTTGTATGCTCACGCTCACGGGACAAGCTGTCACGTTCATGCCCTCACCCCCCTGTCACGGGTGGAAAAAACGCCACTTCACAGCCGTCACTCAAAAGGGCCGAGGGCTGGCACAACTCTTGATTCAGTGCGTAGCGCATGACCACGCCAGTGGCGAGCACCGTGGCATAGGGCTCACCGCGCGCGCACAACTCTTGTCTGAGCGCTTCCACATCAAGGGCTTGGCTGTGCCACGTTTCTTCTGATGTCGAGAGTTTTTCACGAAGGGACGCAAAATACTTCAAATGAATTTTCATACACCCAACTCCGAGAAGGGCACATAGCGCACCCAGTCACCATGCCGAATCGGGTTCTTAGGAGGGTTGTCCACCAAGCCGTCGCCCCAAACACAGGAGGTGAGCACACCTGAGCTTTGGTTGTCAAAGAGCGACAAGCCGCCTTCTTCGTTGAGCCTCACGCGCAAAAATTCTTGCCTCGGGTCTGCGCGCGGCCAATCAAAGTGCGCCTGCATCTTGAGCGCTCGCACTTGCACGCGGGAGGCGCCTTGCAAGGCCAACAAAAAAGGCCTCACCAAGATCAAAAACGTCACAAAACTCGAGACCGGGTTGCCAGGCAGCCCAATGAAATGGGCCCAGGCGTGTGCCTGCTCCCCCCGAAGCCTCACCTCTCCCAAGGCAAACGGTTTGCCAGGTTTCATGGCCAAGGACCACAAGTTGAGTGAGCCCAAAGCCTCGACACTGGGTTTGACGTGATCTTCCTCGCCCACCGACACACCGCCACTGGTGAGGATGAGGTCATGTTCTTGGGCTGCAGCGAGGAGCGCATCTTGGGTGGCCTCTCGTCGATCGGGCACGATGCCAAAGTCCGTGACCGTGCAGCCCGATTGGAGCAGCAAGCTGCGCAAAAAAAATCGATTGGAGTTGTAAATGGCGCCGGGCTTCATGTCCTTGGGAGCCACGTCCCCTGGCATCACCAACTCGTCTCCAGTGGAAAACAAAGCCACTCGGGGACGCTTGGCCACCAACAGCGAGGCCGCCCCCACACTGGCTGCCAAACCAAGACTGGCCGCATTGAGCCGCTCGCCCGCATTGAGCACCGCTTGGCCCACCCTCACGTCTTCGCCTTGGCGGCGAATCCACTGCGAAGGAGTCACTGACTTTAAAACACGCAAGTCGCCTGACTCATTGAGCTCGCAATCTTCTTGCATGGCCACCGCGTTGGCGCCTGGAGGCACCCAGGCTCCTGTGAAGATTCGAGCAGCCTCGCCCCGCTGCAACGGCTGCCCCACCTGGCCCGCGGGAATGCGCTGACTCACTTTGAGGGGAGCACATTGGGGCCACTGCGCCAAGTCCTCGGTGTTCAAAGCGTAGCCATCCATGGACGTGTTGTCTTGGGCAGGCACGTCCAGTGCAGACACCACCGCTTGGCGCAATACCCGGCCTTGCGCCTCCAACGTGCTCACCCACTCCGGGGCCAAAGGCGCTCTCGAGGCTTGCGCCAGCACCAAGGCGGTGGCTTCATCCAAAGACATCAAAGGTGCACGCACCATGGGGCTCACTCCAACTCAAGAAAAATAAAGATCAATATTCAAAGCGACTTGCATTGTGCACCAACCACTGCGCGACAAGCTCAGGTCCATTCAATGGCAACACGTCTCTGAGGGTGGGCACAGGCAACGCATTCTCCCCCAAGTCGCTCACCAATGCCAACACAAAGGGGTCGTTGGGGTAAAGCGGCACACACACAACGCCTTCTCGCAAAACTTCAAGTTTGGGTAAATCAGCGTGTTTGAATCCCTCCACCAACACCCAATCCACGTCGGAGCTCAAATGGGTCAGCAACTCGTGCACATCGGGCTCTTGCAAGACTTCATGGGTGTGCTGCAAGGCCCAGCGTTTTTGTGAAGCCACCATGACTTCTTGGGCACCTGCCTCTCGGTGTCGATAGCTGTCCTTGCCGGGTTGATCGATGTCAAAGTCTTGGTGGGCGTGTTTGATCACCGACACCTTGAACTCCATTTGCCTGAGCGCCACAATCACTTGCTCGACCAAGGTGGTTTTACCCGAACTGGAGTACCCCGCAAATCCAACCACTTTCACAAAGCGCACTTCTCGGTCATGAAGTCCTTGACTTGTTGGGTGTTGGCTGGCATCACGATCACGCGCTTGGGACGCTCCTCAATCCCGTCAAAGCCAGGAGGCCTGGGTGGTGCCTGGCCCACCGCTTCCAAGATGGTGTCAGAGAATTTGATGGGCAAGGCCGTTTCAAGCACCACCATGACGCCGCCAGGGTGCAAATGCTCTCGTCCCACCTTCAAGCCATCGGCCGTGTGGGGATCAATGAGTTGATCATGGGCTTGCAAGGTGGAGGCAATGGTCTTCAATCGCTCAGCGTGGGTGCTCTTGCCGCTCACAAAACCAAAATGGGCAAATTGCGCCTTGAACGCCTCATGCCCACTCAAATCAAAGTAGCCATGCTGAGCAACCCCTTGTTCAAACAACGCGCGGGTTGCTTGGCCGTCGCTGGCCAAAAGGTCAAAGACAAATCGCTCGAAATTACTGGCCTTGGAGATGTCCATGGAGGGCGAGGAGGTCTCAAAGGTGGACACCGAGTTGCGCACCCGGTAAATACCAGTTTTGAAGAACTCATCCAAGACGTCGTTCTCGTTCGTTGCGACCACCAACTGCTCGATGGGCAAGCCCATCATGCGCGCCACGTGACCGGCGCACACATTGCCAAAGTTGCCGCTGGGCACCGCAAAACTCACGCGCGCGCTGACACCAGTGTGTGCCGTCAGCCTTTGCGCTTGAAAGTACCCAGCAAAGTAGTAGACTACTTGCGCGAGCAAACGCGCCCAGTTGATGGAGTTGACCGTGCCGATTTTCAAGCGCTTCTTGAACTCCAAGTCACTGGAGACGGCTTTGACAATGTCTTGGCAGTCATCAAAGACGCCTTCGATGGCGATGTTGAAAATATTCTCATCGGTGAGGCTGAACATCTGCGCTTGCTGGAATGCGCTCATGCGCCCATTGGGGCTGGTCATGAAGACGCGAATGCCTTTTTTGCCACGCATCGCGTACTCCGCCGCGCTGCCCGTGTCACCTGAAGTCGCCCCCAAAATATTGAGCTCGTCGCCTCGCCTGGCCAACTCGTACTCGAACAAGTTGCCCAAGAGCTGCATGGCCATGTCTTTGAAGGCAAGCGTTGGCCCATTGGAGAGGGCTTGCAAATAGACACCCTCACCACAGGGGCGCAGGGGCGTGATCTGCGGGGTGCCAAAGACAGCTTGGGTGTAGGTCTTGTCGCAAATGGACTTCAAATCGGACAACGGGATGTCGTCAATGTAGAGTCGCAAGATCTCAAAGGCAAGTGCCGCGTAGCCACGGGTCTCGTACGTCTTGCTGAGGTTTTCAAGGGCAGCGGCATCAAGTGTGGGGTAATGCTCGGGCAAATACAGCCCGCCGTCGGGTGCCAAGCCTTCGAGCAAAATATCACAAAATCCAGGCCGCTCAGCCGAGCCACGTGTAGAGAGGTAACGCATCAACTCAACTCTTCTTTGCGAATCAACACAATGGGGGCCAGGATCGAGGGCAAGGGCTGGATCTTGGCCAAGGCGTCGGTCATCAAGGACTCTTGGCAGTCGTGGGTCAAAATGATCAAATCGGTTTGACTCTCGCCTTCACTGGCCGCGCGCTGGAGCACCGCATCGATGCTGATGCTCGACTCGGCCAAGAGGCCCGTGACTTTGGCGAGCACCCCGGTTTGATCGGCCACACGCAAGCGCAAATAGTAACTGGTGACCACTTGCGACATGGGCAGGACTTTGAGTTCACTGATCTCTTGGGGGTGAAAGCCCAAATAAGGCACTCGTTGCTCAGGCGTCATGCCCTGAAGTCTGGCAATGTCCACCAAGTCCGCAATGACGGCGCTTGCCGTGGGCTCGGAGCCGGCCCCTTTGCCATAAAAAAGCGTGGTGCCCACCGCATCGGCATGCACCATCACCGCGTTCATGGCCCCTTCCACATTGGCAATCAACGACTTGTGTGGCACCAAACAAGGGTGCACTCGAAGCTCAATGCCTTGAGCGACTCGCTTGGTGATCCCCAAGAGT
This sequence comes from uncultured Burkholderiales bacterium, assembly GCA_903864315.1. Taxonomy (GTDB): domain Bacteria; phylum Pseudomonadota; class Gammaproteobacteria; order Burkholderiales; family Burkholderiaceae_C; genus Limnohabitans. The sequence continues at coordinate 3,824 of CAIPFK010000186.1, read as the reverse complement.
TTGATGCGGTAGCCCAGTTGCTCGGCATAGCGAATGTCTTGCGCTTGGAGTTGGGTGATGCCTTGTACAAAGGCGTCCTTGTATTGGAGCGCCACCCCAAAGGACAAGGAAGAGATGATGGTGGCTTTGTGGGCTGCATCGTTGCCTTCGATGTCAAAGGTGGGATCGGCCTCGGCGTAGCCAAGTGCTTGCGCTTGCTTTAAGACGTGTTCAAAGGAGAGTCCCTTGTCGCGCATCTCAGACAAGATGAAATTGGTGGTGCCATTGATGATGCCCGCCACCCATTGGATTTTGTTGGCCGTGAGGCCCTCTCTCAAGGACTTGATGATCGGAATGCCCCCAGCGACCGCAGCCTCAAAGCACACCATCACGCCTTTTTGCGCGGCCAAGGCAAAGATCTCATTGCCGTGCACGGCAATCAGTGCCTTGTTGGCGGTGACCACGTGCTTGCCCGCTTCGATGGCTTTGATCATGAGCTCTTTGGCAATGCCCATGCCCCCAATCAACTCCACCACGACATCAATGTCGGGGTCTTGCACCACATCCAGACCCGAAGCCACCACCTTGGCGTGCCCACCCACAATGGCACTGGCTCGCGCGACATCCAGGTCGGCCACTTTGACAATCTCAATGCCGCGACCTGCGCGACGAACGATTTCGGCCTGGTTTCTGGACAACACCTCAAAGGTGCCCCGTCCCACAGTGCCAATGCCCAATAATCCTACTTTGATCGGTTTCATGTTGAATGCTTTTGTCGGTAAAGTTCTAAAAATTTGGCGATTCTTTTGACGGCTTGCCTCAAATCATCTTCATGCGGCAAGAAGACGATCCGAAAGTGGTCGGTTTGCGGCCAATTGAATCCAGAGCCCTGCACCAACAAGACCTTGGTCTCTTGGAGCATTTCTTGGATGAAGGCCTGATCGTCCTCGATGGGGTAAATTTTAGGGTCCAATCGGGGGAACATGTAGAGGGCGGCGCTGGGTTTGACGCAAGTCACCCCAGGGATGGCCGTGATCAATTCGTAGGCCAAATCGCGCTGGCGGCGCAGTCGCCCATTGGGGCCCACCAAGTCTTGGATGCTCTGGTACCCCCCCAAAGCGGTTTGGATCGCCCACTGGCCTGGCACATTGGCACACAGCCTCATGGAGGAGAGCATATTGAGGCCTTCGATGTAGTCGCGGGCGCGTTTTTTGTCACCCGAGACCACCATCCAGCCAGCGCGGTAGCCACACGAGCGGTAGCTCTTGGACAAGGAGTTGAAGGTGAGGGTCACCACATCGGTGGAGAGACTGCCCATGGCCACATGCACATGATCGTCATAGAGCACTTTGTCGTAGACCTCATCGGCCAAGAGCACCAAGCCGTGCTCCCTGGCAATTTGGACAATTCCACGCAGCAACTCCACAGAGTACAAAGCACCCGTGGGGTTGTTGGGGTTGATCACCACAATGCCTTTGGTGTGCGGGGTGATTTTGGCGCGAATGTCCTCCAAATTGGGCATCCAACCGTTGCTCTCATCACACAGGTAGTGCACGGGCGTGCCGCCCGAGAGCGAGACCGCGGCCGTCCACAGCGGGTAATCCGGGGCGGGCAAGAGCATTTCATCGCCCTCGTTCAAGAGCGCATTGGTGGCCATCACGATGAGCTCGCTAGCGCCGTTGCCCAAATAGATGTCATCGAGCAAGACGCCTTGAATGCCTTGCTGCTGGTTGTATTGCATCACGGCTTTTCTGGCCGCAAAAATGCCTTTGCTGTCGGAGTAGGCTGCCGAATTGGGCAGGTTGCGGATCATGTCTTGCTGAATTTCTTCAGGCGCATCAAAGCCAAACACGGCCAAATTGCCAATGTTGAGTTTGATGATCTTGTGGCCGTCCTCCTCCATTTGCCTGGCCAAGTCCAAGACGGGTCCACGGATGTCGTAACACACGTTGTTGAGCTTACTGGATTTGAGAATTGCTTTCAAAGCCACTCCTTTGAATTCATGCTTGGGGAAATCCTATAATTTGAACACACAATTTCACTTTTTTTAACTTTACCCCCATGAAACTCCAACCCGATCAGATGGATACCTTGGCCGTCACGGGCTACGATGCGGACTGGATTGCCGTGAATGGGGTGAGGCACAAGAGCAGCCTGATGTTGAGCGCCCTGGGGCTTTTGATGCCTTGGGACAAGTCCCATTTCGATCAACTGCAGGACTCGGACTTGGCGCAACTGCTGGCCTTGAAGGACCAGGGCATTGAGCTCATTGTCGTGGGCACAGGCGCGAAACTGCGGTTTTTACCCCCCGCTTGGCTCAAAACCCTGCAAACCCAGCACCTGGGGGTGGAGTGCATGGACACGCCCGCGGCTTGTCGAACCTACAACATTTTGGCCGGAGAAGGCCGGCGAGTTGCCGCCGCCTTGCTGCTGCAAACCTAAACTGCTGGGGCCAAGAAGCCCCGGCCCAGGTTGTTCACGCGCGAACCCGTACGAGGCGATTCAAACGCCCGTGTCTTGAGCGCCCTCACCCTCGAGCTCTGGATCTCGCACCAAGTTGTGCAGCAGCTGCAAGAGGACTTTGCGCGCTGTCACCACCTCCTCTGCACCGAGCCCCTTCACGCTGATGCGATTGGTCTCTTGGGCCAAGGGCACCAACGCTTGGCGCAATTGTTGGCCCAAGGGGGTGAGAAAGACGTGTTTGTTTTTTTTGTTGTCCGCAAGATGCCGGATTTCAATGTATCCGAGGCCTTGCATGGTTTTGAGCGCACTGAAGGTGGTGGGCTCCATCACACCCGCTCTCATGCTCAATTCACGTTGGGTGAGGCCATCTTTTTGCCACAAAATCCGCAAAAAAGTCCAATGCCCAAAGGCCACCTGGTGGCGTGCCAATCGAGCTTGCAAAGATCTCGAATAAGCGCGCGCGGTGTCCCTCACCAAGTGGGCCAAGCGGTCTTGTGGCACGTCCTCTTGCCAATGCTTGAGCAAATCAAAGCGCTCATTCGATTGGGCTTTGGAGGTCATGACTGGGGCTTTCCAAAGGGCAGATGAGGCGCCACTTGGTAATCAAATGCGTTCACGCTGGCTTGGGTTTTGGAGGCTTCGAGGAGGGCCAAACTGACCTCCAAGGTCGCACGGGCCCACTCACCGCTATGGAGCAAGGGCTCTCCAGACACCACCGCCGCATACAACTCGTCAATCACCTCCACGCGTGCAATGATGGGGGGAGGGATCTCGACTTTATAAGTCTCGTGGATGGCGTGCACCCATACACCACTGGGCGTGGGCCTCAAATCGGCGAGATCACAACTGACCATCACCGGGCCAAAATGTTGGTGATGAGGCGCTGCTCGATTGTTTTGCTCGCTGCTCCAAGCCTCACCACCGTAATTCCTTTGGGCTTTGAGGCTCGCCTCTTTGGCCTGAGCGTCGGGCTCATGACGCCTTTGCAGGTATTGTTGTCGAGCACCAGAGGCAGGCGAGCTTTTAAGATCTTGCCCAAGCTCGCTCACTTGGTCCATCCACGCATTGCTGTCCCATAAGCCATAGCCACTGTAGGTTAGGCTGGCGAATGCACCACCGTCAAACCGCAGCAAAGCACTGTAGGCTCCCTCAGTGGGACGACTGGGGTCCCACGCACCGCAATGGGCTTGGACTTGGGTCACCAGGCCCGCACACAGCAAGCGACAGACATCCACTTGGTGGGCGCCTTGGCTAAAGATCACACCGCCACCACGCTCGGTTTGAAGCTCCTCGGGTCTTCGTGCGCGGTATAAAAAATCGGTGTATTGAATCGCATGGAGCATGCGCACAGCGCCGAATTGACCGCTTTGAATGAGTCTGGC
>CAIPFK010000185.1 GCA_903864315.1 uncultured Burkholderiales bacterium | reverse complement strand
GGTAAATTGTTAATTAAATCCAAGATATTTCTCAAACATACTGTCGGAATAAATCTAAATGCGTATCCATGCTTTTACTTCGCTGTCATCCCAAAACTGATTTCACTCAAAACATAACTGTCAGTGAAAGAAACAACAGCATGTTGATGCGCACATGGCAATGATATTCATTTTTAAACAAACGCCAACACTAAACGCACAAAAATACGCCAATTTTGGGTGTCGTTTAAAACGACATTTATAAATTCTAAATTAAAACAATACTCATATTAATTTCTTTGCTTGTCTCAGTTGTTCAGGCTTGGGCTGTGGATACCTATAACTCTGCTAATGGGCAGCTTACTATTCCAACTGTTTTAGTAGGGCTTGGTTGGGAAATAATAACTGTTAAATAAACAGCGTCCTTTTACCGGACACTGTTTATTAATTCAAAATTATAATAGTCATAGATTTTCTATATTTAATGAGCCAAAAACTGCCACAACTGACCCAGAGAATTGATGAATTAAGCTGTACACGCCTTTATCCAAGTTGAAAACGGGAGTTGTTTTTTTAGTTTTTGTCCGAACCATTTTCAAAAGATAGGTTTAGGCTTGAATTTCTGACTCCCTCAAAGGAACAGGTGGCTTCAATGCAATAGTCAATTGGGCTCTTTAATTTTGTCTCTCATCGTAAAAATGAAAGTCACCTAAACCGGAATTTTTCAATACAAAGCAAATTGCATCTTTGATGTTTTCAACTCACTTTTTTCAATTCTGCAATACCGATGATTTTCTATATTCCATATTTTTAAGGTTTGCAATAACAAAACATCCTATTGAAACTTCGCTCGGAGTTCAAAATGGAACTCGCATGACGAAAGGGTCAACACTTCTGAGTCCCGCCCATTGCCACAATCCATGCTCCGTCGATAGACCCCCATTTGATTTCGTCAGAGATTACCTCTATTTTGGTTTATAGTCATTCATCGGTTCACGCTTTTAACCACTCAATGCCGCCCCTGATTAACCATCCATCAATTGTCAAATGAAAATCCTTAATTGGCCATTGCCCGCATTGCTGGCTTGGGGACTATCGTGGCTATTCTTTTTGTTTTTACAAACACTGGGAACACCCAATGCATGGCCTTTGATTGGTGCCACGCTATTGAGCGTTTTATTGTCAGCCTTGGGGAGCACTCTGTGGCGTCGTTGCTTGATTGTTCTTGGTTTTCCCATGTCCCAATTTCTTCTGACGTCTGCCTCTCTGTCCATGCCACCCATTGCATGGCTTGTCTTGCTGATTTTGATCGTTTTGGTGTACCCACTCAATGCATGGAGTGATGCACCCCTATTTCCCACGCCATCGCGTGCTTTGTTGCAAATGCCCGAGCATGTGCATTTGCCTCCTCATGCGCAAATTCTTGATGCTGGTTGTGGCTTGGGAGATGGTCTCAAGGCCCTCAGAGCGGCTTACCCAGACGCTGAATATTTCGGACTCGAGATGAGTTGGTTGCTTCGACTCTTTTGTGCACTGAGGTGCCCGTGGGCCAAGATACGACAAGGCAATATCTGGCTTGCTGATTGGCAGCGCTATGACGTTGTTTACATGTTCCAGCGACCCGAGAGCATGCCCAACGCTGTAGAGAAAGCCTCGGCTGAACTCAAAAGAGGCAGCTGGCTAGTGAGTTTGGAATTTGAAGCGAGAGCCTTGGTCCCCACGGCAGTGGTTTACGGGTCTGATGGCAGACCGGTATGGATGTACTGCGCCCCATTCACAGAGAAAACCTCGAGCCCTTCAATCTGACCCAAAAGATCGTCGCCAATCTATTGAATCGTCTCCACCGTTTTGAGTCCATCCCACCCGCCACCCAGGGCTTTGATCAAGAAGACTTGCACCAATATTCGCTGGGCCAAGATTTGTGTCTCCTGTCTTTGCGTGGTGAGGAATGCTTGCTTGGCCAACAAAAGATCCAATTGCGTTGACAAACCGCCCACATAACGGTCTTTGGCCAAGGTGTAGATTTTCTGGGCTGCTTGCGTGGCCGCCCGAGCTTTGAGCAACGCTTCGTCCAAGGTGTTGAAGCCCGTGATGGCGTCTTGTACCTCTTGAAACGCCGTGAGAACTGCTTTTTTGTAGATCCCTACCGTGGCAGCGTAGCCCGCTTCACTGAAGGCCACATTGGCATCAATTCGACCTCCATCAAAGATGGGCAAATTAAAACTCGGGCCAAATGACCACACACGCGAAGGCGCGTAGTACAAATTGGACAATTGCGTTGCCTCGTAGCCGAACGCGGTACCCATGGTGATGGTGGGATAGTAGGCCGCTTGGGCGACACCAATTTGTGCGTTGGCACTGGCCACAGCACGTTCAGCTGAGGCCACATCTGGACGCCTTTGAAGCAAGGTAGAAGGCATCCCGAGAGCTGGCCTAAAAATGGTTCTTGGGGTGTTTTCAGCCTTGAGCTTGAACGAGTTGGCATCTTGGCCAATGAGGGTCGCAATGGCGTGGACATATTGCTCGCGAGTGCGTTTCAATTGCTCGTATTGAATTCGACTTGCATCCAGTGTCACTTCCAGTTGATTTTTCTCTAGTGCGCCCACGAGTCCCAAGTCGTATCGGGAATTGGCCACATCCAGAGACTTCTCTTGCGCTTGGACAATTTGTCCCAACAAGTCCAACTCAACGTCGGCTTGCCTGGCATTGAAATAATTGGTGGCAATATCGGTGGTCAAGACCAATTTCACATTTTGAAAGTCAGCCACAGACTGCTCCAACGTGGTCTTTCCAGCTTGAACGGTGCCACTGACCCGGCCCCACAAGTCCAATTCATAAGACACCGACATCGAGGGGGCAATATCGGTCTGCACAGTCGCCCAGTTGGGTGAGTTGTAGTTGGTGAGCGGTCTGGCGCTTGAGATCTCCAACCTCGCTACACGACCACTGGCGTTGAGCAGGGGCATCGAGCTGGCGCTGGCAGTTTGTAAACCTGCTCGGGCTTGGTCAACACGTGCCTTTGAAATGGTCAAACTGGTGCTGGAGATCATTGCTGCTTGAATCAAGCGGGCAAGCTCTGGATCGTTGAATTGGGTCCACCACTCTGTTGTCAACGGCAAGGCGTTCGGTGTCACCGCTTGCCAAATACTCGCATCCCCCCAAGCCTGGGGCAACTCCAAAGACGGTTTGTCGTAGGCCCTTGGCGCAGCACAAGACACCAAGGTCAACGCCAATGCCACGAGCAATGTCGACTTGCTGTACATGGGCCATCCAGTCATGGTTTTGCCTTTGCTGGGGCTTCAGCAGAGGGATTCGCTGCAGACTCAGAGGTCTTGGGTGCGGCAGCAGGCGCATCGGCCACAACGCTCACGACATCGCCTTGACTGAGCGCATCCGAAGGGTTCAGCACCAAGCGCTCGCCACCCTTCAAGCCGTCGATGACGTCCATTTTGGTGCCATAGTCACGGCCCACCTTGATTTTTTGAAGTTGCACTTTGTTTTGCTCATCAATGATGGCCACTTGTGTGCCGTCTTTTCTGATGATGAGGGTGTTCGATGGAATATTGATCGCATGACTGGCGGGCAATGTCAATACCACTTGCACAAAGGCGCCCGGCAAAAGCAAACCTGCCTTGTTGTCAAATGCCACCTCCACTTGCATGGTTCTGGATGCGGGATCAATGGCCCCAGCGGTTCTCGCCACTTTGGCCGGAATCGTTTTTTCACGCAACTCGTCTTGCCGAATCACCGCCTCTTGACCAGCACGCACATACTGTGCATAGGACTGTGGAACGTTGACATAGATTTTTAAATTGTCGATGCTAGAAATCAAAAAAAGTGGCTTGGTGGTGCCGTCAACCAAGTCGCCAATGTCAATGTTGCGCCTGGTGACGATCCCTGAGAAAGGGGCGACGATGCGCTTGAAGACCGTGAGCTGCTTGAACCGCTCCACATTGGCTTGAGCGGCATTGAAGTTGGAAATGGCTTGTTGATAAGCGCTTCTTTTCTCTTCATACTCTTGTTGAGACACCACATCTTTTTTTCTCAATGCGTCCCACCGCTCCAACGATGATTTGGCCAATTGCACACTCTCGTTGGCTTGTTGTTGTGTGGCTTGCCCTTGAAAGAGCTGTTGATCGAGTTCAGGTGTTTCAACTTCCGCCAACAAGTCGCCCGCCTTCACAGGCGAGCCGATGTCTTTGTACCACCGCTTGATGTAGCCAGAGGCTCTAGAGGCCACGGGCGCCTGCGTCAGACCCAACAAAGTTCCTGGCAGGGTGAGTGTTTGGGGCTCATCTGCACGCTTGACCACCGCAGCTTTGACGTAGTTTTGGGATTGAACTTTGACCAAGGACTCCAGGGCATGGGCATTGTTCATTCGACTCCAAATGGTGTTTCCAGAACCCAGGGCCAACAACACAAAAAAGCCGATCACCCAGTACTTGGTTTTATGGCTTGTCATGGATTTTTCCGTCATATTTTTTCCTACTCACGGTGGAGATTACATCGATGTATTGATTGAAATGGGTCGCGTCTCAAGCACGTGGGCGGGCGATTTTTCTCTCTTCGCGAAGCACCAACCGGTGGTGAATTTCAGCAAAAACCACTGGCACAAAGAACAAGGTTGAAACGGTGGCAAAAAGCAAGCCGCCGATCACGGCTCGCCCCAAAGGCGCGTTTTGCTCTCCCCCGTCACCCAAGCCCAAGGCCATGGGAATCATGCCAATGATCATGGCCAAAGCCGTCATCAACACGGGTCGAATGCGAGTGGCTCCCGCCTCCAAGGCTGCAAGAATCGGCTCCATGCCTTCTTCTCGTTGTTGTTTGGCAAAGGACACCACCAAAATACTGTTGGCCGTCGCCACCCCCATGGTCATGATGGCACCCGTCAATGCAGGCACCGACAACGAGGTGCCCGTCAGAAAAAGCATCCAAGCAATGCCACCCAAGGCCGCTGGCAAGGCCGTGATGATGATCAAGGCGTCAATCCAGGATTGGAAATTCACGACGATGAGCAAATACACCAACACAATGGCCATCAACAAACCAATGCCCAGCCCCAAGAAGGAAGACTGCATGGTTTGCACCTGTCCGCGAATGACCACTTGCGCGCCCCTGGGCAATTGGTCTTTCATTTCATCGACCAAGCGGTTGACTTGGGTGGCGATATTGGCCAAGTCAGTGCCTTGCACATTGACATAAACATCAACAGCAGGCTGGATGTTGTAGCGACTGATGATGGGCAAGCCCCGCCTGGGCTGGGTTGTGACCAAATTGCCCAAAAGTTGAGAGTTGTCCACCGGATTGGCAACACTGCCCACAGGCACATTGAGCAGATCATTGAGGGTTTGAAGTTTGTATTGTGGAGTTTGCACCAACACACTGTAGACCACGCCACTCTTGGGGTTGAGCCAAAACGCGGGCGAAGTTTGAGAACTGCCCGACAAGGCAACGAGCAAATTTTGGCCGACGTTTTGTGCGGTCAGCCCGACTTGCTGAAGTCTTGAGCGGTCCATCACCAAGCCAATTTCCGGATTGTCCATGCGTTGGTGCACATGCGCGTCCACGGCTCCCGGGATTTGCCTAATTTTTTGAGTAAGCGCGCTTGCCAACTCTTTGTTGGCGCGCAAATCGGATCCGGTGAACTGGATATCAATGGCAGCGGGCAAGCCAAAATTCAAGATTTGCGTGACGATGTCCGCGGGCTGAAAGAAAAATTCCACGCCAGGGAACTCTTGCGGCAAGGTGTTCCTGAGATCCGTGACCAATTCGGCCGTGGGCCGGTGCCCTTTTTTCAAGGACATCAGCAACTCGGCATCCATGGCGCCAATGGTGCCCGCGTTGCTGTACGACAAGTTGATGCCGCTATTGGGCACACCCAGGTTGTCCAAAATGGTCTCAAGTTCACTGGGCGGAATTTGCCGCCTGATTTGTGCCTCAATCGCATCGGCGAGTCTGGCATTTTCTTCAATGCGCGTACCCGTGGGTGCCCTGTAATGAAGCCGTATTTGACCCGCATCGACACTGGGGAAAAAATCACGTCCGAGCGTGAAAAACAGTCCGCAAGACAGGATACAAAAAGCGAGGAAAACACTTCCAAAGGCTTGACGACGGGCCAATGCACTGGCCAACATATCCCTGTAAGCGGACCGGAAGCTTTCAAACTGCCGATCAAATGCACGGTAAACACGCTCCAAGAGATTGGCCGACTTTTCGGCCCCCTGTCCCTGTGGGCCATGTCCCTGGTCCACATGTTTCATGAGCAGCATGACCATGGTCGGCACAAAACTTCTGGACAAGAAGAAAGACACCAACATGGCAAACACCACCGCCTCGCCCAAAGGCACGAACAAATAACGCGCCACACCCGAGAGGAAAAACATGGGGACGAACACAATACAGATGCACAAAGTCGCCACAAAGGCCGGGACGCCAATCTCACCCGCCCCCACTTCAATGGCGTCATAAAGCGGTTTGCCCATGTGCAAATGCCGCTCCACGTTCTCAATGGTCACAATGGCTTGGTCGACCAAAATCCCCACCGACAGGGCCAAGCCGCCCAGGGTCATCAAGTTCAGCGTCTCGCCAATCGCATACAACATCAAAATGGAGGACAAAATCGACAAGGGAATGGTCATGGCAATGATGAGGGTACTTCTCCAATTGCCCAAAAACAAAAGCACCATGGCCGCTGTCAATGCCGCTGCAATCACCGCCTCACTCACCACCCCTTCGATGGCGGCTTTGACAAAAACGGATTGGTCAAAAATTTGGGTGATTTTGATGTCTTGGGGAATGGTGAGGGCCGCGATCGGGAGTTTTTCCTTCAAATTGGAGATGATGCTCAAGGTGGAGGCCCCCCCGTTTTTGAGCACCGAGATCAGCACACCCCTCACCCCATCTTTGCGCACGATGTTGGTTTGGGGCCTGAAGCCATCCCGCACGCTGGCCACATCTCGAATGTAGGTTGTCACGCCATTGACCGTTCGGATGGGCAAGTCGCTCAGACCTGCAATTGCACCAGGCGAGCTGTTCAAAGAGACGTTGTACTCGGTCCCCTCCAATTTGGTCGTGCCAGAGGGCAAAATCAAACTTTGTGCATTCACCGCATTGACCACATCCGCAGGGGCCAGTCCCCTGGACTGAAGTTGCTTGGTGTCAATGTCAACTGATACCAACTTGAGCTTGCCACCAAATGGAAATGGAATGGCAACCCCGGGAGTGGTCACCAACTGAGGCCGCAAGTTGTTGAGTGCCGCATCCAACAAATCCGGCTCGGAAAGCGTTGGGCTTGAAAGCGAGAGTTGAATGACAGGAATGGTAGAGGCAGAATATTTGATCACCAAAGGCGGCGTGATGCCGGGTGGCAATTGCCTCACCTGGGCTTGAACTGCTGCCGTGACCTGGGCGATCGCCGTTTGAATATTGGCATTGGGCTGAAAATAAATTTTGATGATCGAGCTGCTTTGCAAAGAGGTCGATTCAATGTGCTCAATGTCGTTGACCACCGTGGTCAAACCCCGCTCACTCGAGGCCGCGATGCGTTGGCCCATTTCTTGGGCGGACAAACCGTTGTAATCCCAAATGATGCTGAGCACTGGGATGTTGATCTCGGGGAAGATGTCGGTCGCCATGCTCAAGAGCACAAATGGCGAGGCCAACAAAATCAACAAGGCCATGACAATAAAGGTATACGGGCGCTTGAGGGCGAGTTGAACCAGAGACATCAGAATTCTTTATAAAAACAAAGCCCTCCAACACTGCATGAGGGCAAGGATAAAACGATATGAAGTGGCATCTAAGCCCAACAGCCCGAGCATAACCAATAATTTTGACCTTTATCAAGTCAATGACTGAGTTTAAGGGTATTTTCTAGGTCGAAAAGGTCCTTGTTTGTCAACTTCTGACCAACCAGAACGTGTGACCGAGCCCAGCATCCCTGCATCCCAAAAAGAGGCCTGCATTTTGCTCCGCCATCTTGTTGGCCTCGCCAAAAGACTGCCAAGAACTTTTGGGCGGCAAAAAGCACCAAAACGGTTCGTCAACCATGCTTTTTTGGCAGTCTTTGCGCTTTCTTAGGGCGAGTCAACGTTAAACTTGAGGTGAGATGCGCACAACCCTAAAATGAAAACGCCCAGTGCCCCATCTGACCTCCATCTTTGGCCCCAAAAAAGAATTTTCAACATGTCCAAACCCCAAGCCCTGCCCATTCACCAACTCCTCGTCAGTCAAGACCTCCACGATTTCATTGAACATGAAGTGCTGGGTGGCACAGGACTGAAAAGCACCACCTTTTGGAAATCGTTCAGCGATTTGGTGCAGGATTTGGCGCCCAAAAATGTGGCCCTTTTGGCAGAACGTGAAAGACTGCAGTCGCTCTTGGACACTTGGCACACCGAGAACCCTGGCCCGATCAAGAAAATGGCCGCCTATCAGCGTTATTTGGAAAAAATTGGCTATTTGGTGCCCGAACCCAAGCCTTTCAAGATCACCACCACCCAGGTGGACGAAGAACTCTCTACCCAAGCGGGTCCGCAATTGGTCGTGCCCATTCTGAATGCACGCTACGCTTTGAACGCCACCAATGCGCGCTGGGGGTCTTTGTACGATGCGCTTTATGGCACCGATGTGATTGCCAAAGAGCCCTCCTCAGGTGCCTCCACAGGCTACGACCCAGTCCGAGGCGCCAAAGTCATCCACTACGCTCGCCATGTGTTGGACCGCGTCGTGCCTCTCAAAAAGGGCTCTCACGTGGACAGCGTGCGCTATGCAATCCAAGACCACGCGCTCATGGTGACCTTGAGCAACGGGCACACCACGCCCTTGGCCAAGCCCAAACAATGCAAGGGTTTCCAAGGCGACGCAGCAAGCCCCAGCAGCCTCCTTTTTGTGCACAATGGCTTGCATTTGGATTTGATCATCGACCGCAAAACCCCCATTGGCGCCAGTGACGCCGCCGGGGTGAGCGATCTGGTGATTGAAGCCGCCTTATCGACAATTTTGGATTTGGAGGATTCTGTTGCCGCTGTTGACTCCAGCGATAAAGTCTTGGCCTATCGCAATTGGCTGGGCATTGCCAAAGGCAACTTGAGCGAATCGGTGACCAAACAGGGCCACACCTTCACGCGGCACCTCAATCCGGATCGCCATTACCACAGCCTGAGCGGTGCGCCCATCACGCTGCCTGGACGCTCTCTATTGTTTTTGCGCAATGTTGGCCACTTGATGACCAATCCGGCCATTTTGTACGAATCCAAAGACCCCTCCACCCAGTCAAGCCAGTGGCTGGAAATTCCAGAAGGCATCATGGATGCCTTCATCACCACGGCCATTGCCATTCACGACCTGAACGCCGACGCCAAAACCCAACTCAAGAACTCCAGACAAGGCTCGGTCTACATCGTCAAGCCCAAAATGCACGGCCCCGCCGAAGTGGCCTTTGCCAATGAACTCTTCTCCAAAGTGGAAAAAGCCCTGGGCCTGCCCCAAAACACCGTCAAACTCGGCATCATGGATGAAGAGCGTCGCACGAGTGTCAATTTGATGGCCTGTATTCATGCCGCCAAATCTCGCGTGGCCTTCATCAACACGGGCTTTTTGGACCGCACGGGCGACGAGATGCACACCGCCATGCGCGCGGGCCCCATGATCCGAAAAGCACAAATGAAATCGAGCGCTTGGATCAAAGCCTACGAACAAAACAATGTGCTGGTCGGCTTGGCCTGCGGACTCAAAGGCCGCGCCCAAATTGGCAAAGGCATGTGGGCCATGCCCGACTTGATGGCGGACATGATGGTGCAAAAAATCGCCCACCCCAAGGCCGGTGCCAACACCGCTTGGGTACCGAGTCCCACCGCCGCCACCTTGCATGCGCTTCATTACCACCAAGTCCATGTTGAGCAGGTTCAAAAAGAGTTGAGTGCCTTGGTCTGGAGCGAACACCGGGGCGCAATGCTGAAAGATTTGCTCACCATTCCCGTGACCTCCAAACCCCACTGGAGTGAGGAAGAAAAGAAAGAAGAAGTGGACAACAATGTGCAAGGCATTTTGGGCTACGTGGTTCGCTGGATTGACCAAGGTGTCGGATGCTCCAAAGTCCCCGATATCCACAATGTCGGTTTGATGGAAGACCGTGCGACCCTTCG
>CAIPFK010000184.1 GCA_903864315.1 uncultured Burkholderiales bacterium | reverse complement strand
GCTTGAGCGTGGGACTGGACCATGGAGCCCAAAAGCAAGAGGGTGAGCGCAGCTCCCTCTAAAATCACAATGCGTTTGATGGTGTTCAACATAATCAGATCAGGTTTAAAAATCAATCCCAAATTGGATGCCACCCATTTTAATGGGTTCAAGGAGACATGGCCTTACAAGATCTTGCAAGATCTTGCAAGCGTCCGGCATTGACAAGCCCCACCGTTGGTGAACCAGGGGATTGATTCAAGCCTGGTTATCCAACCCGATGCAAAGCACGTCAAGGCCATGGATGCAAGATCCACCGCCCTCCAGCACCATCGTAAGTTCTTTTGGGCAAGTTTGCTCAGACCCTGGTACTAGGAAAACCCTAGCACTGAAGTCTTACAGTGAAGTGCTATCGAATGGCAAACTGCAGGGCTTCTTGGCAGTGAGCCCTGGGTCAAAGAAAACGCAATCGGCCTTACTTTTGCGTCTTGATGCCACTGTCCTTGACCACCTTGGCCCACTTCTCTTCATCTTCGTGGATGAACTTGGTGAATTCTTCAGGGCTCATGGCAATGGGGTCCAAGCCTTGATTGATCAATTGGGTTTTGACAGCGGGCTCAAACATCACTTTATTGAGTGTGGTGTTCAAGAGTTTGACGCTGGCTGCATTCATGCCTGCAGGGCCCAGCATCCCATACCAAGTGCTGGCCACGTAACCTGGCAAGCCTTTTTCAGTGACCGTGGGCACATCGGGCACCAAGGAAAAACGTTGCGCCGAGGTGACGGCAAGCGCTTTTGCTTTGCCTGATTTGACGTGCTGCAAAAGAGTCACAATACTGCTGATGGAGACTTGCACTTCATTCGTGAGCAAAGCGGGAACCGCCACACCTGAGCCTTTGTAGGGAATGGTCGTCATGTCGATGCCAGCCATGCTTTTAAAGAGCTCGGTTTGCAAAAAAGTGGTACTCGCGGACGAGGAGTAATTCAACACACCAGGATTTTTTTTGGCGAAAGCAATCAACTCCTCCACCGTGTTGGCCGGCACGGACGGGTGCACCACCAAAAAGTTGGGGCCGTCTCCGATCATGGCCACCGGCGAGAAGTCTTTGACTGGATCCATCTTGCTCTCAGGATAGAGACTTGAGTTGATCGAGTGACTACCAGAGGCAATCAAAATGGTGTAGCCATCGGGTTCGGCTTGACTCACGAGCTTGGTGGCAATCAAGCTGTCGGCACCTGGTTTGTTCTCGATCACGATGGGTTGACCCAGTGTTTCCGTCAAGCGTCGACTTAAAATTCGAGCAATCACATCGGTGGAGCCACCGGCGGTAAAGCCCACAATGAATCGAATTGGCTTGGCGGGGTAGGTAGACTGAGCTTGCGCCCATGGCGCAGCGCCTAAAACTGCCGTCAATGCCAATGCCTGGGCCACTGCCTTGGCTCGCACGGTGATTTTGCTTGAGAAATGTTGGCTATTTTTCATGGTCTGTCTCCTTTTTGAAATTCATTCTTCTGTCAATTCAGCCACTCCGTTTTCCAAGACCTTGATGTTCCTGTCAACGGATTGCACGTAAAAATGATAGCGCTGCGCAGTCTTTCTCCAGACCCGGTAACACAATTGCTCGCCTGGGTAGGTCGGCGCAGAAAACTTCACCGCCAATCGTTTGAGTCGGTGCACGTGCCCCAGGGCCAAACGCGAAATCAGTCCATGCGTGGTCATGCCATAAAGCCCAAGACCGTGAAAGATCGGTCGCTCAAAACCTGCGAGGCGCGCGACATCGGGGTCAATGTGCAAGGGGTTGGGGTCGCCGCTCAAGCGAAAGATGTAGTGTGCCCTGGGGTCAATGCGTGTTGTCCAAGTCCAGTCGCTTTGCGTGTTTGGCTCGCCGTGACGCTCCAAGCGCGCAGGCAAAGGATCGTGCAATCCGTCTTTGGCTGAAAATCCTCCATCGTCCCTCAGCACCTCAATGCGTTTGGCCAGCGCCAATACATCTCCATTTTCATTGACAATTTCACGCTCTAGCGCCACCACAGCACCTTTGGATGCACCCCGGTCGTGCACGTGCGTCACCCGGTTGTGACCCAAAACACGACCCGAGAGTGGCAAGCCTTGGATAAATTCAACATCTTGCTCCGCATGCAACACAGACTGCCACGCCACACCGGTGCCAGGCTCTCGCCACCAAAATCCAGGCGTGCAAATGCTCGCCACCATGGAGGGCAGCACCTTGAGAGATTTTTCAAAAACAAAATCCAAGTCACCATCTTGCATTGGTGCACTCCCAACACCACATCCAAGCGCGTAGAGCATGGCATCGCGGGCACTGCACTGATGCTGCTTGACCTCAAAACGCCAATTTTTAAGGGTGGTGTAATCAATCATGGCATGGGCTGTCAATGAGTTGAATGATTCAAATCAAACGGGGGGATGAAAAGACAAGATCTGTTGGAATCGGCCAACCGCGGGTTTGTGCAAATACGGGGCCAATGGGCCGCTCATCAGGTCTTGCAGTGAATCAATGGCCTGATTCAATGATTCTTGATCAACGGCCTCCAAGATGATGGCCCCATGCAAATAGGTATCAGTTTTGCGCAAAAACTGTGCGGTCACATTGTTCACAATTCGCCAATCCGTTTGAATGAACTGGGTGCTCACCAAGTGAGCCGACTGATGGGCCAGTGTCAATGCCTGGACAATTGAGTCGACACACGATGCGGCCAACTCTTGAGGGAAAGCTTGGGCCAAAGGGATCAAGGCCAAACAAGCGCCTTCACCCTGACCATTTTGGGCGACCAATGTGGCAAAAATTTTATGCACATTTTCAAAGCGAGGGATAAAGTATCGACTGTTTTCATCAGGATGGCGCTGCAAATTCAGGTAAGCCTCAGAATCAAACACTTGCGCACTCTTGACCCGGTAGAGCGCAAAGTACTTGGGACCCACGCCCACATTGATGAATCTGCGCCCACTGATGTAACCGGGCACGTGCAAGACACGGTCCCTCACATGTTCGGTGTTGTACCAACGATTGAATGCGACCTCGTCGCTTGACCCCATATCGGTCCAAATGAAAGTGTAGGCGTGTCTTCCTGCCCCTTGATCTTGAGCCATCACTGCAACGCCCCGACCATGCCACCGTCGACTTGCAAACTCGCTCCGGTGATGAAACCCGCGTCCTTGGAACAAAAATAGGCCACAGCCGAGGCCAGCTCTTGAGGACTTCCCAATCGCTTCAAAGGCAACTGAGCAATGCGCTCGCTCATGTCATAAGACCCCGTGAGTGCAGGCGTGCCAATGGAGGCCGGGAGCACCATGTTCACGGTGATGGCGTGCTGAGCCAATTCGTTGGCCAAATGGCGCATCAGGCCGGCGACACCAGCACGAAACACAGTCGACAAGGCGTGATTTTTCATGGGTTGTTTGACACTGGCTGAGGTCACGGCCACGATGCGCGCATTGTCACGCCCAATCAACAATGGGACGATGTGTTGGGTCACCATGATCGGCCCCCAAAGCTGCGTTTCATGCGCGGCTTGCCAACGCGCCATGTCGGTCTCTTCCATCACCGTCTTCATTTTCAACGGCGGGCGACCGGTGTTCAAAATCAACAAATCCAAGCCACCAAAATGGTCCAGCAAAAAACGCTTGAGGGCCAGCAAGTCAGCCTCTCGCGTCATGTCACCAGCCACGACACTCACCTTGACTTGGTAGGTGGCTTCAAGCTCCTGAGACAAGGCTTGGAGCTTGGCTTCATTTCTGGAAAAGAGCACCAATCGGCAGCCCTCTTTGGCCAATTGATGGGCCACGGCAGCCCCCAGGCCACCGGAACAAGCCGTGACCAACGCCACTTTGTTGTGCAAACCCAAATCCATGCTGCTCTCCCCTGCCCAAATGTCTAGAATGCTTACCCATCAGCACTGGGCAGCGCTGGCCCAGATGCTCACCCAACCCGACTGGATCAGTTGCCTTCAAATACAGGGCGCTGCTTGGCCACAAAAGCGTTGTAGGCACGCTCATAATCCTTGGTCTGCATGCAAATGGCTTGGGCCTGAG
>CAIPFK010000183.1 GCA_903864315.1 uncultured Burkholderiales bacterium | reverse complement strand
GGGATCGAGGCGATACCTTCACTTTCTTGACTTCAGATTATTCGTTATATGCCAATCAACCATCGGTCTTAGCTTGGGTTCAACAAGCTGAACAACTGATTGAAGTGCCCGGTTTTGCTTATGAAGAAGTCGAGTCATTGGTGCTTCAGTGGCACCAGATTCGACCGATTGACGCTGTTTTGTGCCTTTTGGACATTCGCTTGGTCGACAGTGCCAAATTGGCCAGCGCATTGAAGTTACCCCATTTGAACGTATCCAGTGCCCAGTTACTCAGGGATAAATTTGCTGTACGCCAACGATTGGCTGAGCGGGGTGTGCCACAGCAAGCATTCCAATTGGCCACTAACAACGAAGAGCTTGTTCAGGCAGTGAGTTTGCTGGGTTTACCTGTGCTGATCAAACCTGTCGATGGATATGGATCGCAAAACATCCTGGTGTTGCAAGACCCCGAAGATTTGGCACCATGGATGACCCCATTGAACGATATGTTGCCGAGCCACGCCGATTACGGATTGGGCGTTCAAGCCAATGATCGGCTTGTAGTTGAGCGATTCATGAAAGGTCAGATCGTCGGTTGCGATACGGTGACGTTGAATGGTCAACACCAGTTGCTGGGTGTCAATGAAAAATTATTTTTTGAACCACCATCTTTTGCAATTGAAGGCGGTTGCTTTATTCCAAACTTAGGTCAGTTTGCAGAGCTAGAGGCCTATATCAAAGCGCTTCTTGACGCAGTGGATTTTGATTGCGGCTATGCCCATATTGAAATCATGCTCACCGCAGAAGGACCTTTCTTGATTGAGATCAATCCCCGTTTGGTCGGAGCCAAAATTGCCCGCTTAGTGACCATGGCACTGGGGATTTCAGTGCACCAACATCTGATTGAATTGCATTTAGGGCGAGCGCATTTTCTTCAGCCGGGCCAAGCCGGTCAGGTGGCTGTATCGAGATGGGTGGTATCTGATCGCTTGGGTGTCCTGGACCAGGTGATCTTGCCAGACGCTAGCGACCCTCGAATTCGAACCGTCGATATCCTGAAAAAAAAGGGGGACGCTGTGCGACCGCCTTTCGAAAACGCAGATCGTATAGGTTATGTGATGACTTGTGCCGCGAGCCAGCAAGAGGCCGAAGATATCGCTAAAGACTTTATTGCGCATTGCCAATGCGTATTAACTTGATGCAGGTCAAGAGTGAATGTAAAGATACTGTCTTTACACGTTTTGGGGCTCATCATTCCTAAATACCCGCCGAAACCTAGAGATGTAGAAAAGCGATTTTGCTTGAAGCTGCAGTGAAGGAGCCCTTATGGGAATGCGAGTCGGTGGAAATAATGCAGCCTGGGCCAGTCAAGGCCCGGGCGTGAACAATTGGCAGCAACGCCAACAGGGCATGAAGGATTTGATGTCGACCTTAGCGTCCGGTGATTTGGCAGGGGCTCAAAAAGCCTTTGCGTCGAT
The DNA here is from genome assembly GCA_903864315.1 of uncultured Burkholderiales bacterium. Classification (GTDB taxonomy): domain Bacteria; phylum Pseudomonadota; class Gammaproteobacteria; order Burkholderiales; family Burkholderiaceae_C; genus Limnohabitans. The sequence continues at coordinate 560 of CAIPFK010000183.1, read as the reverse complement.
TGCAGGTAATAAAGGTCAAATTGACAGCAACAGCCCTTTAGGAAAAATCGGTGCTGCTTTACAAAACAACGACCTGGCAGGAGCTGAAAAAATAGCCCAAGCCATGCAGGCCAGCCGCAATACAGCAGTTGTCAAAGCGCAAGCCAACACCCAGAGCAGCCAGACGTCATCGGTGCTGAGCATGATCCGTGGTCAAGGTGGGCAAGTGAATCTCACAGCCTGAGCCGCATTACCCTGCAATAAAGAACCCGCCGCGTGCGGGTTTTTTGATGACTTAAGGAAAAGCACATCCATCATCGGTCATTCATTGCCATTGCCGAGGACACTTTTGGCCTTTAAGCGGACAACAATTGCCGCCGGCTTGCAAGCCCATGGGCATAGCCAGCGGAGCTGTTGTATATCTGCTTTGTAAACTCCCCTCTGTGTCAAAAACTTTACACAGTCTGAAGAAGGAGTGACGGTTTTCTGGCATGCCCTATGCAGGCTAAGAACATCACGAAAACGGTTTCGTGTTTTTCCATTTCAAAGGAGTTGTCATGGGCATGCGTATCAGTGGGGGC
>CAIPFK010000182.1 GCA_903864315.1 uncultured Burkholderiales bacterium | reverse complement strand
TTCATGGGCAAGTCTTTGCGGCGTTGCTTGGCGATTTCTTCACCGGTGATGAAGTAGTCACTCTTGACCGCGCGCTCGGCCATGAGGGCATTTCTCTCGCTCCAGTCGCCAAGTGAATACCCAAACCAAGGGGCCTCTGGGCGCAGGGGAGGCAACTTCAACTCCTCCCAAATCTTCTTGGCGTTTTCCATGAATTCTTGCTTGGGCAGCGCAATTGGTGGGAAGTCGTCTTTGAGGGTCGCATCGATGAGCATGGCCGAATCCTCGCCATGGTTTCTCTCACTCCTGGGCCCGTGTCCAGGGTCTCGGTGATGGATGATTTGTAGGTCAAGCGCAAAGTTCGCGCGGTAGCTCATCGCCCAAAGGAGCGCATCGGCGTTGTCTGGATCGATGTCGTCATTGATGGCGATGACGAACTTGCCGCCCGAGCGCAACAGTGAGGACGCTCCATAAAGCGCACGCCACACTTCTGTGGGGGGAGTATTTCGCTCCACAATCACGGCGATCACTTTTCTTAAATTGGTCAATGGCTCGTGCATGCTCACACGCTTGACGCCTTTGATGCCCATGTTGCGCTTCAAGTGGTTCAAAAACACGGGCTCCAAGGCCACGCGCTTGATAAGACTCGACTCGGAAGGGGTGACTTGAGAGATGATGGAGGTGAGGATGGCCTTCTTTTTGCGGGTGATGGCGGTGACCTCCATGTAAGCGTTGAATTCTTGCAAATTCACGTGCCCATGCGACTCACCAAAGGGCGCTTCGGGTTCGAGCCATTCGGTTGAAATGAAGCCTTCGATCACCACCTCGGCGTCGGCAGGCACCAAGAGGTCCACCGTTTTGCATCTCACGACTTGAATGGGAGCACCCACCAGGCCACCCGCCACGTCAAACTCATCCGTGTCTTCAGAGAGTTTTTGCACCGACGTGAAGGCCACACTCGCAGGGCAACCGAGCACCACGGCCGCAGGCAACTTTTGACCCTTGGCTTTGTATTTCTCCCAGTGGGTGTAGATGCCAGGTTGGTTCTCTAGGGAAGGGTTCATGCCAAGGCGCGTGGGGGACTTGATTTGACCGCGGTAAACGCCCATGTTCTGAATGCCTGTTTCCGGATCCTTGCTGATGTACTGCGACAACGTGGTGTAGGGCGCGTTGTCCCAACCGGGTGAGGAGATGGGCACGGGAATGCCGTCCAAGCCCTGGCCGGGTTTCAAGAGGTCTTTGCCGGTGTAGACAATCTCTTGGCAAGGGGCGTCTTGGACTTCCATGGGTTTGATGGGGTGTGCAATGGCATGGTTCCAAGTCTTGCCAATGTCCTCAATCTTGCAGCCCATGCCAATGCTGTAGATTTCTCGGTTGGCCGCCAAAACCCCCACGGCCACGGGAATGTCAAACTTACGACCTTTGCTGTCGGTGATGTTGTTGAACAAAAATGCTTTGCGATCGGGCTCGGCAATACCGCCCCTGAATTGCCATCTCACCAAGGGGTGCATCTCGGTGTCTTTGTTGATTTTGCGATCCACCTTGATCAAGAGACCGGCTTTGTCCAAAGCGGCCAAATGGTCGTGCAAATCGGGGTAGCCACGAGCGTGCTCGTCCCGGGTGTAGGAAGGCAGTGCTTTGCCGCTGGCGGCCACACCTGCTCGTGCAGGACTTGCTTTGCTCGATGTCTTCGGTGGGTTCGTTTTCTTGGATGCGGCCGATTTGACAGAATGGCTGGTCGTGGTTTTTTTCATGAAAGGGTCCTGGGGGAGAGTGAAAGCTAAAAAGGTGAAGTGATCAAGGGCAACAGTGGAGAGGTGGACAAGTGGACAAGTGGACAAGTGGCGTGGCCAACTTCACTTGCTCACTTTGGTCACGTTTTGCTCAAAAAGTTTGCTCCACTTGCCAAAATTGTCGGCGGTGTAGACGGGGTCGATCACGTTGATTTTGAGGTCCGCATAGGGGTTCGCGACCTTGGTGCTGGTGGGGTAGTAGCCCAACGAGGCAAACAGTTTTTGGGTCTCTGGGGAGAGCAAATGGTCGTAAAAGAGCAGGGCCGCGTTGGGGTGATTGGCGTGCTGTGCCACGGCGACTGAAAAGCCCTGCGCCACCACTGGGTCCAGCGCAAACCAGTCCACGGGTTTGCCGGCCCGTTTGTCTTTCTCGGGCAAATCGATGTAATCGGTGAGGGCAATGGGGACTTCGCCCGCGATCACCAAGTTGTGCAGCAGTGAGACCCCTAGGCGAGGTGGGAGGCCATTTTTTTGGGCAATCTCTTTGAACAGGGCAAGCCCCTTGTCCTCGCCCATCGTGAGGACCACTTTGCTGAACCATTCTTCGGCCTTGGCCTCAATGCCCAAATTATTTTTGAATCTAGCGTCCTTCAAGTCTTGAAAAGTCTTGGGTAAATTCTCTTTCTTGAACACATTGGTGTTGTAGGTCTGCACGACCACATTCATGATCATGTTGCTCGAGCGGCGCGAGCTCACCTGGGCTTGAGCGATCAGGTCCTTCACATGGGGGCTATAAACGGCTTGGAGCAAGCGCTCGCGCTCGAGCGCCAGCATCTCGCTTGCCGGCGTCATGATGAGGTCAACCTCTTGGTGTTTGGAGCCCGACTCGCGCACAATGCGTTGCACCACATTGTCGCTGCCCGATCTCCAGAACTTCACCTTGATGCCGGTTTTGGCTTCAAAGGCGGCGATTAAGGTGGGCATGTCCTGGGGCCGAAACGCGGTGTAAATGGTGAGCGTGCCTTCTTGCTTGGCCGCTGCTAGGAGTTTGTCTGCGCGGTCCGCCTTGTCGTAGAGCAAGGGTGAATCGGCACTGGTGAGGCTCGCCTGAGCGCCAGCGGGTTGGGCGGGATTGCCTGGGGACGCCACCGCCGCACTGGAGGCGGGTGAGGTCGCTGTTGAGGTCGCTGTTGAGGTCGCTGTTGAGGTCGTTGCTGAGGGCACTGCCGATGGCGCAGAGGACGGCGCAGAAGATGGATTGGGTCCAGGCGCAACGCTTTGGGCTTGAAGAGAGCCCATGAACGTGCACAGCACTGCAGCGCAGAGACTGGAGAGACGCCATGTTGGGTTGCTGGGTTGAGCCATTGGCTTGAATGTGGTGAATGGGGGATGCCCCAACAGCACTGCCCCAAGCTTGGCAATGGACTCTGGTCGAACGAGTGAGGAGTTGTTCATGGTAGGAGTGTCTCTTTATTCTTTTTCGATATTGCTGCGCTTGACCACTTCGCCCCAATAGGCATATTCACTGCGCAAGTAGGCTTGGGCTTCTTCGGGAGAGTTGCTGAACCTCGGTTGCAGTCCCAGCGAGATCAATTTGTCTTCGACCTCGGGTTTGGTGGCGATCGTGTTCATGGCGGTGAAAGTGGACTGAATCAATGACTTGGGTGTGCCCATGGGCACCAAGAGCATGAGCCAGGTGACTGCAGTGAAGTCCCCCATGCCGTGCTCTTTGAAGGTGGGCACACTTGCAAAAACTCCCCCCAAGCGCTTGGCCGCTCCACTGGCAATGGCTCTGAGTCTGCCCGACTCCACATGGGGGCGAACCGCCGAGGCGGTCTCGAGCGCCATGGAAACATTGCCAGAGATCACATCGGTGAGGCCGGCCACACTGCCCTTATAAGGGATGTGGGTGATTTTGAGGCCCAAGCGGTGCTTGAGCTCCTCCATGGCCAAGTGCGATACCGTGCCGTTGCCTGACGAGGCGTTGTTGAGTTTGTCGGGATTGGCCTTGGCGTATTGCACGAAATCTTTGAAGTTTTGAATCGGCAAGCTTGGATTGACCACCAGCACAAAAGGCAAGTCCCCCAGCAATCCAACAGCCTCAAAATCCTTCAAAGTGTCGTAAGCGACCGAGTTGTAGACATGGGGGTTGGTCTCCAAGGCCGACATGTGGGCCATCATCATCACGCTCCCATTGGGGGGCGACTTGGCAAGCACCGACAAGGCCAAACTGCCGCCTTGCCCAGGGCGGTTGTCAATGATGAAATTGTCACCGGTGAAACTGCTCAGTTTCTCAGCCATGACCCGAGAGACCAAATCGGTGGCTTGACCGGCTGGAAACCCCACCATGAGTTTCACGACTTTTCCACTGGAGGATCCCAGGGATTGGGCCCACAGGCTTGTCGAGTGACTCGACAAAAGCGCCCCCGCCCCTGTCATCCAACCCGCCAATTTTTTGAGAGTCACGCGCTTATGTGTGATTGTCATTTCGGTATTTTTTTTCATTGAAGTGTCTCCTCACCATGTCGGCCGTTCAAAAAGTTGGATCAATGTCGCGAGAGCTCATCAGAATTTAAAATCATTCTTTGACGTGTCCATTCAATTGATCCAGCGCGCTGCAATCGCGATGGCTGCACCCAAGATGCAAGCCGGCGCCATCCACCACGCAGGCACCATGTGGGCGCGCTCCTCGTTGGAGGACGAGTGGGCAGCGGCGTTTGCCGCTGAGCTCGCAGCGCTGTGCGTGTTGGGGGAAACATTCCCAATGTTCCCAACACTGGCATGGGCCACTTCGGTGCTCAGACTCACCGTGTGACTCGCAGCCGATGTGAGGCTTGGGGCTGGCAGTGCAGGCTTGCCCGCTGGCTCGGCCAAGGGGGCTTGCAGTTGTGCTTTGAAGGCTTTGAAAAAATCATCGGTCATTTTTTTTGCAACGCTGTCGATCAAGCGAGAGCCCACCTGGGCCAATTTGCCACCAATTTGTGCCTTGGCGTTGTAGGACAACTGGGTTCCCTCGGGCACCGATTCCAAGCTCACGCTGGAGGTGCCTTTGCCAAACCCCACTGCGCCGCCTTGACCTTCGAAGTTCATCACGCAAGACTCGGGTGGGTGCGACTCGGTCATGATGAGAGAGCCTTGAAAACGCGCTCTGAGCGGTCCAATGGAGGTCTTGATGATGACTTTGAACTCTTCATTGCTCAACTTCTCCACCGATTCACAGCCAGGCAGGCAGTTCTTTAAGATCAGTGGATCGTTGAGGGCGAGCCAAACCGCTTCACGAGGTGCAGCGATGAGTTGTGTGCCAATGATTTCCATGTGCGGTGTCTCTCTAAATAAAGGGGGTCAGTGAACGAATGCAATATGCACCCGTGAGGGTCTGCAGTTGGGCATCAATGGGCTTTTTTCTTCATCTCTGCGGCTGTGTTGACCATGGAGTGCAGGCTTCGAGCGTAATCAATCGCACCTTGCTCGTCCATGCGTGGGGCCACGCGCAAATATTCTTTGAGCCCCAAAATCGCGGGTCTAGGGCGTGAGAGCAAGGTGTCGCAAAAGCGCTTGACCTCAGACTCGAGCTCGGCGTCTTTCACGACTTGGTTGATGATGCCAAAGGTCATGGCCTGCTGAGCACCAATGAAGTCAGTGGAGTAGGCCATCCACAAAATGGCGTTTCGGCTCATGCGGTCGTAAATGGCAGACATCACCATGGTGGGCATGACGTTGTGGGCGATCTCAGGAATGTTGAAGGTGGTTTGGTCCGACGCAATGGCCACATCGCACAGCGCTGCAATGGCGGCTCCAAAGCCCATCACCCGCCCGCGCAGCATCCCCACCACGGGTACTTTGCAAGAACGCAAGGCCTTGTAGCAGTTGAAAATCGAGTCGTATTCATCGCGGCGTGTATAAGCCTCGGGGGAGGGCGGGAAGGCGGCATCTCTGACACGTCCCGTGCAAAAGTCGGGTCCGACACTGGAGAGAAGCACCGCATCGGATGTGTCATGGGCATTCAAGACGGCTTCGGACAACGCCGCGGCCATGCTATCAGACACGCCGTTGTCGGGGGTGCGGTTGAATTTGATTTTTAGTAAACGACCGTCTTGTTCGATGATCAATTGTTCGCTCATGAGAGACTCCAGGCTGGGTTTTGAAAAAAGTGCCGCATCATGGCGGCGTTGAATCGAAGGGGTTGATCGATGTTGGGCAAATGACCGGCGCCGGCAATGACCTCCAACTTCGCGCCCACGATGGCCTCCTTGATCGACGCCATGGCGACGGGCAAGGGCCCATCATTGGCGCCCACCAACAGAGTGATCGGCGTATGAATCGAGCCCACACCGCCCAGGTAATCCAGGGTTTGAATCGAGTGCGCGCAGCCCACAAAGCCCGCGACCTGGGTGCGAGCGATGTCAGCGATGAATCGCTCGGTGATGTTGGGGTTTGCGTCCAAAAAGGGAGCACCAAACCATCTCTCCAGGGTTGGACGCGCCAAGGCCTCGCAGCCATGGAGTTGGGCCAGTGCGATGCGCTCATCCCAGGGGGCGGCGAAGGCTTGAGTCATGTCGGCGCGGCAGTCGCACAAGATCAAACTCAACAAACGGTTTGCATGCTGCTGGGCCAGTCCAAAGCCACTCATCCCGCCCAGCGATAAACCGATGTAATGGGCTTGGCTCACCCCAAAATGATCGAGCACGCTCACACTATCGGCCACCAAATCGTTCATGTGGTACGCACCCCCATTGCTCTTGGAGTCGCCATGCCCACGCGTGTCCAAGGCCAAGACTTGAAAGCCACAAGCGCTCAGTAGCAGGGCTTGTTCGTGCCACATTTGGCTCGATGCCAAAATCGAAGACGTCATGAGAACGCTGGGCGAGCCCGCCAGGCCATAGCGACGAACATTCAAGGCGCAGGCTGGCCCGTTGAACGACTCATGGGTGTATCCAGTTTGGACGAAGTGGGGTGCTGGTGTGGTCATAAAAAAAATAGCAGGTTCAAAAATTAAGCATGGGCTTGAGCTTGGGTGCTGGCGCTGGTCTGTGCCTTGGCCTCTTCCAATGCCTGCCAGATGGCTTGAGGCGTCATCGGCAGCGCACTGATGCGTGCCTTCATCGGTGCCAGTGCATCATTGATGGCGTTGGCAATGGCCGCAGGCGAGCCCAAATAGCCGGCTTCACCCGAGCCCTTTTGACCAAACTCGGTCAGGGGAGATGGGGTGCAGTGGTCCACAATGGAGATCTCCGGCACCTCGTGAGATGTCGGGAGCAAGTAATCCATGAAGGTGCCGGCCAAGAGTTGTCCGTCTTCAGAAAACGCAAACTTCTCCATGAGGGCCGCCCCCAAGCCGTGCGCCACACCGCCATAGGTCATGCCGTGCACCACATCGGGGGAGATCATCACCCCGCAGTCGTGTCCCACCACATAGCGGTGGATATGCACCTTGCATGTTCCCGGGTCAATGCTTGCCAAAATCACGTGCGCTTCAAAGGAGTGACAAGGGTACATCTGCACCCGTCCGTCACCCGTGGGGAGCTCACCTCCGGTGGGCACTTCCCAAACAAATTTCTCTTGCAGCCCAGGCTCCATGCCTTCAGGCAAACAGTGGTATTTGCGATGTGCAATTTCCACAAGCGCGTCCCATGACATCTGGTGGTCTGGCCGGCTCAATTGATACACGCCCCCGTCGCGGTAGCCCAATTGCTCTTCCGGGACTTGCAAGTTGTGAGCGGCAATCAAACGCAATTTGTGACGAATTTTCTTGGCCGCACCCGCTGCCGCACCACCGAGCATGATGGCCATGCGCGAGCCCACGGGGCTGTTGGAGGGGAGGGCATTCAAGCTGTCGGCCTTGATCACGCGGATGGTGTCGGGCTCGCGCTCCAAGATTTCTGCCACCACGGTGGAGACCATGGTCTCGTGGGATTGGCCCGATGAGGAGGTGCCCATGAGCGCGGTGACCGCACCCGAGAGGTCGACCCGGACCAAGCATGAATCCATCCACGTGGTGGTTTGGTTTTTAGGATTAAAGAGCGGCTCAAAGGAGGAGTTGCCGCCTGAGGGCTCAAGGCAGGTGGAGACACCCACGCCGGCCAAAATCCCGTTCTCTCTCAAGCGATCACGCTTTTTGATCAACTCTTCAAACTTGGCCTCGTTGAGCGCCTTGTCGAGCACCGTCTCGTAGTCGCCCGAGTCATAGTGTGTGCCTGAGGGGATGAGGTAAGGGAATTCATCCGGGGCGATGAGGTTGAGTTTTCGAAGGGCCACAGCGGGCATGCTCAAGTGCCTGGCCACCAAATCGATGCCGGTCTCCAAGGCGTAATTGGTCGGTGCTTGTCCAAAGCCGCGCACCGCTTCTTGCGGGGTCTTGTTGGTGAGCACGGCCGTGGCGTCATACTCCACGCTTTTGATGCGGTAGGGACCCACAATGGCGCCCACGGGTTTGCCCAGTTGCAGCGGCGAGCGGCCCGAATAGGCGCCGATGTCTTCGAGTGCCTTGATTCTCATGGTGCGAATCTCGCCACTGTTTTGAAACCCCAGCGTGACATCGAAAATGCGGTCGGGCCCTTGCATATCGCCGCCTCGCATGTTCTCAATGCGGTCTTCAATGAGGCGCACGGGTCGCGCAAGCTTTTTGGCCAAATAGGCCACCAAGATGGTGTGCTTTAAGCCGCGCTTGACACCGTAGCTGCCGCCCACATCCACATCAAAGTGCACGCGCACATCGTTGCCAGGCAACCTCAAGGCCTTGGCCACTTGGTCGGGAAACTTGGGCATTTGAATGGAGGCCCACACGTCCAAGATGCGGGTGGCGTCACTCCACTCACACGTCACCGCAAAGGTCTCGATGGGCACCGTGGAGCTTCTGGCCCAGTGCACTCGGTAGCTCAACTGGTTTTCACATTGGGCAAAATCAGCGTCAACGGGTCCCCAAACGAATTTGCGGTGAAAGATGACGTTGCTGCCATGTTTTTCATGCACCAAATGCGCGCCACTTTGAAGCGCTGCTTCGGGGTCCACGATGTGGGGGAGGACCTCATAGTCAATTTGCACCAACTCGGCGGCATCTTCTGCCAAGGCGCGGGTCTCGGCCACGACGGCCGCCACCCACTCGCCCGCATAGCGTGCGGTTTGATGGGCCAAGGCGTAGCGAGTGACCTGCGGCGCGTCCACACCGGGCAAGGTGGGGTCGGTGTTGTGCACCAACTCGTCGCCCGTGAGCACAGCGTGCACGCCTGGCATGGCCAAGGCCTCACTGGCATCGATTTTTAAGATGTGGGCGCTGGCGTAGGGGCTCGATATCAGGGCCACGTGCAGCATGCCCGGGCGCTGGATGTCGGCGGCGTAATGGCCTTGGCCCAACACAAAACGTTTGTGCTCGACTGCACGGCGGTGTTTGCCAATGAAGCGAAACGGGGCTTTGCCCTTGGGGGCTTGGGATTCATTTGACATGGTTGTCTCCTTCGCCGCCAGTGTGGGTGAGTCCCAAAGGACGGGTGGCATGCATCACCGCATCGACGATTTGTTGGTATCCCGTACAACGGCACAAATTGCCACTGATGGCCTCGCGCACTTGCTCCTTGGTGGGTTGAGGGTGTTCGGCCAAGAGGGCTGAGCAGGCGACCAGCATGCCCGGTGTGCAGTAGCCGCATTGCAAGCCGTGTTTTTCACAAAACGCGTCTTGCAAGGCTGACATCTCTGTCCTGCTCGTGGCCAAGCCTTCGACCGTGGTCACTTGCGAGCCATTGGCTTGCACGGCAAACATGCAGCACGACCTCACCGGGTGTCCATCCAAGATCACGGAGCAGGCCCCGCAGACTCCGTGCTCGCAGCCGACATGGGTGCCGGTGAGCGCCAAGTCGTCGCGTAAAAAATCCACCAATGTGGTTCTGGGCTCGACATCGCGTTGGTGGGGCGAGCCGTTGACGGTGATTTGAATCGATTGCTTATTGATCATGGCGAGTCACACTAGAGGTAAGGAGAAAAATGAAGGGACGACACGGTGAGCTGGCAACGGTTGTAGCGTGTTGAGCAGCAGGCGAGTCAGGTCAACACATGGTTTGTTGAGCTCAGCGCATGTTGGTGCGCTTGCTGGATCACGCGAGGCAGCAGCACCCGCGCCAAATGCCGCCTGTACTGTGCACTCGCGTGCATGTCGCCACCCGGCTCACACTGGGCAACAGCGAGCGCGCTCAAGTCGTGGATGTCCACTTGCGCCAAGGTTTGGCCAAGCAGGCCTTGGGCCAAGTCGGGAAATACACGCGGTGTGCCGTCCATGCCCCCCAGACCAAAACTCAAGCGCACGATGCGCTGAGAGTCATCGAGTTGCAACTGGCATGCCGCCGAGGCCATGGCAAAGTCACCGCGGCGAATGGCGGTCTCTTCAAAGGCGCAACCGATTTTGCCGCCAGACCAGATGGGGAAGTCAATGCCCGTCAAGCAGTCGGTCTCGCCGACACTGGTGAACATGGGGCCTAGGAAAAAATCTTGCGCTTGCACTTGGCGAGAGCCTTCGCTTTTGCTCTCCAAATAAAAGGTGGCACCCAGCAGCAACGCCGAGAGTGGCAACTCGGAGGACGGGTCTGCGTAGACCAAACTGCCGCCCACAGTGCCGCGGTTGCGGGTTTGTTGGTGCCCCACCCACTGCAGGGCTTGCTTGACCAAGGGCAGGGCCACATGAACTTGCGCATGGAACTCAATGTCGCGCTGGCGCACACCTGCTCCCACATGCACCTTGTTGTCCAAAACATCGATGCGTTTGAGGCTTTGGAGTCGATTGATATCCACGAGCCACTCGGGGCGGGCCAAGCGCATGGCCATCATGGGCACCAAGCTTTGGCCGCCAGCGATCAGTTTGGCGTCTGCACCGTACTGTTCAAGGTGGTTCAAGGCCTCATCCAAGTCGTGGGCCAAAAGGTAGTCAAAGGGAGCCGCTTTCATTGGGGGGTGTCCTAGGTGTCAAGGTGGAGGAGCAGTGGGTCGCGAGGAGTCCAAAGGGGTGGCGTCTCGGGATTCAAAATCATAGCGACTGTTGGGTACAAAAAAAATCTCAAATAAAGGGCCGCCGTGTTCAAGTCATCGATGCTCCAAAGGTCTCTCAAGTCTTGGGTGGCTTAACTCAACTGGGAGCTTGCCGCAAAGTTCAAAGGGTGGTGAGTTGCACGTGCAAGGGTCGAATAATTGAGCCACGAGGGTTTACCCTTATCTTGCTGGTTTTACTGGCTTTCAATGCAATTCACGATAAACATCATGGCTTGTTATTTGAATCATCTCTCATTATAAAGATGGCAGGCTGTCAAAACGGTCGCGACCTGCAAAATTTTCAAAGGATTTTCGTTCCCCATTGATGTGCATCATGCGACTGCAAAATGGTGGCGCATATGCTCGATATATGCTCGACATATGTTCGATATTTGCTCGAGACTTGCGCTGAGCTTTGAGTGCGTATTGGGGGCGATGCGATGAAAGTTGATTCATGGATGACAAGGGTCTGCGGTATGATCACGCCTTGTTGCTGTTCTCCAGTTGGGTGCTCCAGATCTACAACAGGCGAGCACTTCCTTGTTCTCCAAAAAATAAAGACACGGGTTTGACAAACTGCATGTCGCCTTTTTTTGCAGAGCGTTCTCAAGATGTCACGATAGAAAAAATTTTAGCCATGAGCCACAAGAACGACGGTTACCCCGATTTACACGACCATTTGGAATCCCTCAAAGCTCGCGGTCTTTTGCAAGTCATTGACAAAGCCATTGACAAAGACTCTGAGCTTCACCCCTTGGTGCGCTGGCAGTTTGTGGGCGGCATGGACGAGTCAGAGCGCAAGGCTTTCATTTTCACCAACATCGTCAACGCCCAAGGCCGGCGCTATGACATCCCCGTGGTGGTGGGGGCACTGGCCGCCAATCGTGAAATCTACAGCGTGGGCATGGGCTGCTCAGTCGAGCAAATCCAAGCCCGTTGGGACCACGCCATCAATCACCCCATCAAACCCGTCATGGTGGACAAGCCCGAGTGCCAAGAGGTCATCCACGAAGGTGCAGATTTGCTGGGCGAGGGCAAGGGTCTTGACATGCTGCCCATCCCTATCTCCACTCCAGGCTTTGATAGCGCCCCCACACTCACCGCCACCAATGTGATCACCAAACACCCTCAGACGGGTGTGCAAAACATGGGCACCTACCGAGCCGCCTTGAAGGCCTCTGACCGCATGGTCGTGCGCATGGCCACTCGAGTGGGTGGTGCGGGTGGGTACTTGCACTACCAGGCCTGGAAGGCACTGGGCCACAAGACCATGCCGTGTGCCGTGGTGCTTGGCTGCCCACCGAGTGTGGCCTTCATGGGTCCACAGAAAATGCCTATCGGCGTCGATGAGTTGGAGGTGGCGGGTGGCTTGGCCGGTGTGGCCATTCGCATTGCAAAAGCCCACAGCGTGCCGCTCACCATTCCTGCAGAGTCTGAGATTGTGATCGAAGGCGAGATTGATCTGGAGTTTTTGGAGCCCGAGGCGCCATTTGGTGAGTCGCATGGCCACGTGGCTTTGGAGGAATTCAATTTGCCCATGAAAATCACGGCCATCACCCACCGTTTCAAGCCTGTGATTCCCTCTTACTTGAGCCAAGTCGCCCCCTCAGAGTCTAGCGTCATCAAGCGAGTGGCCTATGAGCCACTCTTCACCGCCCACCTCAAAAATGCGTTGGGCATCAAGGGCGTGAAGAAGGTCTCCCTTCATGAGCCGCTCACCGGTCTGCTCCGGGTCACCATCATCACCTTGGAGCGCGATGTCCCCAAAACCGAGGTCTGGCGTGCGCTTTATGGCGCAGCGTTTTTCAAAGGCGACTGCGGCAAAATTTGTATTGCCGTCAACGATGACATCGACCCCGACAATGCCGATGCCATTTTGTGGGCCATGGCCTACCGCATGAACCCCAAGGAGGATGTGCAGACTCTGGATCACCGCGGCCAAGGCCACGGCCCCAAGCGAGAAAACGATGGTGAAGAGGATTCGACCTTGCTCATGGATGCCACCATGAAGTCGGCCATGCCGCCTTTGGCCTTGCCCACGCGTGAATACATGGAACGGTCCAAAGAAATTTGGCAAGAGTTGGGTTTGCCCAAACTGCGTCCCCAAGCGCCTTGGTTTGGTTACACCTTGGGTGACTGGTTGCCCCAGTGGGACGATGCCGCCAAAAAAGCCGCCACCGGACGCTATTTGGAAAACGGGTTGGTGAGCTTGAAGCAGCAAAGAAATGATGTCAAAGCTGAGAGTAAATTCAGGCCCGGCGAGGACGCTTAAAGCATGGCAACCACATCCAAAAATTCGAATAAAAAGCAGCCCATTGTGAAAACCACCTCCAGTGCCAAGTTGACCCAATCCGCCAAGTCGGCAAAGTCGGCAAAGTCGGTCGCACTCAGTCGTGGGCAGCTCCACGACACGCCCAGGCGCTTGATTGTGGGCATCAGTGGAGCCTCGGGCATAGTTTATGGTGTTCGAATTTTGCAAGTCCTCCAAGGCTCGGGCATCGAGACCCACTTGGTGATGAGCGATTCGGCTCGCATGACCTTGTCGACTGAAATGAGTCTGAGCTTTGACGAGGTGTGTGACTTGGCCACTCAAGTGCACAATGCCAAAAACATTGGCGCGACGATCTCCTCGGGTTCCTTCAAAACCATGGGCATGGTCGTGGCACCTTGCTCGATTCGCTCCTTGTCAGAAATTGCTTACGGGCTCACGAGCACCTTGCTCTCCAGAGCCGCAGACGTGGTCCTCAAAGAGCGTCGACGTTTGGTCTTGATGGTGCGCGAGACGCCACTGCACGCGGGGCATTTGAAAGCGATGACCCAAGCGTGTGAAAACGGTGCCATTTTGCTCCCGCCCATGCCTGCTTTTTACGCTCGCCCCCAAACCTTGGATGACATGGTCAACCACACCGTGGGCCGCTGTTTGGATCTCTTTGATATCGAGACCGACATGGTCAATCGCTGGGAAGGTATGGGGGGCAAGGGTGGCAAGGGTGGCCAGGGATGACCTTCGTTCATCAACAACTTGTCGCCAGCGTCTCATCTTTGCCCACAGTTCATCAACAATAGCCTCATCCACACGACCATTCATTCAACCCGTGCAAGATGCCAACACCTAATTGGGAGACTTCAATGCGCAACACCCTCAGACTTCAAATTTCACGCAAGACCCCTTTGGACACCCTTGTCCAACACCAGGCCCACTGGAGTAAAGCCTGGGTGGTGATGCTCGCCGCAGCCCTCTTACAAGGCCCGCTTGCTTGGGCCCAGGGCACCAACACTTATCCCAATAAACCCATCCGCATGGTCTTGGGTTACGGTGCGGGTGGTGTGGCCGATATCACGGCGAGACTGGTCGCGCAAAAACTCTCTGAGGCTTTGGGCCAGCAAGTGGTGGTGGACAACCGTCCATCGGCGGCAGGCGTGGTGGCGGGCGACATGGTGGCCAAGGCCGATCCCGATGGCTACACCTTGCTGCACATGAACTACGGCAATGCGGTGAGTCAGGCGCTCTTTAAAAAATTGCCCTATGACATCAAAAAAGATTTCGCACCGATCTCGGCCATGGGCTTTTTCGATGTCTTGATGTTGGTGGATAAAAATTCAGACATTCAAAATGTTCAAGACTTCATTGCCAAGGCCAAAGCCTCTCCAGACAAATACAACATTGGCTCGGTGAGCTTGGGGTCGGGCCAACACATCGCAGCCCTTTTGTTTCAAAACATGGCCGCACTGCACTCGACTTCCTTGATCCCTTACAAAACGACACCCTCCTTGATGCTGGCGTTGAAGGGCAAGGATGTGAGCGTGGCGTTTGAGATCATCTCTCCCGCCCTGGCCTTGGTGAAGGCCGGTGAGGTGAGGGTACTGGCGGTATCGGGCAGCAACCGCTTCAAGGGCCTGCCCGATGTGCCGACCATGACGGAGAGTGGTGTCAAGGGCTACGATGTGAAGGCTTGGAATGGTGTGGCCGCTCCCGCCAAAACACCGCAAGCCATCATCGATCGCTTGAACAAAGAGATCAATGCGATATTGGCCATGCCCGACGTTAAACAACGGTTTTTAGAAGTCGGGATCGACTCCCGCGGGGGCACACCCGATGAGCTCAAAGAGTTGATGTCCAATGAAGTCGATAAATGGAATAATTTGGTCAACACCATGAAAATTGAGCGCATGTGAGTGGGTGAGTGCAGGTTTGAGGGTCAAATCGCAACCCAAGGGCCAATGAGTGCAATGGAGCGCAATGGAGCGCAATGGAGCGCAATGGAGCGCAAGGCCTGGCTCGAGCGCACCGCGTTTTTGATGCTGCGTTGATCCACATCATGGGCTCTGTGTCTGATGGCAAAGACGACCGATGGGTCAAGCCCGACAATGGTGCACTGAGCAATCGAAGTCCACAAAAAAGGCCAGCAATCCGATGAAACACACTTTATTTGTCTATTACAAGGTGCCCCAAGCAGAGCACGCCAGTGCCAAGATGTTGGTCGACAAGGCCTTGGCCCAAATTCAACATCGATTCACTTCGCTTCAAATCAACTTGATGCGTCGCCCTGAAGTTTCAAGCGAAGGGTTCGAGACTTGGATGGAGGTCTACCATCACCCCAGCGGTGTGAGTGCTGAGATGAAAGCCCATATCGCGTCGGTGTTCGCCGACGCGGGTCTTCAATATAAGCGCGCCATTGAGGATTTCATTGATCTCAAGGATTGATGGCAGGCTCATCACAAGGCGTTGACCCCAACCTGGGTGAGGGTCCCTTCGATACCCCTGCCTGATCTTGAAGAGGTCGTTGCACCCAAAGTGGAAGTTGACATCCAGCCAACAAAGCCCTATTCCTAGTGCTCTTTGTGTTTGTCTTGACTGTGCTTTTCCGCTTTGTGTGGGTCTTCTTGGCCCGACTCTTCTTTGGACTCTGCGGCCGAATTGTTTTTGGAATCATGGCCTTCGCGGGCTTTTTTCTTGGCCTCGAACTCTTCGCGGCGTTTTTTGCGTAGAGCCTGTGGACTGTTGTCCTCCTCTTCGCCTTTGAGTTCGGCCTCGCGCTTGGCCTGGGCCAGGTCTTGGAAATAGCGCCAACATGCTTTGTCGGCCAAGACGTCGCTCTTGTTGGTCAAGCAGTACTGGCGGTGCACGTGTTTCTTGGAGTCGGTGATGATCAGACTGCGATAAAGCGTTTTGTCTTTGATGTACATGATGACCGTTCGAACCTCAGGACACTCCTCCGTCAAAATGCATTCGCGCATCCCGTCTGAGCCGGTATAGAACTCCAGCATGAGGTAGGGCAATTTTTTACCCAAACTTGATGGAAACAGGTGCAGCGCACACGTGGATCCGGAAATTTGGTTGAGATTGTCTTTTGCGGCCAATCGGTTCAAATCGGCCACATTCATATCCCGGTACCATTCGCCCACATTGGCACGGCAGAGATAAAACTCCTCCTCTTCTTTCTTGGCGAAGGGTTCATCAAAGGGGTGGCGATTGTCGTCTAAATAAAAGAGGGGCTCAATGCCTTCAAAGGTCCTTTTGGGGCGGGCGGGCTTGGCCTTTTTGTGGTCCTCTTTGTGCTCTTCTTTTTTCTCACCCCCTTCCTTTTTCTCTTCCTTCTTCTCTTCTTTTTTTTCTTCTTTCTTTTCCTCTTTTTTCTCACCCCCTTCCTTTTTCTCTTCTTTCTTTTCTTCTTTTTTCTCATGCGCCAAGGCACTGGTGCTCAACAAGAGGCCCGAGCTCACGCCCAGGCTCAAGGTGCAACTGAGTGCCAGCCAAACGGAGGTGGGCAGCAAGAGCTTGGTTAAAAAGCAAGGTGAGGTGTTCATAGGTCAAAGGTGTTGAGTAGGGTAATCGACCCAAGTGGCCAAGACTTGAATGGGGCTTGAATTCTCGAGGGGGCATGTGCGCCAGCAGTCCCGCAATTCGTACGAATGGGGCGTACTCATGAGCCGCAAGTTGCATGTGGGTTTGCCTTGCCAAGTTGGCTCCAATGGGGTCAATCCACCGAGTAGCAAGTCGTGTTGGAGTAGAGTTTGCCCTTGGGGGTCACACACTGTTGGGAGACAATTTTTCGGAACATGTCGGACAAAAAGTAGGAGCGGTAGACCCCGCCATTTTTGGCAATCAAGTTCACGCTTCGGAAAACAAAGCAAATGCTGTCCATCACGCAGTCGTTCATCTCTTTGCCGTTGAGGTACATCTGCACACTGATGCGCCCCGGCGACAAGCTCTTGGGTGTGCCCACCGTCACCACACATTGCGTGCCCTTGATCAAGGGGAACTCGACCAATTCACTGAAATAGTTCAACTCTGCGGTCAGCAATTCTTGAAACCAAGGGGCCAAGACACCTTTGCAGTCGTAGTAGCTGAGTCGGTCGGACTCATGGATGGCTTGGCTCATGGGCTGGCCTTTGTTGTTCAGCGTCAACATGGGCTCTTTGCCCGAAGTGGGCGGTCGGGCTTTCAAGGATTGCACAGGATCCACGCCAAACGGCCTGGCGTTGTCGTTGCTGTGGTCACGCGTGTCCCATGAATTGGTGCTCATGGGCTTGGTGGCGGGGGTTGATGCGCTGCCACTGGACGATGAGCTTGAATTGCCAGATGCCGCTGCATCGGATGCGGCCCCAGAGTCTTGTGACTTTTTGACGGGGTAGGGCTTGAATTGAGGCACGGGCCTCTCCTCGGCCCAAGTGGGCAACAAAGAGGTCAATGACCACAGGCAAACGACAATTAAAAGGTTACGCATAGGCTCATGATTTTAAGGCTTTGAGTCGATACAATGATGTCTTATTGAGACAGTTTGACCTTTTGGGTAGCCCCAACGGGGTTGCCTAGCAAGGCCACGGACGACCCACTGGCAACCAATTGACGGCTACATGGACTCAAAGTGTAACTCAAAGTGCAAACGACATGCGGGTTTTTTGGGCATCGTGGTCTTTGGGCGCAAGATGTTAAAGTGATGTACTCAAAAGACTGCAAGCTTGTGCTTGGGGCCACCGATGTAGGGTTGATGTGGTCAATGGGTGTTTTTGCCCCCCCTTGTATTGGAAATGGATCGCCCATGATGTTCAATGTTCCCCACTTGAAAGCACAGACCCGTGACTGGCAATGGGTCGGGGAGGGCGCTTTCAAGTCGGCACGCAGCATGTGTTTGATGTTGGGATTGGCCAGCGGGGTGCTGCTGAGTTCCTGTGGTTCGGGCACTGCAAAGGACACTTCAGTCGCCCCACCCGGTGCGTCGACACCGGGCAGCACGGACACCACGACCTCGCCTTTGCCCCCGTATCCACCTTCATCGGTGTTTTCAACATCGTATGAATACAAGCAAGACGCGCGGGCCATGGCGTCAACGACGGTTTTTTCGTCTGGCTTGCTTGGGGTTGCCATCGCCGACCCGGACAGCCGAAATGCGGTGACTTTTGGAGACTATTTTCGCGAAGGCGTGGGTCACTATTCGGCCTTTGTCATGGACAATAGCCCAACGGGGCTTGGGTCGGCGCATTTCTTTCAAAACCAAAATGGCGTTTGGGTCGATAAAACCAGCAGCATTTTGAGTGACAGCACGGGCTGCCAAGTGGCCACCTTTGCCATCACCGCTGACTTCAATGCAGACAAGCGCCACGATGTCTTGGTCACTTGCAAAGGCACTGCAAGCGCGGGCAAAGAAACACAAATTCTTTACCTGAGCAACGACACCACTGGCGTTTATCAAAAGATTTTTTTACACAATACCTCCATGGTCAATTACCAGTTCAAGGCAGAGCAAGCCGCTGCGGCGGACTTGAATGCCGATGGATTGATGGATCTTGTCTTGGTCGATCGCAGCCAGTCGGCCATTGTGCTCATGGCACAAAAGAGCAACGTCAAAACCGACGTCTCCTTTGCACAAGTCACTGACCGCATCATCGACAACTCGGCCTCTCCCATGCTCCCCACCCAACTGCATGGTGTACAAATCGTTCCCTATCCGAATGCGGCCAAGCGACTTGATTTGATTTTGATGGGAAGTTTGAGCAACGGTCGACCCACCCTTTGGGTCAAGGGGTCAAGCGACACCACGGTCACCGCCTCACCTCAGTCTGGAACCTTTTTTTACAGCAACAGCAACTATGCCTTGCTCTTTCCCATCACCAACCTGGAGAGCAGCGATGTCTTTTATGAGCCAGGATTTTTCTTCCTGAATTTACAAGACCCAGCCCATACCCAGATGCGGGTGGCCCGAATTTCTGAAACCACCTGGGTGGAGACCTTGCCCTCCATGACCTTGGCCGCCACCTTTGCCGATGGCGTGAGCCTGCAAGTCATCAGGAACAGTGCGGGCAGTATCGTGGTCTATGACGGTGACTGCAAAGCCCAGGGCTTGTCCTTGAGTACCTCGCGCTGCTCAATGATCACGAAGTAGAAGACACAAAAAAATCCCACCGATAAAGTCAAGACTTGAGCCACAAAAAAGCGGCCCCGCTGGGCCGCTGGTTGTAGAGGTCAGCCTAGACCCGTGCGAGTGTGTTTTATCGTTTTTCGTACTGTGTTTTGCCAAAGAGGATCTCTTTGGCTTTGGCATCATGCACGGGTTTTCTGAGGTCTGCCAGCACTTGAACACCACGTTTGACGGCCGGTCTTGCATCAATCGCGTCATACCAAGCCTTCAAGGTGGGGTAGTCGGCCCAATCGATGCCCTGGTTTTGCCAACTTCTGAGCCAAGGATACACGGCCATGTCGGCAATGCTGTAGGTTTTACCACCCAAGAACTTGCTTGTTTGTAGTCGCTTGTCCATCACGCCATACAGTCGTTTGGTCTCTTGACTGTAGCGGTTGATGGCGTACTCAATTTTCTCCGGGGCGTACATTCTGAAATGGTGAGTTTGTCCCAGCATGGGTCCTACCCCGCCCATTTGGAACATGAGCCACTCCAAGACTTCAAACTTGGCGCGGTCGGTTTTGGGGAGAAATTTTCCGGTTTTGGCGGCCAAGTACAGCAAAATCGCGCCCGACTCGAACAGATGAATGGGTTTGCCGTCGGGTCCGTGGGGGTCCACGAGGGCCGGGATTTTGTTGTTGGGACTGATATTTAAAAACTCAGGCTTGAACTGGTCGCCTTGGCCAATGTTGATGGGAATGGCCTTCCAGTCGCGGTTGAGTTTGAAGCCACACTCTTCGAGCATGATGTGGACTTTGTGGCCGTTGGGGGTGGGCCAAGAATAAACTTCAATCATTGATGATCCTTCGTGGAGGTGATAAAAAAGCTGGGCTCAAGTCATGGCGATGTGTCGATGTCACCCAAGCGAGCGCACCGCATCGAATTGATTCGAGAAACCGTCATTCTAAGTCAGGCTTGGGATGATGGCAGCGCTTGCCCCCCACTTGTGATGAGCCTTGGGCGAGCGACTTCATCAACCGTTGAGTTGCCGATGAATCTTGGCATGATGCCACGCATGTTGTGCCAAAGGCCTGGCCCGCTTGGCAGCGTTTTGCGCCTGCTCTGAGCTCGCTGTCCCCGCCTCAATGCGTTTGGCAATGCCTTGCAATATGGCGGCAATGCGAAAGAGGTTGTAGGCCAAAAAGAAGTGCCAGTCGCCTTCGAGTTGAGCGGGCGTTGCAAACTGCGTTTTCTCGCAATACCACTCGATGTATTGACGCTCACTCGGGATGCCCAGGGTTGCCAAATCGAGGCCGGCCAAACCGCGAAACTCTTGCGGTTCAATGTGCCAGGCCATGCACTGATAACTCAAATCGGCCAAGGGATGCCCCAAGGTGGAGAGTTCCCAGTCGAGCACCGCACGCACTTTGGAGTCCTTCGTATCAAATATCAAATTGTCAAGCCTGAAGTCCCCATGCACCAAGCTCAGCCGAGGTTCTTGTGCAATGGATGGCAGGTGCTCAGGCAACCATTGCATCAATAGGTCCATCTCGGCAATGGGCTCGGTGATGGAGGTGATGTATTGTTTACTCCAACGCGATATTTGTCGCTCAAAATAATTCCCTGCGCGCCCATAGTCCGATAAGCCCACATCCTCCAAGTTGACCAAGTGCATGTCCGCCAAGACTTGGTTCATGCTCTTGAACACTTGGGTGCGCTCTAGGCGGGTCAAACCGGGCAACTCGGGCGCCCAAAACACCCGCCCTTGAACATAGCTCATCAAATAAAAGGCTCGACCGATGACACTCTCATCTTCACACAAGGCCAACATTCGAGCCACAGGAACGGGCGTGTCCCCCAAGGCTTTCATCACTTTGAATTCGCGTTCAATGGCATGGGCCGAGGGCAACAGTTGGCTTTTGGGAGCGGGCTTGGTGCGCATGACATACTGCGCATTGGTGCTTTTCAGCAAGTAAGTGGGGTTGGATTGACCGCCTTTGAACTGCTCAATGCTCCAGGGGCCTTCCAGCCGCAGGGTTTTGTCCAAAGTGTCATGGAGCCAGTCGAGGAGTTGCTGGCGATCAAAGGGCAAGCTGCCAGTTGGGATCTGTGTTCCTTGGAAGGATTCGTCAAGAGACATGTGACACCTTGGTGGTCTTGGGGTTTGAGGCTCTAACCGGTGGCTGGTCTTTAGGCTTCCATATGAAGCAGTGACAAACCCATGGCTGCACGGCGTCTGAGCCAAGGGCTGGCTCGGTAGCGTGGATCGGCGTAGACGGTTTGCATATTGAAGAGGATCTCCAAAATGTTTTGCCCCCCCAGTGCATCTCCCATGCTCAAGGGACCGCTTGGATACCCCAACCCCAAGGTGGCGGCCAAATCCAAATCGGTGGGCGAGCAAATGCCTTGCTGGCACATGTCGCAGCAAATGTTGATGAGGCACGCGAGCACTCGCTGTGTGACAAACCCTGCGCTGTCTTTGATCACGCTCACCGCCTTGGAATCCAAGCGCAACATAGACTCCCCCGCTTGCTTCATGTCGGCACGAAGTGCGGGGTTGGTGGCCATCACCCAGCGCCGAGTCTGACTCGGCGCAAACAGCATGTCAATGCCCACGGTCCTCGATGGGTCGAGTCCTTCCAAAACACAAGCCGTGGTGACATCCAGTCCCAAGGGAGCCACCCAACACAGTGCTTGAGCGCTTGGGGCTGCGGTGGTTTCGATCTGGAGTTCGAGGTCCTTGAACAAAGCGTAGAGCTCTGCGCGCCTGGCCGCCTTGCTCGATACCCACACACTGGGGAGATCTTCGCGGTCGATGAGCGGGCCGTGAATGTCTGGTGCTTGTTGCTTGACGCCATCGGTGTAGGTGTAAAAGCCTTGCCCCACTTTTTTGCCAAGCAAGCCGCCTGCCAAACGCTGTGCGGTGATGTAGCTCGGGCGATAGCGGGGCTCTTCATAGTACTGGTGATAGATGGCCTCCATCACGGGGTGTGAGACGTCCAAGGCCGTCAAATCCAAGAGTTCAAAGGGCCCCAACTTAAAGCCAGCTTGGTCTCTCAAGATGAGGTCGATTTGAGCAAACTCGGCAATGCTTTCTTGCGCAATGCGAAGCGACTCGCTCGAGTAGCCGCGGGATGCGTGGTTGACGATGAAGCCTGGGGTGTCTTGCGCCAAGACCGGGGTGTGGCCCAATTGTTTGACAAACTCAGTCAAACGCGCAGAGTCCTCAGCGCGGCTGTGCAGGCCCCGAATCACCTCAACCACCTTCATGAGCATGACGGGATTGAAGAAATGAAGTCCCAGCAACCGTTTGGGGTTGTTCAAAGCGCTCGATATCGCGGTGATGCTCAAAGACGACGTGTTGGAGGTGAGCAGGCACTCGGGTTTGAGGATGGACTCCAGGGATTTGAACACCTGCGCTTTGACAGTCAAGTTCTCCACAATGGCCTCGATCACCAAATCGCACTCGCGCAAGTCCTCCAACTGGGCGGCCAAGGTGAGGCGGCTAGCATAGGCCTTGAGGTCCTCGGGGGTGATGCGGTTTTTCTCGAGCATCCTCTCCCACTGCTGGGTGATGCTCGTCTTGGCGCTTTCAAGTGCTTGGGGGTTGGTGTCGTAGATGACCACTTTGACGCCCGCTTGCACAATGAGTTGTGCGATGCCTTTGCCCATGGCGCCAGCCCCCAAGATGGCAACAAAGTTGAAGACGTTGTGTGGATGCGGCATATTGAAAGAAGATGAGTGGAAACAAAGGAGGTGGTCGAGTGAGCAAGTCGTGCAAAAATCTTCTGGGCCACTTGTCTCATACTATTCTAAATGCCTAGAAACTGCTTTTTCGTGGCTTTGGGTGCCCCCTTGTGCATCGCCCCTCACTCCCTGACTTAGGGTTACTCTGATTGCATCACGGGCACATTTGCAAGATGCTAGAGGATTGCCCGTGGTGCAAGGAAAAACAAGGATCGGGTCATGCTTTTGATCCTTGAAGTTTGGCTTGAGCGTCGTCAAGCTTGCGGGTCGTCAATAGGGTTGAAAAGAGATCATTATGCGCATTGGACAAAATTGCAGCTTGAGTGCATCCGGAGACTGGGGGGCGTGCGGTTCTGGGAGTGTCAGAAGTATCAGGAGTGTCAGGAGTGTTTATAGTGTTTTCGGCTTAAGGGCGGGGTTCCTGTGGATGGTGCTGCTCAGCCAATGCCTTCATGCCCAAGTGCTGGTGCCCCCTGCACCATGGCCGAGCAAAACCGTCACGGTGGTGGTGCCCTACGCCGCTGGCGGGGGGACCGATTCCATGGCCCGCTTTTTAGCGCAAAAGTTGGGTGAGACCTGGGGACAACCCGTCATCGTCGAGAACAAAGGCGGTGCAGGCGGCAATATTGGGGCGGATCGGGTTGCCAAATCATCACCGGACGGCTACACCTTGGTGATGATGCCCAGCAATTTGTCCATCAATCCAAGTTTGTACAACAACACGCCTTGGGATGCGGTGAAAGATTTCTCCCCCATCGGCACCGTCGCCACCTCTCCCATCATGGTGGGGGTCAATGCCCAAGTGCCAGTGAACTCGGTCAAAGAGTTGATCGAGTATGCCAAGGGCCACCCGGGGGAGCTGAACTACATCTCCTGTGGAGACGGCTCTCCCCAGCACATCGCTGGTGAGATGTTCAACGCCATGGCCAAAATCAAAATCCAACACGTGCCCTACAAAGGGTGTGGGGCGGCCATTCCGGATGCGATTGCCGGCGTGGTCCAGGTGCTCTTTAGCACCGTGGCCAACATGAACCCTCACATCAAGAGTGGCAAGCTCAAGGGCTTTGCCGTTGCGGGTTTAAAGCGCAGTGACTTGGTGGCCGATATTCCCACGGTGAGCGAGTCAGGTCTGCCGGGCTACAACTTTGATGTGTGGTTTGGCCTCTTGGCGCCGGCCAAAACACCCAAAGAGATTGTGCAAAAAATCAACAAAGATTTGAATGCGATGTTGTCCAAGAAAGAGGTCAAAGAAAAACTTCAAGTTCAGTATTACGACGTGTTGATGGGCACACCCGAGGAGTTTGCCACGTTGATTGAAAAAGATTTGGCCCGGTTTGGCAAAGTGATTCGGGATGTGAACATCAAACCGGAGTAAGTGCCTGGCGAGTCCAGATGATCAACACGTTCAAGTGCTTTGCAAGGCAGTTCAGTGTGGTCATGGGCTTGGAGGCGATAGCCCTGTTTCAACCTTTAAATGCATATCTTCCACGAGACCACGATCATGAATGACACATTGGCCGCCAACTCACACGTGACCCATCTCGTCACGAGTCCCATCTCTGGCGCGATTGGTTGCGAGGTCCGCGGTGTGGACCTCGCGCAAGACATGGGTGCAGATGTGTTTGATCAAATTCTTGCGGCCTGGCACGAGGGCTTGATCTTGCTCTTTAGAGATCAGCATCTCGATGAGTTGGAGCAGGTGCGATTTGGCGAACGCTTTGGTACATTGGCCGGGGTCATCAATCAACACAACGGACGAGGCACTCACCCGTCTGTCATGTACATCTCCAACATCCGTGAAAACGGCCAACTGATTGGTGCCTTGCCCGATGGGGAGATGTATTTCCACTCAGACCAGTGCTACATGGAAGTCCCCGCCATGGCCACCATGCTCTATGCCATGGAAATCCCGTCCAAAGGCGGTGACACGGTGTTTGCCAATATGTACAAAGCTTATGAAACGTTGCCCACTGAGCTGAAGACTCACTTGGAAGGCCGATTGGCGGTGAATGTGTACGACTATGAGTCCAATGGCACCATGCGGGGCTCACAAATCAAAGCAGGCGGCAAGTACTTCGCACACCCTGTCTTCAGAACCCATCCGGTGACAGGCAAGAAGGCGCTTTATGTGAACCGACTGATGACCGATCACATCGAGGGACTCAGCAAAGCCGAGAGCGATGAGACGCTCAACGTCCTCTTTGACCATGCCGAACAAGCGGCTTTTCATTACGCCCACCAGTGGCGCGTGGGGGATTTGATTTTGTGGGACAACCGTTGCTCACAGCATGCCAGGACTGATTTTGACGCCAGCGAGCGCAGAAAACTCAGACGCATCACCGTTCTTGGGGAAAAGCCTTATTGAGGATGGGAAGTAAGAAATTGTCTGTCTGTCACTATTTTTTTGGAGTCGCCTCCATCCCTGGCTCGAGGTCGGCGTTGGGTGGATCTTACGCCTTGAAGTTCATGATGAAGTTGGGCTTGATGGGTCTCATGAGTTTGGTATGGCAATCCAATTGCGCACAAACTTTTCCCAGCAAATCCATCACCATCGTGTCGCCCTTTGCTGCTGGGGGGCCGAGCGACACCATTGCGCGCACCATGGCGCAAAAATTAAGCGATGCATTGGCGGTCTCGGTCATTGTTGAAAATCGAGGCGGAGTGGGCGCCACCTTGGGCACAGCCTATGTGGCGCACGCACCTGCCGATGGCCACACATTGCTCATTGCTGGGCAAAGCAGTTTGGCCTTTGCGCCTCACCTCTACAGCAAACTCAGCTATGACCCTTTGAAGGATTTTTCACCCATCTCCAATGTCGCCTTGGCGCCCTATGCTTTGATTGTGAAGAGTTCAATGCCTGCCCAAACGCCAGCGGAGTTGATCAAGTTGGGCCTCAACCAACCTGGGCGCTATACGTTTGCGACCTCTGGCGCGGGCTCAGTCTCGCACTTGGCCATGGGGATGCTGAGTGCAGTCACGGGGTTGGATGTGCTGCAAGTGCCTTACAAGGGCATGACCCCTGCGGTGGCTTCGATTTTGGCAGGGGATGTGGACATGATGTTTGCAGACCTGGGGTCAGTGGATGCCTTTGTTCGTTCGGGCAAACTGCGGGTGTTGGCGGTGTCGGGCCGGTCACGTTCCGCCTTGATGCCAGGACTGCCGACCTTGCTGGAGTTGGGTTACAAGGACTTGGTGGCTGAGGGGCGATTTGGCTTTTTGGCACCCGTGGGCACTCCACGCGAGACGGTCGCGAAGTTGCACGATATTTTGGCCCAAGCCTCGCAAAGCCCCTTGGTCAAGGAGCGCTTTGCCAGCATTGGATATGAGGCCACCACGGACACGCCTGAACAATTTCTCGCGCTCATGAAAAGTGATCACGAGCGCTTTGGACGACTGATCAAACAACTCAAAATTTCTGCTGAATAACTTGCAAGGACAATACCCCATGAAAGACTTGATCCATCCCCATCTGGATTCCATGCCACCCGACAATCGCAATGAAACGCTGCTCACACAGCAGTATTTTCAAGCGGTGGACAACATGATCAAAGTGTTTGCCATCAAGCCTGGGGATACATTGCTATTTTTGTCGGATTTTTTAATCGATCCCCGCGTCTTTCACGCCATTGCTGGCATTGCCGAGTCCAGGGGTGTGAAGCCCGACATGTACATGAGTCGCGACTGGAACAGTGGTGTGTTTCCGCAAGAACTCAAGGCCGTCTATGAAAAAGCCTCCTTGGTGGTCTCGACCTGGTTTGCCTCCATTGGTGACCCGTATTGCTTGAAAGTGAGAAAAGACACCGGGCAAAGAACTGTCAAGATGACCTACTTTAGAAATATCGATGTTCTTAAAACCGAACAAGCGCGTTTCCCTGTGGAGTTGGTGGGGGAGATCACCCGGGCAACCCGTGAGATGTACCCACAAGGCGAGTCATTCACCTTGCGCATCACCGACCCCAGGGGCAGTGATTGGCAAGCCCGCTTCACCCCTGAGATGCGGGACAACATGCTCAGCTCCAATCGCTGGCGAGGTCAAACCACCGCGCATGAGAGCAGCGCCTATGTGCATTGGGTGCCAACCCATGGCCCCAACTTGTACGACCGGACCACCTTGGGCAGCAAAATGGACCGCGGTGCGACTCGCAATGATGTGAATGGCGTTTTTTACCCGCAATTCGCTGTGGGCTTTCCCAGTGAGTTTCATGAGCCCATTGGCGTTGTTTTTGAAAACGACCGAGTCACCGATGTCACGGGAGACTCCAAAGAGGCTCACATCCTCAAAGAGATGCTGGTTGGTGGCGTTTTGGTGGAACTCGGTTGTGGCTTCAACCCCAAAGCACCACGCCATGGCATTTATCCTGCAGGATCGAACTCGCCAGGGGCCTTGCATTTTGGCATTGAGCTCAAACAGCCCTCGGCTCACATCAAGAAAGTCATGCCCAATTGGGAGGAGCCGCCCATCCACATGGACTTGGTGAGTTTGGACTCCACGGTGGTGGCAGGCAACACGGTGTTGGTTCAAGATGGTTTTTTGCTGGCCCTGCGCGAGAAACGGGTGATCGAAGCCGCGCGGGCTTTTGGCGACCCAGTGGATTTGCTAGAAGGTTGGCCGGATTGAGTCAAGTCTGGCATTTCAAATCTTCAAGGCGTGGTTAGAGGGGCTTTGGTGGTGACGATGACATCAAAGACCATACACTTGGCACTCTATGAGCAGATTCCGCGCTTTGAATGCATTGAGGGCTGTACGGATTGCTGTGGGCCAGTGCCATGGAGTGATCACGAGCTTAGGGCTGCTGGCCTTGAACGTGCGCCCACTGAGCGCGAAGATCAGGTCTGCGAGTTTTCAGTCAAAGGCGGTTGTGCTGTTTACCATGCCAGGCCCCTGATGTGTCGGCTTTATGGTGCGGTGGACGATTTGCGGTGTCCACACGGGCGCGGCCCACTGCAGTTGCTCAGCAGTGAGCAAGCGCATGACTTGGTGCGACGCTATAAGTTGCACACGGGATTGACGTGACAATAGTTTGTCAACGATGGAGATCATTGGAAGGTCTTGATCAGTCTTTGATTTTGCGTTGTGTCAACATCGCGGCCAACGCCTTGGCTCCTTCCAGGGTGGGGAGGTAGTGGGTTTCTTCTGCCCCCAGGCTGTCGCTCAAGTACAAGTCGACTTGGTACTCTGGGCTGCCATCAAAATGCGTCATCATGGTGACGACAGCAACTGTTGAGCCGTCGATGCTCTCGCTTTGAAATAACAAGTCGGTGTCCATGTTTGATCTGAAGTTAATGCTGCTTGGCTCTTTGCAGCTCAAGGGGATGGTTGGGAGGCTTGAAGAAAATTCCTGAGGCAATGGCTTGGAGTTGCTCATGGGGCCACTGATAGACATAAACCCAAGCGCTGAGGACCGTGTGGCCGCAGTGAACAGCACTGATTTTGCGCTCATATTCGTGCGGTTTGGGATCGCTTTCTAGGCATTGTTCGTAGGCATCCAAGAAACTCAAGGTGG
Source organism: uncultured Burkholderiales bacterium (assembly GCA_903864315.1). Taxonomy (GTDB): domain Bacteria; phylum Pseudomonadota; class Gammaproteobacteria; order Burkholderiales; family Burkholderiaceae_C; genus Limnohabitans. Next base: position 33,803 of record CAIPFK010000182.1, on the reverse strand, counting down.
CCTGGGGCTGGCGGAGTCTGCGCAGTTCTCCATAAACCCATTGGTGTTCTTGTTTGGACTCAACCGCTGCAGGGTACTGATTCATCACCAAAAAGAGGCGTCCTGCCCACTTGCCGCGACCGACGAGCTCACTCTCAACGTGCAGTCTCTTGGCCGCTTCATTGTCAAATTCGCTGCACAGTGTGCCGTAGGTGAACAGTAGATCGAGCATGGCAAAATGGGCGTTTGGAGTCGATGCTTCGAGTTTAATGCAGCCCCCAAGTTTGTCCATGCAAAGTCGGACACGTCCAACATTCTTTTTGCAGCCACAGATGGATTTGACCAGGGAGATTTGCGGGATTAAATGCCCTGAGCACAATTCTTGCATTCGCATTGTTGACCCCAGGCCCTTTTGAAAGGGATGAGCTGGTCGTCCAAGTTTACCGATTGTGGAGTCCGTGTATGAAAATCATATCGATCAATGCGGGGGTGGTGGCCCCCCTTTTTGCCCCCTCCCAGGGGCAAACCCAAAGCGTGAAGTCAGCCTATCACAAGACTTCAGTGAGCAGCTTGGCCGATCCTCGTGAGGTGGTCGTGAGTGCCATGGGCTTGGCGGGAGACGAGCAAGCCGACCGGGCCGTTCATGGAGGCGAGGACAAGGCCATTTACGCCTACCCGTTGGAGCATTATCCTTTTTGGCAGGAATTGATCACCCGTGAGACGCATTCCACGCCCCATTTTGAGGCAGGCGCGTTTGCAGAGAATTTGACCATTGAAGGCTTCAACGAGTCCGAGGTCTGGGTGGGCGACTTGTGGATGGTGGGCAGTGTGGAGCTCAGTGTTGTCAAGTTGCGCGAACCCTGTTTCAAGTTCACCGCTCGCATGAAGTACAAGGGGGCGGCGAAAGCCATGATTCAATCGGCCAAATCGGGCTGGTATTTGCGCGTCAAAGTGCCTGGCGTGATCAAAGCTGGGGACGCCATTCGAGTGGCTCCTGGCCCCAGAAAAGTCACCATTCAGCAACAAAACGCATGGTTGCTGCAAAAGAAGACCGGCTCCCAAGACCTCTTTGATTGACTGGTTTGCCAGCTCTTTGGGTCAGTGATGGGCTGGAGAGCCCTTCGTGTCAATCAAAGGGTTGAATTGATCAATAAGTTTTGTAGGGCAAAAATTTCCCAGACAAGGTCACTTTCACGCGGTCGCCTTTGGGGTCGGCTTCGCGGTCAATGTCCATGGAGAAATCAATGGCACTCATGATGCCGTCTCCAAACTCTTCATGGATCAGCTCCTTGATGGTGGTGCCGTAGACGTTCACGATCTCGTACCAACGGTAGATGAGGGGGTCGGTGGGGACGGCGGTGTCCAAAGAGCCTTTGTAGGGCACCACTTGCAACCATTTTGTTTCTTCGGCGTTCAGGCCAAAGATTTTGCCAATGATTTTGGCTTGTTTTTCATCCAGCGTCATTTGACCCAGGCATGCCGCCGTGGTCCATTCTTTGGAGAGTTTGACCTTTTTGGCGACATCTTCCCATTTGATGCCTTTGGAGACTTTGGTGCTGATGATTTTTTCGGTCACGTCGTTTCTGTTCATGGGGAGGACTTTCTATCAAGGGGGTAAGGTTAGAAACAAACAAACAATACACGTTTGCGGATACGCAATATTTACGCCAAGGGTTGGTTCAACTGGGGCCGTTGAAGTTCTGAACGGGCTACTTGATGCGCCTGCGGCAATTTTATTTCATTCAAAGTGATGCTCATGATCAATCATGGGTAGTCTTTGAAGACGCGTTCAAAAACGAAACGTTGATATCGGGCTAGGAACTGGTTTTTTCGAAGATGACGCAAACTGGCCCTCCACCCGCTGGGCCTTGGTGCTCAGCACCACCAGACACATAGAGGGCGGTCTCTGCGGTGAGGCTGGCAAGAACAGCGCCAACGACTGCTCTTGCATGGCGAGTGGAGTTGATGTCTGAGTCGTCAAGCATGGTGTGGCGTTTGCCGCGGATTTCTCCGCTGGGGGAGGCTTCGGCTTTGGCCAAGATGTTGATCATGCGATTGCGCGTTGGTTCTGGCTCTTGAATGGCATTGCCTGGGCTGGGCTTGGCAAGGAGTCCGCACTCATTGAGCATTTGGGCAACGCCAGATGTGTCTATCGCGTCCTTCATGACCGTGTGGGCGATGGCCAAGTTGGATCGTCCAGCGTGCGACATGCCAAGCACCACCACCACATTGTTTTCAAGCTCAATGCCCGACGAGGCCGACGCTCGCGTGGAGTAGAGCGACCAGTCGTGTTGCACCACTGCATCGCTTAAATTCGCTAACTGCACTTCACCCAAGGCGAGTGCGATGCCCAAAGAGGAGGCGGCTCGCGAATAGCCCATGGACTCATAGGTGTCATGCGTGGCCGTGTCGTGGCCGTGCTGCTGGGCGAATTGCATTTTTTGTTTGGTCAGCAACGGGCACTTGATTTGGACAAAATGCACGTCACTGGGCTTTTCAATCTGGGCTTCTTGCATGGCCGCCTTGACCGCGCGAGCAGTCTCTTCAATTTGTGCCATGCGACCCATCTCCCAAGGGGCAAAGTCGCGGGTTTGCGCCATGCCGATCACCAATTGGGGAATGGCTGACGTACTTGCGGCTCGTACCCACTCTCGGGTGAAGATGGTGAAATGAGGTGACAAGATGCCTTCTGTGCCGCCGGACATGACCAGGGCCACGCGTTGGTGAGCCGCTTCTGGGCTGCAACTCAACTTCTCGGACAACCAATGGGACCACGCCATGCTGGCAAAGTCTCTGGTGTGATCGTTCACGCAGCCGTTGCCCTCGGTTTTACCCATCACGGCAATGATGTGGTGGGGGTTCAGTGTGCCTTGGTCGACCAAGGCCTGCACGGCACTCAGGTCTGAGGGGCCTTTGCACAAGACGCGGTGAACGTTGACGAATTGATGTGTCGCGGACATGGTGTTTTCTCAAGCGCAATAAAAATGAATTCTCATGACCCAACTGGGCTACTCACCCTTGGGCAGTGAAGCTTTTGTTATCGGGGAATGTATCCCCAAAGGTCCAAGATCAGGGCTGCATCATTGACAAAGAGCTCCGAGCCCACCTCGACAGCGGTGAAGGGCAGACCCGCACGCCGCAGCTCAGGATCCCAGGCTTGGTAGATTGAATTGAACTCATTCAAATCAGACTGGAAATGGATGGCTCGGGTGAGGTAGCTCAAATCCGTCTGGGCGGCCTTGAAAATGGTCTTGGCCTTGGCCAAGATGTTCAAACTTTGTTGGCGCGCGCTGTCGGTGTAGTAGGGCGCCGAGGTGCTGGGCTTTGACGCGTGGCACAAGCCCCCGTCTTCAATGGCCATGAGACCCGCCACGAACAACAACTGCTGAAAGCTTCTGGCGGGCACCATGTGTTGCCCGATGAGCTCAACATCGCAGTCGATATCTTTGATGTCCTTGGCCGCGTCTTGGTGCGCTGCAATCAAATTGATCTCTATCGAGGCTTCTTTGGTGCCAAATCCAGGGTGGGCGACCGGTACCACGGTGGTTGGAGGAATGCGGTTGCCAAAAGCCTTGGCCCAAACCTGCCAAAACTGCGCCAAATCGCAGGAGTTACTCAAATAGACCTGTGCCTTGAGGACGAGATCGAGATTGCTACCCGCTGCTGCGAGGGCAGGCATCAGTCGATGTTCGATCAAGTACTCGGTTTCAAGTTTGATGCGGGTGCCGTTCCACAATTGGCCCTCTGGCACTTGCGCGCTGGCAGCAATTTGACCACTGGCGTCGCGGGCCAATTGACCCGCCACAAAAATCAGGTCTCCCACACGAAGACAGGGTGCATAGCCCGAGGTGGTTGGCACATTGAGCTTGCTTGGAGCCACTGGGTCAAAGGCATGGGTGCTTTGCAAGGTGCTGGCGATCATTTGAACATCCATGCACGCATCGGTGTTGAGCAGCCCTTTGATCAAAATCGAGGTGCTGGGTGCCACTTGACCTTGAAGGGATTTTTTACGCACCACATGGTAGGGATCAACATGCAAGTGGTGAGTGAAGTATTGATCCAATCGGGCTACACGCGTGATGGCACTGTTGTGCTCGCTCAACTCAGTGACCAAAAGATCAAAGATGTGTTGTGCCTCCCGTTGCGCTTTCGGTGGGCTTGAAAATGGACGGTGCAGGCGCTCCACATCAGGGTCGATTTCACCACTTGGCAAGTTTGCTCTGAGGCCGGTGCCAAAAATCCAGTCCCCCGCACGAATCAAGGGCGTGTGAACGACCTCACCGTTGCCGTACTGCCTGGTTCCTATTCGTTGAAAAGTCATTTTTTGTTCTTCTTTCATCGTGGGAGGGTGTTGATCAATCGATTTTAAGTCCCGTCTCTTTGATGATTTTGGCATTTCTCTCGCGTTCTTCGCGAAGGAAGTTCATGAATTCTGCAGGGGAGGTGTTCAGGCTTTCAATGGAGGCTTGTTTCATGAAGGCTTGCACGCTTGCACTCATGAGGGCTGCTTTGAGCTCCTTGCTCAAGCGATCGATGACGAGAGCGGGTGTGTGCTTGGGAGCCATGAGACCATTCCAGACGTAGGCGGTGAATCCAGGAAAGCCAGACTCTTCCAGTGTGGGGACGTCGGGCAGCAAGGGGGACCGCTCAGCGCCACTCACGGCCAAGGGGTGAAGCCGGTTGTCTTTGATGTGGACCATCATGGCGGCCAGACCTGGCATGGCCACTTTGACCTGTCCTGCAATGAGGTCGGTGGTGGCTTGGCCGCTTCCTTTGTAGGGAACGTGCACCATTTTAAGGCTCGCCTTGGAGAGCAGCATTTCGGTGAACAAATGCTGTGCACTGCCGTTGCCGGAGGAGGCGAAATCAATGTTGGAGGGATGTGCTTTGATATAAGCGATGAATTCTTTGATGGATTGCACTGGCAAGGCAGGGTGAACCACCAAAACGCTGGGTTCACGGCTAAAGAGGCCGATGGGGGTGAAGTCCTCGACGGGATCAAAACTCAAATTGCTGTAAAGCGAGGGGCTGATCACTTCGGGGTTGGAGCCCAAGAGCAGGGTGTAGCCGTCGGGCGCTGCACGTGCGACGATTTCAGCGCCCAGCATCGCCCCCATGCCTGGCTTGTTGTCCACACTCACTTGTTGTCCGAGTTGTTTGCTCATTTCTTGTGCGATGACGCGCATGGGACCATCGGAGGCGCCCCCCGCAGAATACGGGACAACAATGCGAATCGGCTTGCTTGGGTAAGTTTGCGACTGGGCAGCACTGCTGAAGACAACAGCGGCGGCACAAAAGACAGCGAGATGATGAAAAATGTTCACAAGGTGTCCTTTTTTCTTGAAAAAGTCTTTCAATGAATGGGCGATGCAAGAACATTATCACATGACTGTTTTTTTACGGAAGTCGATTCACCATGTGATGGTGACAACGGGTGTGCAGTCCTGTGGTGAAGGGCTGCAGTGCGATTGGGTTTCGGACTCGCGTGAGGGATGGAGCCGACATTATTGATCTCTCTTGCTTGGCGAGGGCCTTGATCAAGTAGCCCTGCACAAACTCCCCCACTGTTGGGGTGACACGAAGGAAAGATTGGGAATCAAAGGGCCATGGGTATCGGGTGCAGATCAAGGGTCGTCAAATGGCGCTGTCGGAGGTGATTTCTGTCGGATGAATAGCTGACGATTTGAATATCGCAGCAACCCGTGCCTGGTCAGCTGAGTCGCCGTGAATCAGCATGATGAATTGGTCTGCTTTGATGGCGAGTTCGTACTTTAAAACCAATTTCTCAGGAATACCCACTTGAGACAAGGCGGCCCCCAAGGCGGACAGTCCCCCAACCACCAAAGCGCCTTCAATGGCTGAAATCAAGACCCCCACAAAAGGTCCGGCCATGGCCAAGAGGCCAAAACCGGGAACAAAAAATACGGCCGGCATGAACAGCATGCCCCACAGTCCCCCCCAGAATGCACCTGTGCTTCCCCATAATTTGATCTTGTCGCCCGACGTATAAAAGCCCAGTGGATGCTCCTCGCTGTGGTAACCCTTGCCAACGATGGAGAGTTTTTTGATGTCAAAGCCTGCTTGGCTGAGCAGTTTGGTGGCCTCTTGAGCCTCATGGTGGGTGTTGAAGATGTAGTGTGCGACTGCGGGCGTGTTCATGGTTCATTTCCGTGAAAGGATCTGACTCACTGTAGGCTTCTGATCCCTTGGGGAGTTGATAAAAGTCACACTTAACGCAAGCGATTGAACTCTTGAATGGTTTTTTCTCTCTTGGGGGATAGATTGATTCACATCAAAGAAGGCATTGGCGCGAGGACGAGAATTGGCAAGGTTCAAAGCCAGCATGGGGCTCAATGTCTACACTTTAAAGGGGTTCATCGTGTTCAACTCGCATCAATTTCGACGACTTGCGACCTTGGGGGCATGGGGTATTTTTTTGCTCACGCCCACAGTGTTTGCGCAGATGAAAACAATGCCTGAGTTCATGCCGCCTGAGGCATCTCACCAAGCCGTTGTCAAGCTCACTCAAGAGCGGGTTGATGTCCTTCAAAAGAAACTCAGCCTTCAGTCCGATCAAGTGGCTGCCTGGAGTGTGTGGTCCACTGCCTTGTTGATGGATGTTAAACAGCAGCGAATGGAAGACTTGAAAGCGTTTGAAAATTCACGCGAACACGCCATGGACAACTCAAGCACCCCTCAAAAAATACGGTACCAAGAAAAACGTTTGCAGTTTCACATCGAACGTTTGCAACTTTTACTCAAACGCATCGAAGCGGCCAGGCTCAACACGGAGACCTTTTATCAATTGCTGTCCAAGGATCAACAAACAATTTTTGATTTGTTTTGGGACAACCAAGTCATGCGTGAGCACGGTGTGAATTGGCTTTACTGAATCGGTTCTGGCCCAAGCATACGAAATCAAATGAATTGAAATGAAATGAAAGAGAGTGGTGCAATGACCCATCATCAACACGCGGTGCGAACCATGGCCGTGATCACTGGTCTTTGGATGTCCTTGGTGCTGACGGCTCACAGCGCCCCAGCGGGTGGGCATGGCGCCAATCCTGCGCGCGGTGCACCTGGAGTTGGGGCTCCAGCTCGAGGCGGCGGTGATGCTTTCAGAGGCGGTGCTGTAGGTGCCGGTGCTCGCGCAGGCGACGGTGGTGGAGCCAGGTACCGAGGTGCTGGTGGTGCTGGTGGTGCAATAGGACTTGGGTTGGGTCTGGGCTTTTTCACGGGTGCGCTGATCGGCTCAGAGATGGCGGCGACCTATCCTTATTACTACCCTTTGCAGGCCCAACCACCCGTGATTTACACCCAGCCTTTGATTCAAATGCCACTCCAGCCTCTCGCGCCCAGTCAATCGAGCATTCCAGCACAAGCGACTTGGTATTTTTGTGAAACAAGCCAAAGCTATTACCCTTACGTGAGCACATGCAGTGTCCCATGGCGAATGGTGTCAGCCTACCCGCCTGTGCCAACACCCATTCTCGGTATTCAACAATAAAAAAGGGGGCTACAACTCAACATGAAAGTGCTCCAAGGATCCAAGACAGGCCAAGCGAATTGCACAATTTCTGGTAAGGGTTTCCATTCATTGATGAAAACTCTTTAAAGGAGAAAAATTCCTTCATCAAAAATAAAAAGGGTCAATACCGATGAAGTTAATCTCCATATCCTTGTTCAGTATCGTGATGGCTTTATTGGCATCTTGTTCAACCAGTGTAGATCAGCGTGGCCAGTTGACAAGCATGTGCACTTTCTTGGCCTCCACTTCATCGACTTTACCGATTCCCAATTCGACAATTTCTTCTAGCACCATCGTTCCAAGCGGTACGGTGGTGAGCAACTACACCTTGCCCGAGCACTGTTTGGTGACTGGTGTTGCCGGCGCCTACATAGGCGGGGACAAGGTTTCTTACGGAACGTCTTTTGAGATGAGGTTGCCACTGAACTGGAATGGGCGTTTCATGTTTCAAGGTGGAGGAGGCTCTGAAGGGTCCGTCCCCGCGGCCGTTGGAGTGGCCGGCAGTTTGACTCCTGCACTGGCACAGGGTTGGGCGGTCATCGCACAAGATGGTGGTCATGCAAATTCGGTTTTAACGGCTGCTGGAAAATCAACCTTGGATTTTTTGTCTGAACCCAACGCGACGCTGGATTGGGGGTATGGGTCAATAGACAAAGCCGCGCAAACAGCGAAATCAATCATCAAGACGTTTTACGGCAAAGCGCCCGATTATTCCTACCATGTGGGGTGCTCCACTGGAGGTCGCCAGGGGATGGAATTCATGCAGCGCTTTCCCAGTTATTTTGATGGTGTTGTTGCCGGGGACCCCGTGTACGATTTGACCGCCATCACGGAGAGTGAGATCAATTCACTGCAGTCCATCGCGAGCTTGGTGTCAAAAGATGCCAGTGGCAATGCACAATTTAGCCAGTCGTTTACGCTGGCGGATCAATCCCTCTTTACCAAAGCAATCCTAGAAGCCTGTGACGCCAACGACGGTGCAGTCGATGGCGTGATTGACAACCCAGGCTCATGCAAGTTTGATCCTGCAACCTATGTGTTCAAGTCATCTCAGCCCTTGAAGTGTAGTGGCGCCAAGACCGACTCTTGTTTGAGTAGCGACCAAATTGTCGCGATCAAAAGAATCAATCAAGGCCCAGTGACCAGTGCAGGTTCCTCCGTTGTCGTGCCCAGTGGAACCAAAGTGGAGGGCTATCCTTATGATGGTGGATTCATGTCACCGGCTGGCATTCCCACACGAAACATTGGAACAGCCACAGCGGCCCCTGGTAATTTGGCCCTTGGAACCAACCAAGTCGGCTACTACATCAGCCCACAAATTCCGACCTTGGTCCCCTACAAGAGCTGGAACTTTGATTTTGATCCAGCACGTTTGCAATCCAATCACCCGGTGGTTGCAACTTCAACCAATATTGATGGATTTGTCAATAAAGGCGGAAAAGTGATTTGGTATCACGGCGCCAGTGATCCAGGACCCTCGGCCAATTACACCATCAATTATTTTAAAAGCATCAACAGCAAATACAGCAACAGTCAAAACTTCTCTCGACTCTACTTGGTTCCCAATATGGGACACTGCAGTGGAGGATCCTCTACAGATCAATTTGACATGCTCACCCCCTTGATGAACTGGGTAGAAAAGGGCGTAGCGCCTGATGCCGTGGTGGCATCGGGCTCGGCCTTCTCAACAGCACCTGCATCAAGAACACGTCCACTGTGTGCCTTCCCGAAAACGGCCAAGTTCACGGGTGCTGCGAACAGTGATGTCGGAAATGCAGCGAACTTTAGCTGTCAATAGTTGAATCGACTCGATGAGAGATGTGTTTGTTGGATCGGTGTCTATTGGAGGTGTTGATCAATACCTCCAATAGCCGATCACAAGCTGATAGGCTTTGCAAATTGGGCCCACCTTCATCAGTCGGTGCTTTGGTACGAGTCTTCGACAACGGTCATCGGCTGGCTGGGTGAATCCATTCCAGTCGAGTCAACACCGTGGATGTCTGCATTCAACACGACTCTCACCTGTGCTAACATCAAGTTTGAAGTGCTTGTTTCTGATTCAAAGAAACAGTTAAACGGGAAATTGGAGTTCGCAAGAGCGACCATGCTGTCCCCGCAACGGTGAATGAGGGTGTCTTCACTGACACCAAGGAATTTCAAATACCACTGAGCCTCAGGCTTGGGAAGGTTAAGTTCTGATCTCATCAGCCCGGATACCGGCTTCAACTCGTGGAATCCATGAACGTGGGAATTCATGCATGGCCAATCAGATTTTGGGGTGCGTTTGCACGTGCGCCAGTTCTTGCGCTTTGCTGCTTTCTTTTCATGGGCTCTGGTCATACCCACCAACGGGGAGCGTTGGGGGGTGAACCTTTGAATTGAAAGTTGGCACCATGTTGTCCCAAACTTGTTTGCGCTCGGCTTTGCAAGCCCGAGCCATCGTTTTTTGCGTTTTCATCCTTTGTTTGGACTGCGCGACCCACGCGCAGCAAAGCACCGTCTTGATGCCAGTGGTGGTGACCGCCACTCGAACCGAAACGCCACTCGCTGATGTTTTGTCGGACATCACCATCATTGAACGTGAACAAATCGATCGAAGTGGCGCCTTCGTCATCTCCGACGTGCTCTCTCATTTGCCGGGTGTGTCGATTTCACAAACTGGAGGTCCCGCATCCACCACGGGTGTTTTCATTCGCGGGGCGGAGAGTCGCTTCACGGCTGTCTTTGTGGACGGCATCCGCATCGACTCACAATCCACTGGGGGGGCTCCTTGGGAAGCCATTCCCTTGGCCCAGGTCGATCGCATCGAGGTGCTGCGAGGCCCCGCTGCAGCCATCTACGGCTCCGATGCTGTGGCTGGAGTGGTTCAAATTTTCACGCGCAAAGGAAAACCTGGTTTTTCTCCGTCCATCGCTGTGGGCTTGGGGTCCTACAACACCACCAAAATCAACACCTCAGTGCGTGGGGGTGAGGGACGACTTGACTATGCTTTGGGGATTGCAGAGGAAAAAAGCACTGGCTTCAATGCTCAGCCAAGCAGCAGCAATACCGACAAAGACGGCTTTAAAAACCAATCTTTTTCAGGACGAATGGGTTTGAAGCTTGATGCGAATCAACAAGTCGACCTGTCTGTGTTGGACAATGTGCTTCATGCGGGCTACGACGCCTATGGCTCGCTGCCACCCACCACAGATGTGGGCAAACAGCATTTGCAAACGCTGGGCTTGAACTGGGGCTCAGCTTGGAGTGAGCTTTGGACAAGCCGTTTGGGTTGGACCCAAGGCACAGATCGGTATGAGTCAAGCCCATCGGTCTACATCACCCAAACCCAGGTGAGCACCTATCTCTTTCACAATGAATTGAAGTGGGGGCCTGGCACCATGACCGCCGATCTGGAGAGGCGCGAAGATCGGCTACAAAACGCAGGAACCCAACCGAGCGCCAACACCTTGAGGGCGCAAAATGCCTTGGCACTCGGTTATGGACTGAAACTTGGGTTTCATGCTTTGCAAGCGAATGCAAGGCATGATGTCAACAGTCAGTTTGGGACCAAATCCACTGGCGCCTTGAACTATGGTTATGCCATCACGCCCGAGTGGCGAGTCACGGCATCAGCAGCAACCGCATTTCGTGCTCCCACCTTGTACCAGCGCTTCAGTGTGTATGGGGTTGCGAGTTTGCTGCCAGAAACGTCCAACAACAAGGAGTTGGGTCTGAGGTGGGCATCTGATCGCGAGCGCGCAAGTCTCGTGGTCTATCAAAACGATGTCAACAACCTGATCAACTACGTGAGTGGGGCAGGCAGTTGTCTCAATGGTGTTGGCATGTATGCCGGTTGCTATGGCAACACCGGACATGCCCGCATGGGTGGCGCCACTTTGAGTGCCGCCACATTGGTGGGACAGGTCAAACTGGGTGGATCCTTGGACTTGATGAAGCCCAAGAATCAAGACACGGGCAAATACTTGGCTCGCCGAGCGCGGCAGCAATTCATGCTCACTGCCGATGTGCCGCTTTTGGGTTGGACGCTCGGTACTGAGCTTCAATACGTGGGTGAGCGCTTTGATGACGCGGCCAATGCCACTCGCTTGGCCCCGTACAGTTGGGTCAACCTCACGGCCAACAAGCCCATCGATGGGGCATGGCGGTTTATAGCTCGACTCAACAACGTGACCAATCGCTTTTATCAATTGGCCAACGGCTACGCAACCCCTGGGTTCAATGCCTACATTGGCCTGACTTGGCAGCCCAAGGATTGAGCAAGGCCCAAGGCCCTTTATTCGAGTAGGCTGCTGAGCTTTGGGTTCTTGAGGATTTTGGACCAATAAGCGGACTCATCGTCCACCGCAGCTTTGAGCTCAGCAGGATTCAAGTAGAGCACCGTCGTGCTGCTCGCGCGCATGGACGTGATGAAGTCGTTGTCTTTGGCGGCTTTGGCCACCGCATCTATGAGTTTGGATTGAACTGCCGCAGGCGTGTTTTTCGGTGCAAAGAAACCAAAACGGGTGATTTCAGTCACGTTGTAACCCGACTCCACGAGGGTGGGTTGATTTGGGAAGAATTCTGAGCGTTTGGTGCCCATGCTGGCCAAGACACGCATTTTGCCGGTGAGCACGTGGGGTGCCACGACGCCGGGCAAGCCAAAGACAATGTCGCTGTTGCCACCCAAGATGGCCTGGGTTGCAGCGCCCACCCCGCGGTAGGGGATGTGGGTGAAGTTGATGTCCGCCGCTATTTGAAAGCTCTCACCGGCCATGTGAGTCGAGGTGCCGATCCCCGCTGTTCCCATGTTGATTTTGCCAGGATTGACCCGGGCATAAGCAATCAACTCTGGCAAGGTGGTGTAGGGCGTGTCAATGCGGGTGGCCACCACGAGAGGTGTGCTGGTGGCGTTGCCAATGGCGGCAAAGTCATCCATGGAAAATCCCACGTTTTTTCTCAAGTGAGGCACCACCGCCAGCGCAGACGTCCCCGTGAAGAGCAAGGTGTAGCCATCGGCTGGGGCATTTTTGACAGCCAGTGTTCCCACCGTGGCGCCTCCACCTTCTTTGTTTTCAATGACCACAGACTGTCCCAAGGCCTTGGTCAAGGTGGGCACCATGGCTCTGACTTGCAGATCCACGCCCCCGGGCCCATAAGGCACAATCACTTTGATGGACCGATTTGGAAAGTCTTGGGCTTTCAATGGGGTGCCAATCAAACTCAAGCCCAACATCGAGAGGCTCAGCAGCAGGGGAATCATTTTTTGGGTGGGGGTCATCACGGATCTCCTTGTCGTGCATCGTCTTTTATACTAGAAAACATTCAACTTGACCATCAAGTTAATACCAACTCAGTTCTATTCAAAGAAGGTTTTTTTAAGGCTCATGAAGAAAAATTTATCCGAACTTGTTGGTAAAGCCGAGAGCCATCCCGAATTTCGAACCATTCCAGAGGGTTTGATACGCGCTGAGGCGCTCTGGGGGGATCAAGATGCGCTCGTGATCGAGGGCCAACGGGTCACCTACCGAGAGCTGCTCGAACGGGTCACCCAAACTGCGCAGTGCTTGGGTCGTTTGGGCCTGGGGCACGGCGACCACATTGCGCTGTGCATGGGCAACTGTGTCGAGTGGGTGGTGCTCGCCTATGCGGTGCACTGGATCGGTGGCGTGGTGATTCCGGTCAACACCCGATTCAAAGCCGAGGAATTGCGCTACTGCTTGCATCAGTCGGATTCAAAACTCCTCTTCGTGGTGGATCGCTTCTTGAACATTGATTTCATCAAGATGCTGGGCTCCATTGCGCCAGCACTCCACGCACAATTCCCCGATCCTGCTTTGCCGCTCTTAAAGCATGTGGTGGTCTTGGGGGACCACGTGCCCACAGGGGCCATGTCTTATGCTCGCTTTTCAAGCCTCGCAGAAGGGGGCTTGGCCGCCCCATCAACAGTCACGCCAGGTGATGTTGCGCTCATCCAGTACACCTCGGGCACGACCTCATTTCCCAAGGGGGCGATGCTCACGCATCAAAATTTAATTCTTGATGCGTGGCATGTCTCCAAACGCTTGGGGCTCAACAGCACCGATCGGTATTTCAGTGGTAGGCCACTTTTTCATGTGGCGGGGACCACCTTGTCGATGATTGCTTCCATGGTGTCGGGCGCATGTTACATCACCTCGGCCTCGTTTCACGTGCCCACTGTCATCAAGGTCATGCGCGAAGAAAAGTGCACCATGACGTCGGCCAATGAGACCATGTTTTTGATGCTGATGAATGATCCGGATTTCGCCACCATGAATTTGAAGTTGAGGGGAGGAATGGCGGCGGTCGGCTCTGAAGTGGCCCATCAATTGGTGAGTCGCTTTGGCATGACTGATATCGGTCTAGGCTATGGATTGTCCGAGTCTTCCCCCAACTGTGTACTGACGCCTTTTGATGAAGCGCCACAGAAGCGACTCATGGGCTTTGCGCTGCCTTTGTATGAATTGGAGGTGAAAATCTTCAAAGAAAATACCACCGAGGAATTAAAGCCTGGTGAGCCTGGTGAGATTTGCATCCGCGGGTGGTCCGTCATGAAGGGGTATTACAAAATGCCGGACGCCACCGCCAAGGCCATCGACCCAGAAGGTTGGTTGCACACGGGGGACATGGGGGTTGCAGACGAGGACGGACGCATTTGCTTTATTGACCGATTGAAAGACATGTTTCGGGTGGGCGGTGAAAACGTGGCCCCTGCAGATGTGGAAAACGTCTTGAATGGACACCCCGAGGTCAAGCAATCCCAGGTGGTGGGCGTGCCCGACAAAAGACTCCTACAAGTCGCCGCGGCGTATGTGATCAAGGTCGAGGGTTCCACCTTGAGTGAGGATCAGTTGATCGAATGGACTCGCGAGCGCTGTGCAGGCTTTAAAGTGCCGCGCTATGTGAAGTTCATCGATACGTTTGAAAATATCGGCATGACCGCCAGCGCCAAGGTGCAAAGGAATAAACTCTTGGAGCAAGCGCTGATTGATTTTGGTTTTAGTGCAAGCTGAGTGGCGAATGTTGGCGTCATCAGTGTTTGCTGTTTGATTGAAGTATTTTTTTTAAAACCGCTGGTTTGAGTCCTAGGGTTACTCCTAGTGGGTGATGGTGGTGCTGACGTATTTGCCGCAGATCGTTGATTCAAATCATTCTTGAACTGTAGGCCATTGAAGTTCAAGCCCCTTTGCTTGCAATGAATTCATTTTCAAGTCCAGTCCACTGTGCATGATCTGAATCAATTGAAACAATCTCTTTGATCGGCGCTGCAATTGACACGGGGTTCAAAAGTGGTTAGATTGCAAATAGCTCAAGACGGCTAGAGCGCGGACAGGTTTAGAAAAATACACACGGAGCAACCCACCATGCGCACGACTTTGGTTTTCATCACGGGATTGATTGTTTGTGTCTTGGGTCTTGCCCAAACGCCAGTCTTTCCCAATCACCCCGTTCGCATTTTGGTCGGGTTTGCATCTGGCAGTGGTCCTGATATTCAAGCCCACACCGTCGCTCAGCAACTCACCCTTGCTTTGAATCAACCTTTTTATGTCGAAAACCGTTTGGGTGCGAACGGCACGATTGCGGCCAGAAGTGTGGCGCAGGCCAACCCTGATGGGTACACGCTCCTATTTTCAAGCTCCTCGATTTCTTCTACTCCCTATATTTACAAAAACCTCGGCTTCGATTTATTGACCGACTTGAAGGCCGTCGCCAGTGTTGGAATTTTGGACGGCATGCTCGTGCTGGTGGACGCCAAGTCGAGCGTTAAAAGCATCGCCGATTTGATTGACTTGTCCAAGAAAGAAAGACTGATGTATGGCTCACCGGGTGTGGGCAATATCATTCATTTGGCCACAGAAATGTTTGCACAAAAAGCGGGCGTTAATTTGGAGCACATCCCCTACAAGGGGGCTTCTGAAGTCATGACAGGTTTACTAGGAGGGAGCATTCAATTGATGTTTGTGACACCCCCCTCGGTGCTCAGCTTGGTCAACGATGGGCGGGTGAGGGCACTGGCCTTCACGGGCTCAAAACCTTTTGGTCAGTTGCCCAATGTGCCCCTCCTCAAAGACTTGACGCCTGGTTTTGAGCCTGTGGGTTCGTGGGGACTCTTTTTTGCACCGGGCAAGACGCCCAAGGCCGTGATGGAAAAGCTCAACACCGCCATTCGCGACACGCTCACCGTACCCGCCGTCTCGAGCATCATGCAACGAGACGGCTATTTTCCAGACAACCGAAATACGCAAGAAATCAACATCTTCTTTCAAGGCGAGGTTGCCCGCATGAGAGATGCGGTCAAAGCGGCAAAGATCGAAGCCATGTGAGCCTTTTTTGATCAACCCACCGCATTGAGGGGTTTGCCGTTCACGCTCACGGGCTTGGAGCTGATGAGTACAAATGCGATCATGCAGACCTCTTGGGTTTTATTGACCCAATTGTGAACCGTGCCGCGTTGAATGAGCACGTCACCAGCTCTCAAGGTCGTGACCACCCCGTTGTCGAGCTCCATGTCAATTTGCCCGCTCATCACCACGGCATAGTCGATGGAGTCAGTTCTGTGGTTGCGAGGTGTGACGCCGGGTTCAAAGCGCACCACTCTAAAAATCGTGCCATTGTCGATGGTCGTTTTGAAGCTTGTTTTTGTGGGATCTTCAAAGCCATCGTTGTTGACGGGAAAGCTCTGGGTGGACCACACAACACTGGAGGTGGCTCCAGGGCGATTGTTGATCACGTTTTGGGCAATCTCATCGATCTCCACGATGGCGTGTCCATTGTGGTCGTGTCCTGTGACAACTCGGCGAACTTTTAGGCTCATGTCTTCATTCCTTGGGGTTAAACAATGGCGTGGCGTTTTAGAAATGACGTGAAGAGTGCTGCCATCTTGGGTTCAGCATCTCGCCACTCTTGGCGGTCCCAATCTTTGAGCAATTGATCGGGGGCGACTTTTCTGACAACGTCGTCGTGCAGTTCGCAGTGCTGGATCAAGCGAGAAGCTTTGAGCGCAGTTTGCGGTGTGTGAATGACATCGTTGCCGGCAATGAGACAGGTGGGGGCCGCGATCGAATTGAGCTCATTTTCTGTTGCACCGACGATGGGCAGCGTGGATGATTCGTAAAAACGCTCACGCCAAAAGGTCATGACTTTGATGAACTCATGCACGTCGGTGGCCAGCAGTTTTTCCTGGTTGGCCGGATTGTCTTTGATGCATTGCGCAAAGTGCTCGCTCTCGCAGATGGCTTGCATCCCGCCAGCTTGGGCCAACGTGATGAATTGACCATAGTAGTTCTGCGCCAAATGGTCCACCGCTTCTTGTCCACCGGTCACTCTCCAGAGCAATAGTGAGCTCACTGATTTGCCGTGTCGAATGGCAAAGAGGATGGCAAGCCTGGCTCCGGCCGACGAGCCGCCAACGGCGAGCGGTAAGGCGCCCAGCTGTTGGGCCAACTCATGCAAATCATCGACCCACACTTCATGCTCTGATGCCGTTCCATCGAACCCAACATCTGAGGATCCGCAGTTGCGGCGGTCATGCAGGAGAACTCGGTAGCCTGAGGAAGCAATGGACTTGGCAAAGTCAAGCAACTCGTGATACGAGCGTCTCGAGCCTGGCGTGAGCGCAATCCAAGGGCCCGCGTTGCCCACAACCTCATAATTGATTTTGATATTTCTCACCATTGCTATTGCCATCTTCACCTCCAATGCATTCAGGATTCATGTGCTGCTCAAGGCTCGTTCATTGAAGAGCTTGGTCAACAAAGATTATGCACTTGTTTGTCTCTGAATCGAGTAGCTCTTGGGTGCGCTCTGAGCAGATTTGACGTTGGCGCTGGCGCATGAAACTTCTGGAAAACCCTTGGTTTGTCGAGGGCGTTTAAACTCGTTGAAATGTCGATGCGTCAAACTGTTCCCAGCGTGGTTTGAGCTCAATCAAATGAGATTTTTGCTCTTCAATGTAAGGAATGAAAATGAACTTGTATGGCACTTGGCATTTGGTGCAAGCCATTGGACGCGATGAGCACGGGGCTGCGGGGCTGCATCCTTTCGGCTCAGAGCCTTTTGGTGTTTTGTGTTTCACCAAGAACAACCGGATGATTTGCGCGCTGTGCAACAATGCAGAGCATTTGAACGAACAAGAGGCGCCCAGAGAGTATTCCTCCTATGGTGGGCATTTTGTGTTCGATGGCAAAGTTTTGACCACTCGAGTTGATATGGCATCGGACCCTGAACGCATGGGGTCCGATCAAGTTCGGCAAGTTGAGTTTGAGGGTGACAAAATGATCCTCATCCCTCCTGTTCGGCGCTACAGAGGTGTGATGCAGGCAAGGACCTTGATTTGGGAAAAAGTCCATTCATTTTGAAGTTTGATGCTCCTGTTTCTTGTCTGGAGTCCTAGGGATAAATCTAGTGGGGGCTCATGAGGTGTAGGAACTAAAATTTTCATTGCTCAAGAGTTTTGATCGAACTTGGCCTATCTTGATTTCTTATTGAAAGGGGCTTTTCTTGTCGAACGTCCAATCATCCTGCATTGTGGTCAAAAGAACGTCCATCCCCACTCGTTTCATCTCCCACGCAACCCTGGGCTGTCGAGATCTAGGCAAGACCAGGCTTTTTTACGAAGAGTTCTTGGGCCTCACGGTGGTTCGCACGAGCCCCATCTCCATGATGGTGCAACTCGGCAGCGCTCATGTCTACGCCGTTGTGCAAATCAAGAATAAGGACAAAATGCATCGCTGCTACCACAATGGTCTGGATGTCTTGACCGACCAAGAGGTCGATGAGTCTTACCAATTGTGCTGCGAGCAAGCTGAGAAATGGTCCATCAAAGACATCACCAAACCCATTGAGCGTCATGGCACATACAGTTTCCACTTTTGGGACCTCGATGACAACGCTTGGGAGATCCTCTCCAACCCCAAAGGCGGCTACAACTGGATCTTTGAGCAAGGCGACCTTGAAGGAAAAGGTCACTTCGCCCAAGGGTTTCGCGACCATCGCCCCGACAACAAGGACATCTGATTTGAAAACAACTTTTTTCTCCATCCCCAAGAAGTCAATGACCAACATCTTGGCTTTTCTCTTGCTCGGCTTCATGGCCACGTTCGGCCATGCGCAGAGCTATCCCGTCAAACCCATTCGCTTGATCATTCCCTATCCACCTGGAGGGTCGGTGGATTTGGTGGGGAGAAATTTCGCCAAAAAGCTCACCGATCTTTTGGGGCAGCCCGTGGTGATTGACAACAAGGGTGGAGCTGGCGCTAGGCTCGGCGTTGAGATTGCTTCCAAGGCAGCGCCCGATGGCTACACCTTGGTGGTGGGCACCGTGACCTCGATGTCGATGGCGGTCAACATGTTTGCCAAGTTGCCCTATGACCCGGTGAAGTCGTTTGAAGCCATCACGCTTCTCAGCAAAGCCCCGAGCTTGCTCACCGTCTCACAAAGCGTGCCGGTTAAAAACTACAAAGAGTTCATTGACTACCTCAAAGCACACCCTGGGCAGTTGAACTATGGCTCCTTGGGCAGTGGCTCCATCCAAAACTTTACCGCAGAAGTCTTCAAGTCCAGCACAGGAACGGACATGCTGCATGTGCCTTACCAAGGCGCGGGTCAAGAGTTGTTGGCGATTTTGGGTGGTCAAATCCAAGTCGGATTTGAAGTGCTCTCGTCCTTTCAGCTTCAAAACTACCAATCGGGCAAACTGAGAGCGTTGGTGATCGCAGGCAAGGAGCGAATTCCAGCCTTGCCCAATGTTCCGTCTGCACCCGAGGTGGGTTTGCCAGGCTTTGAGTTTGGTGCTTGGTTTGGCTTGTTTGCCCCTGTTGGCACACCCGCTGCCGTTGTGCAGCGCTTGAGCCAAGAGAGCAAGAAAGCGCTGGCCGACCCTGAGCTTTTGGAGGTCATTGGTGTGCAGGGTCAAGAGCCTTCTTGGACCTCACCCCAAGAGACTGCCACTTTCATGGAAAATGACGTCAACCGCTGGGCCAAGGTCATCAAAATCACTGGGTTCAAGACCGAGTAGCTGACTCACGGTGTCCTGGGTGAAGCCACCATTCACCCTCGCAAGCGACAATGATCACAGGGTATTGTCGGTTCCAAGCACCGAGGTCGATTGGCTAGACGCGCTCGTCCCCCCGTTGCCATTGATCAAAGCGGTCTGCGCGCCATTGACTTGCCGAACGCCGGCCTCACCTCTGAGTTGTCTCACCGCCTCAATCGTGGCAAAGGCGCCATACATATTGGGGTGGACACAGGAGAGTCCTCCACCATTGGTGTTGACGGGCAATTTGCCGCCGGGTGCGATGGCACCGTCTTCTACGAAACGTCCCCCTTCGCCTTTGGGGCAAAAACCCAGGTCTTCCAAGGCCAAGATGGTGTTGATGGAAAACGCATCGTAGATTTGCACGACATCGATGTCTTGGATCGAGACCCCGGCGGATTGGAGGGCCTTGGGCCCACTTTCATGCGACGGTGTGACCGTGAGGTCGCTCATGTTGGAGACACTTTTGTGCCAGACCGCGGTTTCATTGGACAAAATATGGATGGGTTTTTTACGCAAATCTCGCGCGCGGTCACTGCGCGTCATGATGTAAGCGCCACCCCCATCGGTGACTTGGCAACAGTCGTACTGCGTGAATGGGTCACTGATCATGCGGGCTTTGAGCACAGTCTCAATGTCCAAGGGGCCCCGTTGAAAAGCCTCGGGGTTGAGTTGCGCCCATTTCCTGGCGGCAACGGCGACTTCGGCCAAATGCCTTCGGGTCGTGCCGTACTGATGCATGTGCCGTGCGGCCATCAGTGCATAGGAGGAGGGCGGATCAAAAGGGTGATAAGGGTCGTCAAAAATATTGGGATCCAATAGATTGCGAGCCTGACCACGTTCACGCCTACTGAATGTGCTGGTCCTTTGGTTGCTGCCGTAGCACACGAGGACGGCATTGCACTGGCCTGTCAAAAGGGCCAACATGGCAGGCTTTTGATGGGCGATGAAGGAAGAGCCCCCGATGTTGGTGCCTTCCACGAAGCTTGGCCTGAGACCCAAGTACTCCGCTACATTCAAAGGCCACATGGCCGCATTGAGGTTGGCGGTGCACAAGCCGTCAATGTCTTTGAGGGTGAGTCCAGCGTCTTTCAAGGCATTGAAACTCGCCATGGCCAGGAGTTCCAACTCACTTTGCCCGGGTGCTTCACCGCAACCGGCGGTGCCCACACCCACGATGCTCACTTGTCCACGCAAATTGAGTTCAAGCATGGTGCTCTCCTGTGGGTGGTGTGTCTGCAGCGATGAAGACCACTTTATGGGGGTGCGACTCGGTCTTGAGAATTTGCAAACGAACTCGCATGCCAATTTTGACGGCCTCAGGGGCCATGCCTTGAACCGTGCTCATGAGTCGAACCCCTTCATCGAGCTCCACAATGCTCACATCGTAGTCACCCCCCGCTTCAGGTTTGCGCCTGACAGTGGTGGTGGAATAGACAACACCAGTCCCTTTGGGTTTGATCCATTCCAAGCTGTCTTCGGTGCAGTGGATGCAAAAACGCCTGGGGTAAAACAAATGGGCTTTGCAAGAGGTGCAGTGTTGAATTAGAAAATGCCCGAGGTTCAATTGGTCCAAATAGGTCTGAACACTGGGCTCGAGGTGGGGATTGTCGGTGGGTAAGTTCATGGGCAATGGGTCAAGGTTGGCGTGAGTCGCAAAGGTGGATCAAGGCAAGAGAGGAAGAATGTGGTGGAGGGCATGCGCCCACATCAAACCCGATCTTAATTCAAGAGTTTTGCTGCTGCTTTGCTTCTTGCTTCTTCATTTTATCGAGGCGTCGATGAACCGCACGGTCTAAGGCACCTGATGACTCCAATTTCTTCTCGTGTACAAAGGATTTTACGTCTTTGACGCAGGCAAGTCAGTTGATGCTGCCCTCCAGTTTGGTTCACGTTTTTCCACGAAGGCTCGAATGCCCTCATTGGCCGAGTCATCCATCATATTGCATGCCATGGTGGCACTGGCCAATGAATAGGCGTCCTTCATGCCCAGCTCCAATTGTTCATAGAAAAGTTTTTTACCCAAAGCAATGGCAAACTTGGGCTTTTGAGTAATTTGTTGTGCCAAGAACTGCACAGCCTCGTTGATGTGGAGGGGGTCGACGACTTGGTTGATCAAGCCCTTGTCTTGGGCTTCTAATGCGGAGATGAAGCCACCGGTCACGAGCATTTCAAAGGCGGCCTTTCTGCTGAGGTTTCTTGACAACGCCACTCCTGGCGTTGAGCAAAAGAGCCCCAAATTGACACCGCTCACGGCAAATCGGGCGTTGCTCGTGGCAACCGCCAGATCGCACTGGGCGACGAGTTGGCAACCCGCTGCAGTGGCGATGCCCTCGACCTTGGCAATCACTGGGATGGACAAGGATTGAAGCTGCATCATCAATGCACTGCATTGATCAAAGAGCCCTTGGTAGTAGGTCTCGTTGGGGTGGCTGAGCATTTGCTTTAAATCGTGGCCAGCACAAAAGGCTTTGCCTTTGGCCGCCACAATCAAGACCCTGGCGGTCTCATTGGATTCAATCTCAATGAGCGCATTTTTCAGTTGATCCATCATTTCCACAGACAAGGCGTTGAAGGACTCAGGACGATTCAGCGTCAAGGTGAACACACCGGGCGAGGACTCTTCGCGCAATAGATAGTCCATGGTGGATGAGTTGTGATGGGTGACAGGGATCATGTTTGAGTCGCGCCATTCATCATTCGCGCATGGTCCACTTTGATGCAGCGGTCCATCACCGAGAGCAAATCAGCCGCTTGTACCATCACGTGGGCCTCGTGATTGGTGACGCCCAATTGCTGCCAAAGACACTTGGCGCCAATGCAGACAGCTTGTTGGGCAACGGGCAAGACATCTTCAGTTCGTCTAAAGACGTTCACAATGTCCACCTCAAACCCAATGTCGCTCAACTCGGCGTAGCACTTCTCGCCCAAGATGCTCGCGCCTACACTGGCGTATCTGGGGTTCACAGGAATGATGCGAAAGCCATGCGACTGCATGTACTTCGAAACCGAATAACTCGCCTTGCTGGGGTCGGCCGACAAACCCACGACGGCAATGGTTCGACTTTGGGTCAGGATCGATTGTATTGAATCGTTGGTTGTCATCGGTTGTGAGTTGGGTGATGGTTGTGACTCATGAAGAAGTTCGGTGAAAAAGAGGTGGGTTGAAGTATTTTCACCTCTTGATGAACAAAACTGCCTCGATTGGTTTTTTTGAATGCACTCCACAACGGGTCCGCGTCCAGGGCTTGCCGTCTTTGCTCTCGATCGGCATGACTCGCATAAGCCCAAATATGGACGACTTGGTTGAGTGTGCCAATGTCGGTGACAAAAAATCCAAGCAATTGACCTAAGTGCTTCAATTGCAAGGGCAGCGCATCTCGCTCATAGCGTTGGAGATAGGAGTCCATCGTCCCATGGGGAAGGGTGTAGGTTCGGTGCTCGTAGATCATGCTGGGCTTGCTGGTATCAAATTGAAGAGTGGGTGCCAAACGGTTTGACTCATCTGAGTTGGAAAACTTGTTCAATCGGCAACGATGTTTTCTTCCTTGAGCCAAGGGATCCAGCGCTCGAAATCGGCATCGAGCTTGGCTTTGAAGCCCGTCATGTCCTTGGCGCTGATGAACCCCGCTTCAGATAATTTCGCAGCAATGTCGGGTTGACGGACCACTTTGCCCAGGGCCTCTTCAAGTCGCTTTTTGGCATCCATGGGGGTGGCCATGGGGACCAAAACACCATACCAGTTGCTCATTTGCAGGGCAGGCAGTCCCGCCTCGATTGAGGTGGGGACCTCGGGCAAGAGGGGGGAGCGCTTGGTGTCATAAATCACAATGGCTTTGATGCGACCGTCTTTCACCAAGTTTTTGAGAATGGGCACATCGGCATTGACGAAATCGATTGTGCCTGATAGCAAATCGGTGAGGGCCGGTCCGGCACCTTTGTAGGGAATGTGCACGATCTCGACATTGGCCGCTTTGCCAAACAGCACCGCTCCAATGTGCATGGTGCCACCCACACCTGTCGAGCCATAGTTGAGCTTATTGCTGCCCTTGGCTTTGGCGATGAGTTCATTCAAGTTGTTCACGCCCAAGCTATTTTTAACAGCCAGTACGGTTTGCACTTCCCCCAAGAGATAGATCGGCTCAAAATCTTTTCTGGGGTTATAAGGCAAATTGGGCGTGGTCGCTGCCGTCATCACAAAACTCGATGTGGTGAGGAGCAAGTTGTTGCCGTCGGCAGGTGCTTTGGCGGCAGCAGCAACTCCGATCACACCTCCAGCACCGCCACGGTTGTCGATCACGACCGTCTTTGCAGTGACTTGCCCTAGAGGCGTGGCGATGATGCGGGCGATTTGGTCGCCTGGGCCACCCGCAGCAAAGGGCACAATGATTTTGATGACCTCGTTTTGCGCCAACACACTGCAACTCAAGGACAAGAGTGTAGCCATGACACAGCGTTGGAAGACTGGCGTGCAAGTGAACGAAGTTTTCATGGTATTCCTTAAACAAGAACAAACACAACGGATCTTTGAATCATTAACCTTTGAATCGCGGCTCGGCAATGCCTTTCACGCCAACATTGAGTTGCAAAAGGGCTCCTGCCCAAGGCTCCTTGGCCTGCTCTGCGTGTGTGAATCGTTGCGAGTGAGAGGTGATGAAGAGGGTGTCCAAGTCTGGCCCACCAAAGCATGGGCAGGTTGGATTGGTCACGGGCAACTGAATGATGCGAGCGATGTTGCCGCTTGGGTCTTGGCGCACCAATTGACCGGTGGCCACCATGCAAGTCCACACAAAGCCTTCTGCATCGATGGTTGCTCCGTCAGGGCGGCCCAACTGATCGCGCCAGTCTTTGAAGACCCGACGGTTACTGATCTCACCAAATTGTGTGTCATAGTCAAATTGCCAGACCATTTGGTGGTGGGTATCGGCAAAATACATGGTGTGCCCATCTGGACTCCAAGACAGGGAGTTGGGGAGAACGAAATCGGTGAGCATGGTGTGAACCGAGTGGTTGGGGTCGATGCGGTAAAGGGTGCCCAAAGGCTCACGCAGCGTGTCGTGCATGCTCCCCACCCAAAAGCGTCCTTGGCGATCGCATTTGCCGTCGTTCAAGCGCATGCCGGGTTTGCCCTCTTCTGGGTGAGCAATTCGTTGAGCTGGTTTCTCGGAGTGTGGATCATAGAGAAAGAGCCCAGCGGCAGTGGCCAATAAAAAACCTCCCTCGCTTCTCAAAGCATAGGAGCCCGTGACCAAATCGGGGTGAAGTCGAAAGGCCCTGTATTGCTGCGTGCTGGGGTCGTAGGATTGCAAAGCGGGGCGTCGAACATCGACCCACCATAATCGTTGGCTTTGGTTGCACCACAGTGGCACTTCCCCCAAAATGTCAGCACTCTGAACCGCACACTCTATGGGATGGTCGTATTCGATTTCCATCTTATTTGTATTTTGTTTGGGCCAAGACTGCCAAATCTACCCCAGCGTCAATGTCCTTCTTTTGACGCAGATCACCTTGATGGATCTTTTCTGCAGCCTCGAGCACCTCTTTTACTCTGTCAAATGGGATGAACACGACGCCTGCCTCATCGGCCGCGACCAAGTCACCCGCTCGCACTGCGACACCGCCAATTCGCACCGTGCCGTTGATCTCGCAGGTTTGCAGTCGCCACTTGCCCGTGATGGGGGTGGCTCCTTGGGCCCAGATGGGAAAGCCATGGGTTCTGGAGACATCGGGGTCGCGGTAGCTGCCATCGATGATGGCGCCGGCACATCCTGAGCGGTGGGCCAACGTGGCGGACTGTCCTCCCATATTGGAGACACCCACGAGGCCTTCGATGACAATGACGTCTCCGGGCTCCGAGAGGTTGTAGGCTTCGTGTTCGCCCATGGTGCCTTTGCCAGTCAAGGCGTTCAGGTGCGGTGTGCCAACTCTTTCCACATTTCTCACCGTCACCGCTTGGCCGACCATTTTGGTGGCGATCAAATTGGGCTTCAAGACGCTTGCAGGCACAACCCCTTCAATGCCGATGAGATCCATGGCGTCCGACAAGTCTCCGCTCAGGTCTTCTAGCTTTTTGAAGCGCTCAATCAGAGACGCTGGCAAGCGTGGGATTTCGAGGAATTTGACGGCTTCGGGGGGGACTTTGCCGATGAGTTTTTTCATGGTGGGTGTTGGGAGAAAAGAGTGAAGTTGGAGAGGAGTTCAGAGTAGGGGATCAAGGTCTGAGTCCAGGAGCTCAACGGGCTCACATGGTTGGCCCGCCGCCTGTTGAGGTATGAAGCGCTGGGGGATGCCCTAATTTTAGGCACTTACCAAGCTCAGGAAGCAATGGTTAGTACCAATGCCTGGCATGAGAGAGAAGAAATGACAGACTGGAGCATCGTCAAGTCTGGGGATGAACTCAGACGGTGTTGGCCGCTCCAACCCAATACTGCATTTGATGGCCTGTTGTGGCAATGTCATGCGTACTTAAAAATTCCAGTTGACCGTCGACAAGAATTCTAAACACCGTGAGTCTTGCCGGAATCACTTCAAGTCCACCTTCTTTTTTGATGGACAAAGGCTTGATGCTGGCCGTGATGAGAAATCGACCGTTGGGATCAATGGCAAAGGTTCTCACATGGAAACTCTGCGTGTCGATGTGTTGAATCAAATCAGGTCTACCGCTCTCAGGATTGATTTGATAAACAGCGATGTTGTTCTCGCCGCCATTGAACACGTTGACGCCATTTTCTTCAATGCTGTGATCCGAGCGATTGGCAACATAGACCACGTGCCCCTTGGGGTGGACATGAATGGGGCCAGCGATTTGACGTGGTCTCACCAAGTTGGGCTGCATGAGGATTTCTTGGCAGTAAGCGGCTTGGTGCTCGAGTTGATCGTCTTTGAATCGAAACATGTACAAGCGATTGAAACGCTCGTCGCAAACATAGACCCAAGGCGCCTTGGGGTGAAAGGACACATGCCGAGGTCCAAAGCCAAACCCACCATGGGGGGCCACGACTTGGGCTTGAGACAAAATGCCATTGTCAAATCGGTAAGTTCTAAGCGCACCAGGCTCTTCGGGCTTGTCTGCGCTCGCTTTGTTGCCTCTGTCGACAATCATCACGTGTTGACCAGAGGGAAATGTCATCACTTGATGCGGGTATATTCCATAGTGGAGGTGGCTCACCTCGGGCAGTTTTTCTTGGATCGAGCCGTCTTGGTTGAGCTCATGCACACTCAGGCCACAGACCGGGTAATTGTGAGCATTGATGGCGAACCGACCGCTTGGATCGATGCACATGTGGACTGCGCGTCGATCAAGCACCGCGTCTTGCCCAAGTGGAGTCAAAGAGCCATCGCACTCAATGGTGAAAGCGCTCACATGGTTGCAGTCCGACACTTTGTGAGGTCCACCGTTGCTGCTCGAGACATAAAGCCTGGGGAGTTGAGGATGCTTCCAAGCGTATTGAACCTTGGCTTTGATGGTGATGCTGCCGTGCTGCGTCAGAGAGCCCGTTTCAGGATGCACCTCGAAGTGCGTCAGTGTGTCATCAACGGCACTGTACAAGGCAATGCGTTCTGTTGGGGAGGAGATTGGTTGCAACATCGGGTCACTGCGTGTTGGTGAAAACTGGTTCATGGTCTAGCAGCGCTAAGAGACCAGTCGAGCTGGCCCAAAAGAGCGTGGAGCTGAGATATTTCTTGTTCGGTTTTGTTCGGTGTTTGTCAGATCGATTTTGGGAAATTGATCAAGAACAATCATGCCAGCACACCATGGTTTCACCCACTGAAACCGATGTTGTAGAACAAAACTCATGATAACATTGTTGAATGAAAATCGTCAATTCGCGCCTTTATTTTTAGCAGCGTGATGAGGCCAAAACGCTGGCTTGGCGTTGATGCACTATGGGACGCGGCATGAGTGAATTTCAAAATGTGAGGTTCGAAAAAATCGGTGGGGTGGGTGTGATCACAGTTGACAACCCGCCCGTCAATGCGTTGGGCCCTGGGGTGAGAGAGGGCGTCATCGAGGCTTTGCGCTTGGGCAATGAAGACCCCGAGGTGTTCGCCTTCGTCTTGATGGGTCAAGGCAAGAATTTCATCGCGGGTGCTGATATCCGGCAGTTTGGGAAAGCCCGCCCTGTCTCCACCCATGTGAGCGCCAAAGCGCTGGAGTCGAGTCAAAAACCTGTGGTTGCCGCGATCAACGGGTTCGCCTTGGGTGGTGGCTTGGAGCACGCTCTCGCATGTCACTACCGAGTTGGCTCGCCGAGTGCGCGAGTGGGTCTGCCGGAGGTGAAGTTGGGCATCTTGCCCGCTGGCGGTGGTACACAACGCCTCTCTCGGTTGATTGGACCGGAGCTCGCCCTTGAGATCATTTTGTCGTCTCGGCATATCGCAGCCAAAGAGGCGCTCGATTTGGGGATATTGGATGAAATTGTCGATGCGAAAGATTTGAAATCTGCGGCCATTGAGTTTGCTCAAAAGATCAGTGCTTTGAGGCCCATGCCTCGCACCAGTGAGAAAATGACGTGTCTTGACGCGGCCAGAGCCAATCCTCAAATGCTCTCCTTGCTTGACAATGCTTTGAGTCAAAAGACGCGTCGCTTGAGAGTTCATGACTGTGTGATCGAGTGTGTGAAGGCGTCCTTGTTCATGGACTTTGAGGAAGGTTTGAATCTCGAGCGCACCCACATGGCTGAGCTGGAGAACTCTGCCGATTCCAAAGCCTTGCGCTATGTTTTTTTTGCTGAGCGAGAGGTCAAAAAAGTTCCTCATCTGCCACCTGACTATGAGCCTAGCCGTGTGGCTTCAGTGGCCATCGTGGGCGCTGGCACCATGGGCAGCGGCATTGCGGTGTGTTTTGCTGATCGGGGGGTGCCGGTGACGGTGTTGGAAGCCAGTCCAGAGAACTTGGAGCGCGGTTTGGCCAAAATCGCGGGACTGTATGCTGCCCGTGTCAAAAGCGGCAAGCTCACCCAGTCAGCAATGGATGAGGCACTCAAGCTCATCCAGGGCACTTTGAACTACACCGATTTGGCCCAATGCGATGCAGTCATTGAAGCGGTATTTGAGCGCATTGATTTGAAAAAAGAGGTCTTCACTCAACTTGACGCGGTGATGAAGCCTGGCGCTTTGCTCTTGACAAACTCGTCGGCCATTGACATCAACACCATGGCCCAATGTACAAAAAGACCCCACGA
Source organism: uncultured Burkholderiales bacterium (assembly GCA_903864315.1). GTDB lineage: Bacteria > Pseudomonadota > Gammaproteobacteria > Burkholderiales > Burkholderiaceae_C > Limnohabitans. The sequence continues at coordinate 5,077 of CAIPFK010000182.1, read as the reverse complement.
TGTGGCGGGGGCGCATTTTTTTGCGCCAGCCAATGTGATGAAGTTGTGTGAAATCGTCAAAGGCGATCAAACCTCGGTTGAGGTGATTGCGCGGGCCATGAAAATGGGCGGTGATATTGGAAAAGTCACCGTGTTGTCGGGCACTTGTGATGGCTTTGCGGCCAACCGAAGTCGTGCCGCATTGGTGAGCGAAGCCATGTTGCTGCTTGAAGAAGGGGCGTCTCCGTATCACATCGATCAAGTGATGCGAGAGTTTGGCTATCCCATGGGGCCTTTTGCAGTGAGTGATTTGTCGGGATTGGATGTGAGCTATGACACCCGCAAAAGACGCGCTGCTGCGAACCCCAATTTTCGCAAACTCCATGTCCCTGACCACTTGGTTGAGTTGGGTCGCCATGGTCAAAAAACCAAGCTCGGTTGGTATCGTTATGAAGACGGCAGCAGGGTCCCCCAGATCGATGAAGGCTTGATGCCCATCATCACGGCTCTCAACCGCGAACTTGGCGTTGAGCAAAAAGTCTTCAGTGATGATGAAATCCTCAAACGTTTGCTTTTTGCATCTGTCAATGAGGCATGCAAAATTCTCCAAGAAGGAAAAGCTTATCGGGCCAGTGATATCGATGTGATGTGGATTTACGGCTTTGGTTTTCCCAGACACCGCGGCGGACTGATGTTTTGGGCCGATACAGTGGGCGTTCAAGAACTTCACCGACAAATCACGCAGTGGCATGCCCATTACGGAGAGCGCTGGAGACCCGCAGAACTGCTCAATGCCTTGCTCTTGAGCGGTGAGACGCTTCGCGAGTTGCGCTCGACTGCATTTTGATGAGGCCAAACTTCTTGCCATGGTCGTTGTATACCCAGGCCCACTTTTCTTGCACAACAAACCTCAAATGATCGGGAAATTTTGTTCATGACCCATCCCATCAATTCCACCAATTTGCCCAATCTGATCATTCCCTCGAATGATGTCGGCCAGCCCCCAGTGTCTGCATCTGCGCCGACACCCTGGAGGGTTTGGGTCTGTGTTTTGTGTGGCTTTTTGTACGACGAGTCCATGGGCATGCCTGAAGCAGGCATCCAACCTGGCACAGTGTGGGCCGATGTGCCAGGGGACTGGATTTGTCCCGATTGTTCTGTGCCAAAGTCTGATTTCGAGTTGGTGGAAATTTAAGAGTATTCATGAACGACTTTACGCAATTGTTTGATCCAAGAGCGATCGCTGTGGTGGGCGTGTCTGAGGATTTGTCCAGACCGAGTTCCCAGTCGGTGTGCGCACTCATCAAGAATGACTACGCTGGCGCCATTTATCCCATCAACCCCAAGTATGAGGCCTTTGAAGGCTTGCCGTGTTTCTCCTCGGTCTTGGCTGTCCCCGGTGAGATTGACTTGGTGGTGATTGGCGTGCCCGCAAAAGGCGTTTTGCCCATCGTTCAAGAGTGTGCAAGCAAAGGCGTGCCATTTGTGTTGATCTTGAGTGGAGGATTTCGAGAAACGGGTGAGTCTGGCATTGCGCTAGAGAAAGCCGTCTTGCAAGCCGCCAAGGCGGGTGGTGTGCGAATTTTGGGGCCCAACTGCTTGGGTTTTGTCAATGTGCATGCCAATGTCTTTGCTGCGTTTGGGAGCATGACACGACCCCCTCAACTGGTGGCGGGTGGCGTCTCCTTGGTCACACAAAGTGGTGGTTTCGGGTACAGCATTGCCTTGTCCTGTGCCGAGCAGGGGATTGGCTTTCGGCATGTGATTGCGACTGGCAATGAGAGCGATATCAACTCAGTGCATTTGGTTGAGGCTTTGCTTGCTGATGCATTGACCAGCAGCATCGTGGTCTATATCGAGGGTGTTCACGACGGACGTGCATTGCTTGAAGTGGGTCGCCAAGCCATGAAGGTGGGCAAACCCATCTTCCTGTGGAAAGGGGGCGTCACTGAGCAAGGCGCCAAGGCCGCTGCCTCGCACACGGCGAGCATGACTGGGCGATACGATTTTTATCAAGCCCTCTTCAAACAGACCGGTATTGTTGAAATTCAAGAACTGAGCGATGCGGTGGATTTCTTGCAAGCGTTTGCTCCTCGTAAATTTCCAAACTCGAATGGTGTCGCTGTGATGGGCGTATCGGGCGGGTCTGCCATTGTCTTTGCCGATGCTGGCGAGCGGGTTGGATTGAATGTGGTTGAGTTGCAAGAGTCCACTCAAACAAAACTCAGCTTGGTCGTTCCCCACATGGGCGCAGTTCACAACCCGATTGATTTGACTGCAGGTTATTTCTCCATGGCCAATCAAGAAAAACTTGAGAAAGCCCTGCACGCCGTGCTGGAGGATCCCCAGGTCGATTCACTGTGTGTGAATTTGGCCACGACCGGCAAGTCCGGCAGTTTGGCCGCGGCACAAGTGCTCGCGCGGGTGTCTCAGACCACAGTCAAGCCCATCATGATTTTCTCCAGTGCGCCCAAGGAGGAGTTTTCCAATGCTCAGACAGTGCTGGCCCAAGCGGGAATTCCTGTGCTGTCTTCTCCTTCGCGGGTCGCAAGAGCCATGGGCGCATTGCTGCGTTACCGCCAATGCCAAGAACGCATGCGCATGGATGAGGACAATGCGTATTCAAGTCTCTCTTTCAAGCTTGAGGGTTTGGATGCGCTCTTGGCGCAAGAGCTGCTTACTGAAGTCAGCTCAAAGTCCATTCTCTCTCGCATTGGCATCCCCTTTGGCGAGGATGTGGTGCTGGGTTTGCAAGAATTAGCGTCACCCGCTGCTCCCTCCTACCCTGTCGTGGTCAAGGTCATCTCCCAAGACATCCCCCACAAAACCGAAGTGGGGGGGGTCAAAGTCGGTGTTGGCAGTGCCAAAGAATTGAGCCAAGCCATCCAAGACATTTTGACCAGTGTTGGACAACGTGCCCCCAAAGCCCGGGTGGAAGGCTTGCTGATTTCCCCAATGATTCAAGACGGATTTGAGATGATTGTGGGGGTGATCAAGGACCAGGTTTTTGGCCCCGTGGTGGTCGTGGGGGCCGGTGGTATTTATACCGAAGTCTTGTCCGACTTGTCATGTCGATTGGCACCCTTTGGGACTCAGACCGCCATGGAGATGATTGCCGAGCTCAAGTGTTTTGCCATCCTCCAAGGGGCACGGGGCCGCCAAAGTCTGGATGTGCCTGCGCTGGCCAACGCCTTGGTGTTGTTGTCTCACTTTGCCTTTGAACACCAGGAGCACATCGTGGAAATTGACATCAACCCCTTGTTTGTATTGCCCAAAGGGGTCGTGGGTGCGGATGCGTTGATTGTTCTCGGTGGCCAGGACTGAGGTGTTTTTAAATATGGTTGCGGGCCCAGTCCTGTGACCAAGACCATGAGAGACCATTCGATGGACAACAAAGCGAATCAAGTGAACTCAGCGACCACAGAGCTTCCATTGTTGAGCGCTCATGTCGCTGGTCAGTTGTGGTTGACGCTCAACCGGCCACAAAAAGCCAACGCCATGACCGTGGAGATGATGCAAAAATCAACCGCGGCCATCCTTGATGCACAAACAAATGACGCCCTCAAAAGCATTGTGCTGACGGCTGCTGGTGAAAAGATATTTTGCGCTGGTGTTGATATCCATGAAAAACCCGAGGGTCTTGACGCCACGCAGCAAAGGAGCCGTCGCTCCCATGCTCTGGCCGCTTTGCAAGATGCCATTTTGGACAGCGCTAAACCCTTGGTGGTGGTGTTGAATGGCGCTGCCATTGGAGCCGGCGCCATGATGGCCTTGATGGCCGATGCGTGTGTGTCCGTTCACACGGCCAGCATTTCTCTGCCAGAGATTGACATTGGCATTGCTTCATTCTCTGGCATTGATATCTTGACCCATGTTGGGGGGCGGGCGCTGGCCCTGGATTTGATTCAAAGCGGACGTAAAATGCCCATACAAGAAGCCAGCAACAAGGGGCTTGTCCATGCGCTGGCGTCTCGCGAAGACTTGGTTCGGGTTGCAAGCAGCATGGCGGATTTGTTGGGCAACAAGGACCCCAAGGCATTTGCTCAAAACAAGCGTTGGATCAATGCGTCCTTGAAGGCATCCTTGGACAAGGCCAGGCAAGAGCACGCTCGCCATCGAACGCTCAAGGCTTGAGTGGGCGAAATGGTCCGCTCATCACTTTTTTTAACCAAGGAATAGTCCATGGCTGATTTGGAAATTACAACAACCCATCGGGTGATGATTGCCAAACTCAATCGTCCTGACAAGAAAAATGCCTTGAGCGAAGAAATGCTCAACTCATTGAAAAGCGCCTTGGACATGGCCAACAATGACCCTGGCATTGGTTGCTTTGTGATCACGGGTGCTGGCGATGCATTTTGCTCGGGCGGAGATTTGGGTCGACGAGCCAATGACGGTGTGGCAAGTGTTCCAACACCGCTAGAGCGAAAAATGCGATTGCAAAAGGTCACGCACCAAGTGGCCTTTGCCGTTGAGCAATTTGAAAAGCCTTTGATTGCTGCGGTCAACGGCGTGGCGGTGGGTGCTGGCATGGATTTGGCCCTGGGCTGCGACATCCGCCTTGCCAGTCGAAGTGCTCGGTTTTCCATGGGCTATATTCGAGTTGGGCTCATCCCCGGCAACGGCGGATGCTATTTTTTACCCCGCTTGGTGGGAACGGCCAGGGCGCTTGAGTGGATGTGGACCGGGGACTTCATCTCCAGCGAAGAAGCGCTTGACCATGGCGTGGTCACGCATGTCCATGACGACGCGGTATTTTGGGATCAAGCCATGGTGTTGGCTGAAAAAATCGCCAACGGCCCACCGGTCCAAATTCGCGATATCAAGAAAATCACCTACCAGTCCTTGAAAACCGATCTCAAAACGAGTTTGGATTCGGTCTCGGCTCACATGGCGGTTGTGCAGTCCACGGATGACTACAAGGAAGCCATCCAGGCCTTCAAAGAAAAGCGTCCTGCCATCTTCAAAGGGCAATGAGCTTAGAGCTGACGCGCCTCGGTGACGCTCCAAGCCCTGGGGGATGGGCTGGCTACTGGCTAGTGGGCTAGTGGGCTCGAGCCGATGCACCCAATTGCAGTGAAATCTTGCCCGCGTAGAG